>NZ_JBSTYQ010000017.1:0-103519 GCF_054052385.1 Aeromonas sp. 25-AL00135 | reverse complement strand
GGCGCTGCGATGACAAGACTTTTTTTGAAGAAAATCACGAAAATTTCAAATTATTCAATTAGAAACAGCTTATTCAGTGTATATATACAATGTTATCCACAATCCGGTTATTTCACTCCCATTTTAGCGTCATTTATGTCGCCTTTAGTGACCTTGGGAATGCCATACTGGAGCCGATAACCTCTCCCGAGTGGTCCATGGTAGCGCCAATCAGGAAAGCTGGTTACCATGGAGGTGAATATAGTGTTGCACCTTTTTTGCTTTCATTTACAAAAGGTCTTTTAAGATGAATTTATCCAAGTTTCCCGTATATATGCAGGCCGCAATCCTTGCTCTGGTATTGGCAGTGGTCGGCTACCTGGTTGCCTAGGCCCTGCAGTTCTCTTTGAAAGCGGAAGTGATTTTTGCAGCAGGTCTGGCCATCGGCGGTTTCGTGGTACCGCTGTTCCTGAAGCGAACCCCGGCTAATGTTGCCGAGTCGATCGCCAATCAGGAGACTTGCACCTTATATGTAGGCAACCTGCCCTATCGCGCCAATGAGATCGCAGTGCGCGAATTGTTTGCCGAACAGGGCCAGGTAATTTCCGTGCGGTTGATGAAAGACAAGGCAACCGGCAAGCGCAGAGGTTTCGGTTTCGTGGAGATGCCCGCCGCCGATGCCGCCAAAGCGATTGCCGCTTTGAATGATAAAGAGTATCAGCAGCGCACCCTCAAGGTGCGTGAAGCAAATGACAAACGTGATAAAGAGGAAAGAGAAGGTAGCGAAGCTGACGCCTAACCGCTCGTCAGAACCTAACCTCTTTCAGTGATGACAGCCCCCATGCTTGCAAGGGGGCTGTCAGTTTTTGGGCCTCCCCATCCAGCCGGGTACAGTAAGCCCTGGCAATCACCTCTTCTATATGTACAGGCTGCACGGCGGCATGCCCGCCATTGTTCAGCAACCAGGCCACCCGTTTGGCAACAGCACTGCCCGAGTCAATAAGCATGCATTGCGGCATCAGTTGCCCAATCTCTTCATTGAGTAGCGGGAAGTGAGTGCAACCGAGCACCAGCGTATCCGGCTTCTCCTCCCCTTCCAGCCAGTCGGCCAATACCTCGCGCAGCAGCGCCATATTGACCGGCAGGCCCGACAGCTTGTGCTCGGCTTCTATAACCAGCTCGGTGGTGCCCTTGAGCAGCACCCGCTTGCCGGGAGCAAACTGGGCGATCAGTTCGTGGGTATAGTCGCGGCTGACGGTGCCTGGAGTGGCCAGCAGACCGATACAACCGTTGCGAGTCTGTGCAGCGGCGGGCTTGATGGCTGGCACCACCCCCACCACGGGAATATCCAGAGCCTCACGCAAGGCCGGCAGCGCTATGGTGCTGGCCGTGTTGCAGGCAATCACCACCAGATCGATATGATGACGGGCTACCATGGTGGTCACCAAGCGGGTGCAGGCAGCAATCAGGGCGGGCTCGCTCAATTCACCATAGGGGAAGTTGGCGTTGTCGAAGCAGTAGAAATAGTTGTGTGCCGGCAGAACGCGGCGGATCTCGCGGTAGATGGTCAGGCCACCCATACCGGAATCAAACACGAGAATATTGGCCACTTGAGCTCCCCTTTGGTGCAAGGCGGCGATCATACTCCCGCCTGCCGCCAATAGAAAAGGCCCTGCCAATGGCAGGGCCTCGGTTTTTCAAAGATGAACCGAATAAAGCATCAGAAGCGATAATCGGCAGTCACTTTGAACTCGGTACCCGGTGAGGCATAACCATAGGCAGGGGCGTAATCACGATCGAACAAGTTATCTATACGCCCACCCAAGGTAAATTGCTGAGTCACCTCGTAACTGGTAGCCAGGTTCAACAGCGTATAGGCACTGAGTTCCACCCGCTGGCTAGTCGCCCAGTTGTTGTCATAGCGCTTGCCCACATAGAGCAGTTCAGCAGTTAGTGTTGCGGCATCGAATCGGGTATCTGCGATCCAGCTGCCTTTATGTTCAGCTCTACGCAGCAGCTGCAAATCCTGATTACCCGTATCTTTGGCTCTGGTGTAGTCGTAGCTCAAACGATGATGCACAGGTCCGGTGTCGATGCCGAGCTCCGTTTCCACTCCTTTGATATCCGCCGTGGTATTTTTGGGGTTGCAGGTGTAGCTCATGCTGGTCAGGCAATAAATCAGATTATCGATGCGGTTGCGATACAGATTCACAGACCAATCCCAGGCCGAATAGCGACCTGACAGGCCCAACTCCAGGTTTTTGCTCTCTTCCGGCTTGAGTGTCGGATTCTCAGACCCTGGATAATAGAGCTGGTTGAAGGTGGGGGCCTTGAAGCCAGTACCGTAACTCAACCGGACATTATGGTTCTCATCGATATCCAGCCCGCTGGCGGCAGACCAAGTGTTGTGACGACCATATTGCTGGTTGTCATCGGTACGACCTGACAGCTCCCACAGCAGCGCCTGCCAACGGTAGCTCCCTACGGCAAACAGACCGGTATTGTCGCGGTCGGGGGAATTGAAAGCTTTATTAGACCCTCGAGAGTCTGACTTCATCTCCTCACGCTGCCAATCTGCACCGCCTGTCAGGCTGACCCCTTCAATACCACTCCAGCTATTGATCCAGGATAAGCGTGTCAAACCTGTATGAATGGGCTGGCCAGTCTCTTCCCCATTACTCTCCAGCCAGTTCTTCAGCTTGTTCTCACCGTAACTGGCTTCAAATCGACTGATCAGATCCTTACTCTGGAACTTAAGACCACCGTCATATTGGAAAGCCTGAACCCGACTTTGATCTGATGATGGAACGCCGGGCGCAAGCCAGTCTTCACCACCATCTATATCAGTGAGGTTGTTATAACCCTGCGCGTTAATGTCGGCACTCCAAGCATCATTGAAACGGTGATTCAGACCAATCTGGCCATTCAAACCAGCAAACCCATCCCGATCAGGCTGTATAGGGGTAGAGCCATCTTGCGCCTTAATATCAAAACCATCGGTACGCTCGTAGCCGATCAGCATGTTCATATCGGTTTTTTGACCCAATGACTGAACCGTTTTGAGCTCGCCCTGACCATAGCCATGGCTGCCAGCACCGCCCTTCAGGTGTGTCTCGCTGCCATTCTTGGCGGATGTTTTGGTGATGAGGTTGATAACGCCGCCAATGGCATCGGAGCCATACACCGCCGCGCGTGGGCCACGGATATACTCGATGCGCTCGATATTGCCGAGCGGGATTTGGCTGAGATCAGGCGTACCCGCCACCATGGCTGCAATCGGACGACCATTCATCAAAACCAGCGAGTGGTTGGAGTTGGTTCCACGGATAAACAGGCTGCTGATGTGACCCCGGCCTCCCAGTGTCGCTATCTGCACACCAGGCAGGGTTTTCAGCAGTTCGGGCAAACTCTGAACCTGACGAGATTCGATCTCGGCACGATCGATCACCACAACGGGCGCCAGCACCGAGCTGACCGGTTGTTCCACGCGGTTGGCCGTAATGACCAGAGTTGGATTGATGGGGATGGTGGTTTGGGCAAACGCCGCCGTCGGCAACAGGGCAGCCGCCAGAAATTTCTTCGACATGAGAGATCCTTAAGTTCGCGTAAGTATCTACTTCGTGGCCGGTTTCTCTCGGCCCGAAATACGAACTCTGGCAGGTCTTCGGGCTCGGGGGCTAATGGCCTACGGCGACGGCTTCCCGCCTGACGGCAGTGCCCTGATGTCGCTTCGTTCCCCCTTACCGCTGCGCGCCAGCTCCGGATTTTCACCGGATTCCCTATTAAGCATGATGCGCCAAAGCGGGAGGATTATAGGCAGAGCCAAGCTGGATGTATAGCCATCCAGATTTCTATTTATTACCAGCCAGCGCTGCCAGCCGCCGCTGGGCCCCCTCCATTACCGCCTGCACCCCGGGATGGGAGAGATGGCGCCCTGCCGAGACCAGATAGTAAGAGAGTGTGACGTCGGTGAGGGTTGCAATCCGTTCCACCCCGTAGAGACGGCCAATCTCGTCAGCCATCGCCAGCGGTGCCGGGAAAATGCCCATCCCCGCCTTGCCAAACGACTTCATCAGGGTGGAGTCATCAAACTGCCCCACCAGATGGGGATGAATGCCCTGCTGGCGATACCACTCCAGCAGCCGATCGTGAGTGGCAGACTTCTCTCCGGGGATCAGCAACGGCAACCCCTCCAGCGAGGCGGGAAAGCCGTCCCGCGCCCGCGCCGCCAGCTCCGGGCTGGCAAACAGCGCCAGCGGGCTGCGCCCCAGCTCGTGGTTATAGCCACGCACGCCGCTGTCGGGAGGGAGCGGGCGATCGATCAGCACCATGTCGAGCTTGTGACGGGCCAGCTCGCTGAACAGCTGCTCGGCCCGCTCCTCGTGGCATACCAACCGCAGCGGGGTCGCCAGCGCCATGGCGGGAGCCAGCAGCTCGAACGCCAGGGTGCGGGGTACCGAATCGGCGATCCCCACCTGCATGGTCAGCTCCTGACTGGCGTGGCGCAGGGTGTGCTCCAGCTCGGCGCCGAGCGAGAAAATCGCCCCCGCCTGCTCCTGCGCCTGCCGACCCGCAGCGGTCAGCACCAGACGCCGCCCCACCCGGTTGAACAGCGCCACCCCGAGGGACTGCTCCAGCTCGGCCACCTGACCGCTGATGGTCTGCGGCGTGAGATGCAGCTGTTCGGCGGCCTGCGTCACGCTGCCGCTGCGCGCCACATGCCAGAAGTAGTAGAGCTGTTTGTAGTTGAGCATGCCATTCCCTATCAGTTTTTACCGAACAACCATCAGCGAGAATCTGATTTTATCGAAACATTGCGGGCTCTAGCATGCAACCATTATCTGAACTGCCCTGCGAACCATCATGCTGGACGTTGTTGTACTCTTCTTTCTGTTTGGTCTGCTGGCCGGTCTGGTGCGCTCCGAGCTCAAACTGCCGCCTGCCCTCTACGACACCCTCTCCCTCTTTCTGCTGCTGGCCATCGGCCTCAAGGGCGGCGTCGGTCTGGCCCAGCAATCCCTGCAACCTCTGATGCCACAACTGGCGCTAGTGATCCTGCTCGGCGTGGTGCAGACCCTGCTCGGCTTTGCCGTGCTGCGCCTCAAGATGAACCGGGTCGATGCCGCCGCCACCGCCGCCCACTATGGTTCGGTCAGCGTCGCCACCTTTGCGGTCGGGGTTAACTGGCTCACCGAGCGAGGCATCAGCTTTGAATCCCAGCTCTCCATCTTCCTCGCGGTGATGGAGATCCCCGCCATTCTGGTGGGCATAGTGCTGGCCCGCGGCATCAGTCGCGAGACCCGCTGGCGCATGCTGGCCCACGAGACCTTCCTCGGCAAAGGGGTGACCCTGCTGCTGGGCGGCATGGCCATCGGCTATCTGGCCGGGCCGGACGGAATTGCCCCGCTCAAACCGTTGTTTGTCGACCTGTTCAAGGGAGCGCTGGCGCTGTTCCTGCTGGAGATGGGCCTGATCGTCGCCCGTCAGTGTCAGGATCTGCGCCGCCACGGCCTGTTCCTGCTCGGCTTCGCCCTGTTGATGCCGCTCGCCTCGGCGGGACTGGGGCTGGCGGCTGGCCAGCTGATGGGCCTCTCTCTCGGCGGCCTGACCTTGCTGGCTACCCTAGCGGCCAGCGCCTCCTATATTGCCGTGCCGGCTACCATGCGCATCGCCGTGCCTCAGGCCAACCCGGGGCTGTCCCTCAGCGCCGTGCTGGGGGTCACCTTCCCGTTCAACATCATGCTGGGGATCCCGCTCTACCACAGCTGGGCCCGCCACTTCACGGAGTAGCCACATGCAGACCGAGACCCGCACCCTGCTGACCGTCATTACGGAAGCCAATCTGGAGCCGACCCTGCTGCGCACCCTCACCCGCGAGGGGCTGCGCGGCTACACCATCACAGATGCCCGCGGCCGGGGGGATCATGGCGAGCGCAACGCCAGCTGGAGCGAGAGCGGCAACATCCGGCTGGAGGCGATCTGCAGTCGGGAGCAGGCAGAGCGGCTGCTGGCCCACCTGCAGAGTCGCTACTACCCCGACTACGCCATGATCGCCTTTCTGCAACCGGTCGAAATCGTGCGACCCGAGAAATTCTGAGCCGGCTTGCCGGCTCTTTTTGTTTACCAAAAGCAAACGTTTAACAGCAAGGAACAAATACACATGAACACCCCTCCGCTGATCGGCCTGGTAATGGGCTCCGACTCCGACTGGCCCGTGCTGCAGGCCGCCGCCCGCATCCTCAAGGAGCACGGCGTGCCCTACGAGGCACAGGTGGTCTCGGCCCATCGCACCCCGGATCTGCTGTTCGAGTATGCCGCCACTGCCCGCGAGCGCGGCCTGCGCGCCATCATCGCCGGGGCCGGTGGTGCCGCCCACCTGCCGGGTATGGTCGCCGCCAAGACCACATTGCCGGTGCTGGGGGTGCCCATCCCCTCCCGTCATCTCAAGGGGATGGACTCCCTGTTCTCCATCGTGCAGATGCCCAAGGGGGTGCCGGTCGCCACCTTCGCCATCGGCGAGGCGGGGGCCGCCAACGCCGCCCTGTTCGCGGTCTCTCTGCTCTCGGTCGCCCGAGATGACGACGCCCCCCGCTACCGGCAGCAGCTCGACGACTTCCGTACCCACGAGCGCGACCGGGTGCTGGCGCTGCAACTGGAGGAGCCGACATGATAGTGCCACCCGCCACCCTCGGCATGCTGGGGGGCGGCCAACTTGGCCGCTACTTCGTGATGGCCGCCCACCGCCTCGGCTACAAGGTGGTGGTACTGGATCCCGATCCGGCCAGCATCGCCGGTGCCGCAGCCGATCACCATATTGTCGCCCCCTATGACGACCAGACCGCCCTGCTCGAGCTGGCCAGCCGCTGCGCCGCCATCAGCTGCGAGTTCGAAAATGTGCCAGCCGCCACCCTCGCGCTGCTCGAAAAACACAAGCCGGTGCGCCCAGGCGCCAGCGCGGTGCGCATCTGTCAGGATCGCCGCGAGGAGAAAGCCTTTCTGCGCGGTGCTGACATCCCGATCGCCCCCTATCTGGCGCTACTGCCGGAAGCGCCCATCCCCGCACAGGCCAGCGAAATCTTCCCCGCCATTCTCAAGACGGCCCGCGAGGGGTACGACGGCAAGGGGCAGTGGCAGGTGAGCGATCTGGATGAGCTGGCGACGGCACTGGCAGCCAGTGGCGTGCCCTGCGTGCTGGAAAAACGGCTGGCGCTGGAGGGGGAGTTTGCCCTGACCCTGGCCCGCAGCCCGAGCGGCGCCATCAGCTCCCTGCCACTGGTGCAGAACTGGCACTGCGGCGGCATTCTCGATCAGACCCGCTCCCCGGCCAATGTGCCGGTGCTGGAGAGCGAGGCCAAAGGGATCGCCGAACACATCATCGCCGCCCTCGATTATGTCGGGGTGCTGACGGTGGAGTTCTTTCTGGTGGAAGGTCGATTGCTGGTCAACGAGCTGGCGCCCCGCCCCCACAACTCGGGTCACCCCAGCCTCGATAACGCCGCATACAGCCAGTTCGAGCTGCAGGTGCGGGCCCTGTGCGATCTGCCGCTGCCAGAGCAGATCGCCGTGCGTCCCGCCCTGTTAATCAACCTGCTGGGGGATCTCTGGCAAAACGGCACGCCAGACTGGGCCGCCCTGCTGACGCTGCCCGTCCTGCATCTGCACCTCTATGGCAAGGGCGAACCCCGCCCCGGCCGCAAGATGGGCCATATCACGGTGACCGGTGACGACTGGTCAATGGTGGAAGAGAGCTGCCGTCAGGCCCGCCAGCTGCTGGGGCTAGCGCCGCGCTGATCGACCATCGGAAATGCAAAGACCCGGGCATGGCCCGGGTCTTTGCTTTTGCTTGCTGTGGCAGGGAGACTTATCAGGCCCGCTCGACCGCTACCGGTGCCGGCAGGCGGATGGTGAGGGAGAGCACCAGCGCCACCACCAGCAACACCAGGATCAAGTGGAAGGTCGCCATAAAGCCGCCAAACAGGGAGGCCACGATGGAGCCGATGATGCTGCCCAGACCAAAGCCCAGATAGATGACGCCGTAGTTCTTGGTCAGGTTGTTGAGACCGAAGAAGTCGCTCACCAGCGAGGGGTAGACGGTGATGGTACCACCGAAGCTGAACGCCACACAGGCGACCGCCACGAAGAACAGATTGGCATTGAGCGGCACGAACAGCAGCAGCGCCATGCCCGCCAGGGTAATCAGCTGGGCAATGGTGATGACCCGGATGCGGGACATCTTGTCGGAGAGGATACCCAGCACCAGACGGCCACCCAGGTTGGCCATGGCGATGATGGCGACGGCATTGGCGGCGACGACAGCAGGCAGACCCACCATCTTCTCGCCGATATCCTTGGCCACGCCGATAACGTAGAGGCCACTCATGCAGGCGGTGAGGAACATCAGCGCCAGCATCCAGTACTGCGGCTTGCGCATCGCCTCAGCCAGAGTGAAGTCACGGCTCTCGCTCTGCTGCACGGAAGCGGCCTGCTTGGGCGCATCCTTCATCAGCATGCCGCCCACCAGCACCATGGACATCGCAATCAAGCCCCACAGCTGGAAGGTGGTCTCAAGGCCGGAGCTGGAGAGCAGCAGCAGGTTGATGTATTTGAAACCGAGACTGCCGAGACCATAGGCACCGATGGAGCAGGCGGAGATGAGCCCCTTGCGCTCCGGGAACCACTTCACGCAGTTGGAGAGGGTCATCAGGTAGCCGGTACCGTCGGCAAAACCGACCAGAATGCCCGCACAGAGGTAGAGCATCGCCAGATTGCTGGCATGGGCGGTGAGGAAGAAGCCGATGCCGAGCAGCACGCCGGCGCCCAGGGTCACGTTGCGCACCCCGAACCGCTCCTGCAGTTTGCCCGCCATGGAGGAGGCGACCGCCAGCGACAGGCTGAGCAGGCCGAAGGCGAAAGCAACCTGACTCACCGGCTCGTCCAGCTTGTCGGAGAGCTGGGCGTTGAACAGGCTCCAGGTGTAGACGGAACCCAGTGCGAACTGGGTGATAATGGTACCGATCAGTGTCAGGTACCGGGTGCGATTCAGATCGATGGTCATGATGCGTCTCGGTCGATGGCCTTAAGGAAATTGAGGCCACTATAGGCAAGACGCAGTTCGCGCCGATCGATTAAGGCATGAAATGCAGATCGGCGGGAATGAATGACAATCAGAGCCGCATCAGCTGACGGAACGCCTTGATGTTGCTGCGACTGACCGGCACCTCGAACGGCAGATCATGGAGTCGGATGAGATAGGTGCTGTTAAACCAGGGGACTATTTCGCGGATCTTGTTGATGTTGACGCAGTAGGAGCGGTGGCAACGGAAGAACCCCTCGGCAGGCAGGCGGCTGACAAACTCGCTGATGGTCATGGTCATCACGTAGCGATCGTCGCGGGTGTAGACATAGGTGAGCTTCTCGTCGGCCTCGGCGTAGTAGATCTGCTCGCAGGGGGTGACGATGATGCGCTCCCCCTTCACCAGATTGACGGTGCGATTGTGCGCTGCCCCCGGCTCGCTCCCCTGCCCCGCCTGCGCCTTGCCCGCTAGCTCCAGCTTTTGCAGCAGGCTGATGAGGCGCGGCTCGTTGTAGGGTTTGAGGATGTAGTCGAACGCCTCCAGCTCGAACGCTTCCACCGCAAACTCCTTGTAGGCGGTGACGAAAACAATGTGGGGCGGGTGACTCGACTTGTGCAGGTTCTTGGCCAGCAGCAGGCCGTCGATGGAGGGGATCTGGATATCCAGAAACACCACGTCCACCTCGTGATCCTGCAGGTATTTGAATGCCTCCAGCCCATCCTCAAAGCTCGCCACTATCTCGATCTGGCTGTGCTGATTCACCAGATAGATGAGCTCCTCGCGAGCCAGATACTCGTCTTCCACAATGATCGCTTTCAGCATGACAACACCTCTCGCGGCACACATTTATCCTCAACCATGATGGCACTCAGCATGGCATCGATTCCTGATCCGGCAGATAGAAACTCACCTCGGTACCCGGTTCCAGCCGCTTGAGATGCAGGCCGTCGCCATAAAGCAGCTTGACCCGCTGATGCACGTTCATCAGGCCGATGCTGCGACTCTCCACCCGACCGGCGGCGACCCTGTCGATCACCGCCTGACTGATGCCGTAACCTGTGTCTCGTACCGATACCCGGATGCCGCCCGCCAGCTGCTTCACCTCGATGGTGACCCGGCCCGGCGCGCTGCGGGGCTGGATGCCGTGCAGGATGGCGTTTTCCACCAGCGGCTGCAACAGCAGGCTCGGCACCTGAATGTGCACGTCGTCCACCTCGAACACCACCTCCAGCTTGTCGCCGAAGCGGGCCTGCTCGATGGCCACGTAGTCGCGCACCTGCTGCAGCTCCTCCTGAATGTCGATAAGCTCATCCCCCTTGTTGAGGTTGTAGCGCAGGTAGTCCGCCAGATTGGCGATCAGCTGGCGCGCCTGCTGGGGCCGGATGCGGATCAGCGACGAGATGGCGTTGAGGGCATTGAACAGGAAGTGCGGGTTGATCTTGCTCTGCAGCGCGGTGAACTCCGCCTTGCGGGTCATCTCCTTGAGCTGCTCGATGCGCGACACCTCCATCTGGGTGGAGATGAGCTGGGAGAGGCCCACCGCCATCTCCCGCAGCGAACTGGTGATGCTGTGGGTGCGGCGGTAATAGATCTTGAGAGTGCCGCTCACCGAGCCGTTCTCCCGCAGCGGAATAATGATGACCGAGTGGAAATCGGAGAGGTGATACTGGCGCAGATCGTTGTTGATGATGATCTGGTCGAGCAGCACCGCCTGCTGGGTCATGCCGCTGATGGCGTGGTGCTCGTCCAGCTCGTAGTAATCCTTGCCCACCCCGACATAGGCCAGCACGTCATGGGTATCTGTGATGGCCACCGCATCGGCGCTGATGTCGCGCCGGATCACATCGCACACCTGACTGAGGGAGTGGCGATCGATGTTCTGGAAGAAAGGCAGCGTCTTGTTGGCGATATCGAGCGCCAGCTTGGCCTGCTTGGCGGCAATCAGCTCCTTCTCGTCATCCAGATCCTGCACCAGCTTGATAATAAGGCCGATGCAGAGCGCCCCGGCGATCATCGGATAGGCGATGTGGTTGACGATCTCCACACCGACTTCGTGGGGCTCGGTCAGCAGCCAGATGAGCAGCATGGTGAGCCCTTCGCAGAGCATCCCCGCCAGAATGCCGTAGAGCCAGAGCCGCGACTTGCGACAGCGCAGGTGCAGCCAGGTGGCGAGCAGACCGGCGATGATGCTGGCGATAAGGCAAGGGATGGAGGTGTGGCCATCCATATCGATGAGATAGCGGTGCAGGCCGGAGATGACCCCGGCCGGTATGCCGACCCAGGGGCCGAACAGGATGCCGCCGGAGATAATGGCAATGATCCGCACGTTGATCAGCGCCCCCTCTACCGGAATGCCGGTGTAGGTACTGAACACCGCAAACAGGCCGAAGATAGAGGCCACCAGCACCAGCTCCGCCGGGGTGTGATCCCGCTTCTGGAACAGCCGCTGGAACGGCCGGGTGCGGGTCAGGAAGAAGAGGGTCATCAGCATCAGCGCCGCCCGCTCGAACACCGCCAACAACATCATCTGATTCTCAAGCATCTGCGCTCCCTTGCGGCAACCCGACCGATCACCCTAACCCTGACCAATAAATCGGGGCCGGATAAACCAGCCCCTGTGACATCAACAGTACTGACCGGCCACCCAGCCGGAGGACCAGGCCCACTGGAAGTTGTAGCCACCCAGCCAGCCGGTCACATCCACCACTTCGCCGATGAAGTAGAGGCCCGGCACCTTGCGCGCTTCCATGGTCTTGGAGGAGAGCTCGTTGGTATCGACGCCCCCCAGGGTCACTTCGGCGGTGCGATACCCCTCGGTGCCGTTGGGCAGGATCTGCCAGTCACCCAGCAAATTGGCCACTGCTTCCAGCTCCCGCTCGTTGTACTGACGCATCGGCTTGCTGACCAGCTGACCCAGCTCCACCAACTTGTCGACGAAGCGCTTGGGCAGCTCGCGCCCCAGCACGGTTTTCAGCTCCTGCGCCGGGTGTGCCTGCGCCCACTCACGCAGGGCGGCCGGAATATCCAGCTCCGGCAGCAGGTTGATGTGGATCTTCTCGCCAGCGTGCCAGTAGGAGGAGATCTGCAGGATAACGGGGCCGGAGAGGCCGCGATGGGTAAACAGCATCGCCTCCTTGAAGCGGGTGCCATCCTCGGCGGTCACCGCCACCGGCAGGCTGATGCCCGCCAGATCGGCGAACGCCTCTTTCTCTGCCTGATGGAGGGTGAATGGCACCAGACCTGCGCGGGTCGGCAGCACCTTGAGGCCGAACTGCTCCGCCAGCTTGAAGCCATAAGGGGTCGCCCCCAGCTTGGGCATGGAGAGACCGCCGGTCGCCACCACCAGCGAGTGGCAGCCGATCTCACCCTTGCTGGTGGTCAGCAGAAAGCCCTCGTCCTGCTTGCTGACGGTGAGGATCTCGGTCTGGAACTGCAGGGTCACCCCGGCCCAGTCACACTCGGTGAG
Organism: Aeromonas sp. 25-AL00135; assembly: GCF_054052385.1. Taxonomy (NCBI): domain Bacteria; kingdom Pseudomonadati; phylum Pseudomonadota; class Gammaproteobacteria; order Aeromonadales; family Aeromonadaceae; genus Aeromonas; species Aeromonas sp. 25-AL00135. The sequence goes on along the minus strand of NZ_JBSTYQ010000017.1, from coordinate 91,000 downwards.
CAACACATCGACGATATCCTTGGCACTCTCGAGACAGAACAGCTGCCCCAAAGTGCGCTCGTGATAGTTGACCCCGTGGCGGTCCACCAGATCGATAAAGTCCTGCTGGGTGTAGCGGGCCAGCGCCGACTTGCTGAAGTGGGGATTCTCCGACAGGTAGGCGTGAGCACCCGCCTGATGGTTGGTGAAGTTGCAGCGGCCACCGCCACTGATGAGGATCTTGCGGCCCGGCTTCTTGGCGTTGTCGAGCACCAGCACGGAGCGGCCACGGTAGCCCGCCTGCGCCGCACACATCAATCCGGCCGCACCGGCCCCGATCACCACCACATCGACCTGCTTCATCATCACTCACTTATCAAAATAGAAACGGCACCTGGCCAGAACCGAGATCGCCTCTGGCAGAACACAACCATAGTGGCTGCCCACCAGAATAAACAACGGCCCTTAAAAGGGCCGTTATTGTACTGGCTGAACACTAAGTGTCCACGACTATCAGGCGTTGCTGTCCATGATGCTGGCAGGGGCGCCCTTGGCCAGTTCGGCCAGCTCCTTGTCGATGAAGTAGAGGCCTTTGCCATCTTCACCCACCAGACCCAGACGGTCGACGATGCTCTTGAACAGCTTCTCTTCTTCATGCTGCTCGGCCACATACCACTGCAGGAAATTGAAGGTGGAGTAGTCCTGGGTGGTGAAGGCTACGTGGGCCAAACCATTGATACACTTGGTGATGTGATACTCGTGCTCCAGAGTGGTACGGAACACATCGCCCAGCGACTTGAACTCGTGGGGAGGGGCATCAATGGCACCCAGCTTGGGCATGGCGCCGGTCTCGCTCACATAGGTGAACAGACGCTCCATATGCTGGCGCTCCTCGACCGCGTGCTGACGCAGGAAGGTCGCCGCCCCTTCAAAGCCCTTGTCTTCGCACCAGGCGCTCATCTGCAGATAGAGATTGGAGGAGTAGAACTCCAGGTTAATCTGCTCGTTCAACTTCTCGATCATGGCTTGGGCCAGCATCTTGTTTCTCCTCAGTGATTTGGTATCGATTGTCGCCACACTCCCGCCGCGAATCAACCCGCCAACGAGAGGGAGATCCCGTTTCTTTCAGCTCAGGGGGTCAGCTCCCTAAGGGAGGCGACATTCACCGGCGCTGCATAATCGACGCCCGGCAGCTCGAAGCCGTTGAGTTGCATGAAGTCCTGCCGCAGCCCTGCAAAGTCCCCCAGCGCATGAAAATTCTCCGGCGTCACCTTGGGCCAGAGCGCCGAAACGGCGGCCTGAATGGCCGGGTCGAGCTCGTGGTCATCCATCCGGATCAGCCGGTTACCATCGGCCACCACCCCATTGGGCCCGTACATCTTGGCGGCGAACAGTCGCTGCATCTGCTCGATGCAGCCTTCGTGCACACCGCGCTCCTTCATTACCCCCATCAGCAGGCCCAGATAAACCGGCAACACAGGAATATAGGCGCTCGCCTTGGTCACCAGCGCCTTGCAGACCGATACCCAGGCATGACCACCGATCTCCGCCAGTTGCAGGTTGATGGTCTCGGCGGTGGCGTGCAGATGCTCCTTGGCATAACCGATGGTGCCATCCCGATAGAGGGGATAGGTGGATTCGGGGCCGATATAGGAGTAAGCGACGGTTTGCGCGCCGGGGGCCAGACAGTCGGCCTGCTGCAACGCCTGCATCCAGAGCTGCCAATCCTCGCCCCCCATCACGGTGACGGTATCGCGGATCTCCTCAGGCGTGGCGGGCGCCAGCGACTGCTGCACCAGGGTATCGCGCTCCAGATCCAGCCCCCAACCGCTAAATGGCTGGCCGGTGGTCTTGAGCACCGAGCGCACTTGCGTACCATCGGGCAGCACCCGGATACCGCTCGCCAGCGAATAGATCACCAGATCCACCTGCCCAAGCTGCTGGCAGATGGTGTCGATGGCCTGCTGGCGCATGCCGTTGGAGAAGGCATCGCCAATCAGGTTGATGGCGATACGCCCCTCCTGCTCCGCCTCCTTGCGAAACCAGATGTTGTTGTACCAACCGGCGCTACCCAATCCTTTGTCGGAAGGGCCACGCTCGAAGGAAATGCCGATGGTGTCGGCACCGGCCCCAAAGGCGAGAGCAATGCGCGACGCCAGTCCAAACCCGGAGGAAGCCCCCAGCACCAGCACCCGCTTGGGCCCATTGAACGGGCCCGCAGCCTTGATCCGTTCGATCTGCTGCTGCACGGCGGCGCGACAGCCGATGGGGTGACAGTTGCGGGCAACACAACCTTGAATCTGGGGATGAATGATCATGGGAAGGCCTCCAAAGAAACTGGCTACAGCATAACCAAATCGAAGGAGATTAACTTGATGCCGGATCGCTATCAGTCAGAAAAGCGGCAAGAAATGAGGCAGAAAAACAAAAGGGAGCACGTGGCTCCCCAAAGCGGTATTCAGATGCTTTTTGTTGTTTTGTGTTCATTGCGAAGCACGGGCCCATCCTATGCCTCTCCCCCCTGATCGGCAAGCCGAGGGGTGTGACCGGCGTCAAACTCTTGTTTAATTTATAGGCAAATAGTGGTTAATAACTGAGTGGCTGACCCTGTGTCACACGTCATTAAACTCATTTAAATCCCAAAACTGTGCCTGAGGCACCATTTTAGTTTCAGCAGAGATTGGTATAGTGGACTGAAGGATCGGTAAGGAGAACCCCCATGAGTGGAACAACCTATTACAAGCATATTCTGGCCGCGATCGACCTCTCTGAAGATAACCGCAAGGTGATCGACAAGGCGGTGGACAGAGCCCGCTCCAACGGCGCCAAGCTGTCGGTTATCCATGTCGATGTGGACCTCAAGGATCTCTACACCGAGATGATCGACATCGACATCGACAACGTGCAGGATCAGGTGATCGCCGAAGCGAAAGAGAAGCTGGAGGCATTTCTGGCCTCGGTGGACTATCCCATCGAGAAGAAGCTGGTGATCTGCGGCGATCTGAGCGAGCGGGTCAATCAGGCGGTCAAGGAGTACGAGATCGACCTGCTGGTGTGCGGCCATCGCCAGAGCTTCTGGAGCCTGCTCACCTCGAGCGCCCGTCAGCTGATGAATACGGTGCCCTGCGATCTGCTGGTCGTCCCCTTGCAGAAGTAATGAAACCGGCGTAGTTTGATTTGCTATGAATATGACCGCATTCAATCACAACTACTGGTGGTGCTGCTCCTAAACAGGCGGCACCGCGTTTCTATTGTAAATTTCCCAAAGAAAACACCGTGACCGCCGAGAGGCGGTCAACTGTTTTTATCCCTTTGTCGCCTCCCGGCTCACCCAACTGGAGAGAGTGACATGCACAACCCCGTAATCCTGACTGGCGATCGTCCCACCGGCAAACTGCACATCGGCCACTATGTCGGCTCCCTGCGCCAGCGCGTCGAAGCCCAGCACCACTACCGCCAGTTCGTGATGATCGCCGACTTGCAGGCGCTGACCGACAACGGCCACAACCCGGCCAAGGTGACCGACAACGTACTGGAGGTGATGGCCGACTATCTGGCGGTCGGCCTCGACCCGGCCAAGACCACCTTCTGTTTGCAGAGCGCCCTGCCCGCCCTCGCCGAACTCACCTGCTACTACCTCAATCTGGTCAGCGTCGCCCGGCTGGAGCGCAATCCCACCGTCAAGGCAGAGATCCAGCAGAAAGGGTTCGAGCGCACGCTGCCGGCCGGTTTTCTGGTCTATCCGGTCAGTCAGGCCGCCGACATCACCGCCTTTCGCGCCAGCCATGTGCCGGTCGGGGAAGATCAGCTGCCGATGCTGGAGCAGACCAACGAAATCGTCCGCCGCTTCAACTCTCTGGTAGGCAAAGAGGTGCTGACCGAATGCCAGCCGATCCTGAGCGACACCGGCCGCCTGCCCGGCATCGACGGCAAGGCCAAGATGTCCAAGTCTCTCGGCAACACCATCGAGCTCGGCATGTCGGCGGAAGAGGTCAAACAGGCGGTGTTCGCCATGTATACCGACCCCAACCACCTCAAGGTGAGCGATCCCGGTCAGGTGGAGGGAAATACGGTGTTCGCCTATCTCGATGCCTTCCATCCCGACAAGGCGCTGGTCGCCGAGATGAAGGCGCACTACCGGCGCGGCGGACTGGGGGACATGCGCTGCAAGCAGGTGCTCAATGACTGCCTGCAGACCCTGCTCGCCCCGATGCGGGAGCGCCGTGCCGCGGCCATTGCCGACAAGAAGATGCTGCTGGAGCTGCTCTATCAGGGCACCGAGCAGGCTCGCATCATCACCGATGAGGTATTGGCGGAGGTGAAAAGCGCCATGGGGCTCGACTACTTCGCCAGCATCCGCTGAGCGGGAGTACCGAGCGCATCGTCGCCGTAGAGGTCGTACACCAGCTGGTGCAGCAGGCTCTTGAACCAGCCGATCGCCTCGTCATGGGCGGTGAGCGGGTGCCCCGCCATCAGGTAGACGATGGGGATGGCGGGGTCGAGTTGATGCATCCGCAGCGGGTAGTAGCGGCAGAAGTGGCGCCCGATCATCTCGGGCACCACCACCAGATAGCGGCCGGTCGCCATCAGCGGCGGCACAGCCATAAAGCTCGGTAACCTGACCCCCAGCTCCCGCTCCACCCCGAAGCGAGCCAGCCAGAGCTCCACCATCGCCTGACTGTGACCCCAACTGGAGGTGTGGATGTGGGGACGGCTCACCAGCTCGACCGGAGTCAGCACATCGGGCAATTCGCTGCCAAGCGGCGACAGGCAGACCAGCGGGTTGTTGAACCACTCCTCCCGCCACAAGCGCGGTGAGAGGTGATTCGCCCCGGCGAAACCGATCACCAGATCCAGCTCACCCTTTTCCAACTCCCGCTCGTAGTTGCTATCGGCCAGCTCGCACACCTCAAGCCGACAGTGAGGGGCCTGCCGATGGAGCCGCTCCACCAGCACCGGCACCAGCCCGTGCTCTACCGAACCCGGGGTGGCAATACGGAAAATCCGCCGCGCAGTGGCTGGCTCAAACCCCTTGGCTTGCCGCAATCCCTGCTCCAGCATCGCCAGAGCCTGGCGCACCGGACCGGCCAGCGCCTTGGCCCGCTCGGTCGGCATCATCTCGCGCCGACTCATCACGAACAGCGGGTCATCCAGCGCCACCCGCAGCCGCCCCAAGGCGTGACTGACGGTGGATTGGGAGAGATGCAGCCGTTCGGCGGCACGGGTGACATTGCGTTCCTGCATCAGCATGTCGAATACGGCGAGCAGGTTGAGGTCGAGACGGGCGAGCGAGCTATCCATCGATATTTGCCATAGTTAAATGCCAACAATTCATTTTTACCATAGTAACAGATTGCCTAGAATGCGCTGGCTTAATACATCGGAGATTCAAATGCGTAGCTATCTGTTATTGCTGGCCATTGGCCTGCTGTGGGGTTCCCAATTCATTTTCATGCACCAGGCCGTTGCCGAGTTGCCCCCCATTCTGGTGGCTGCCGGTCGTGCCCTGTGCGGCAGCCTGACCCTGGGTCTGCTCTGCCTGTTCATGCGGCTCAAGAGTGAGCACACCCCGTGGCGCACCTATATGCTGATCGCCCTGCTGGATGCCACCATCCCCTTCATCATGGTCGCCTGGGGCCAACAGTATGTGGATAGCGCCATCGCCGCCGTGGTCATGGGCTGTATCCCGTTTGTGACCATTCTGGCTGCACCGCTGTTTATTTCTGGTGAAAGAATCACCAAAACCGGTCTGCTTTCCGTGATCATCGGCTTTGCCGGTGTGCTCACCCTGTTCTGGCCGAAACTCTCCCAGGGCATGAACGCCGGTCTGCTCGGTGCCATGGCCATCCTGCTGGGTGCCAGCTGCTTCGCCATCGGCCTGCTGATGATCAAGCGCTTTGCCAAGGACCATCCGGTAGTGGTCGCCCGCAATATCCTGATCTCCTCGGCAATCCAGTTGCTGCTGGTCGCCCCCTTCATGGTTGATCTCGGCAGCCTGACCCTGCCGAGCACCCAGGCCCTGAGCGCGATCACCGTGCTGGGTACCCTCTGTACCGGTCTGGTCTACTTCCTCTACATGGCGCTGATCCAGAAGGCCGGCCCGACGTTCGCCTCCTTCAGCAACTATCTGGTGCCGCTGTTCGGCGTGATGCTGGGTGCCCTGTTCCTCGGCGAGCAGATCCATCCCACCACAGGTGTTGCTCTGGCCCTGATCCTCGGCTCGGTCGCCATGAACCAGTGGGCGCAACAGCGTCGCATGCAGCGCGAGGTCTCCCTATGTCAGGCATCCTGACCACACTGTGCGGTGGTCTGGTACTGATTGCCGGCTGGCAGTATCGCCAGCGGCTGGCCGGGATCCTGGGCCTGCTGATGGTACTGCTGCCCTGGTTCTTCGATAGCAAGCTGCAAGCCATGCTGAGCTATGCCCTGAATGCCTGAAGTCCATCTCTGAATGTGTGACGAGAGTCTATCTCTCCTGTTTTTGGGACTGTTTTAAAAAACCTCCGATTTGTCCCCCGCTACCGGCGCTCTGCGCCGGTTTTTTTATGCCTGCCAGCCGGCGTCAGATCAGATAGCGATAGCTGAGTCGCTCGTTCTTGCGCGGCCCGGTGATCTGCCAGCTCAGCAGAAAACCACCGTCGATCTCGGTCAGCTCGGCGCTGTAGTGATCCGCCCCGCACAGATGGGGCTCGGCGGTCAGCCAGCGGCCATCCCCCTGCGGCAGCAGCTCGAACAGTTCGACCGGCGCCTCATAACGCAGATGGGAGAGACGGATCCCCCGTTCGCTGCGCTGCCACCAGAAGCGGTTGTGCATGGCGAGCTCCCTGCCATGAGGCGTGATGTAACGGCCCTGCTCGTTAAACAGCCAGCCCCCCTGATGATCGGTCACCTGCACACGCCCCTCGCCCCGACCATTCCAGTCGGTCGCCGACCCCTCGCTATTGCTGGCGGTAAAGGAAAATGCTCCGACCTGTGGCAATCGCGCCCATAAACGCTGGATTGCCGCTTCCATCTCGGCCATCATAGCCCCCTTAAAATTGACAACTGACGATAAATCAAACACATGAACTACTTGATAGGGGTCACCCTGCTCTGGTCATTCTCCTTCAGCCTGATCGGGGTCTACCTCGCCGGTCAGGTGGATGCCTACTTCTCGGTGCTGACCCGCATCGCCCTCGCCAGTCTGGTGTTTCTGCCCTTCCTGCGCCGCCGCTGGCTGCGCCCCGATCTTGTGGCCAAGCTGATGGCGCTGGGCGCCATCCAGCTCGGCATCATGTATCTCTTCTACTACCACTCCTTCCTGCTGCTGACGGTGCCGGAAGTACTGGTCTTTACCATCTTCACCCCCATCTACGTCACCCTGCTCCACGACCTGCTGGAGCGCCGCTTCAAGCCTGTTTATCTGTGGGGTGCCCTGCTGGCGGTGCTCGGGGCTGCCGTCATCCGCTTCGACGGCCTGACCGAAAGCTATGTGCTGGGATTTATGGTGGTGCAGGGGGCCAACCTCTGTTTCGCCCTAGGTCAGGTGGGCTACAAGGTACTGCTGGCACGGGAGGCGGAGCAACCGCCGCAACTGGCGGTGTTCGGCTGCTTCTATCTGGGAGCGCTGGTGATCGCACTGCCCGCCTGGTGGCTACTGGGCAAGCCGCAATACCCAACGTCAGGGTTGCAGTGGGGCATTCTGCTCTGGCTGGGGGTGGGAGCCTCCGGCCTCGGCTACTTCCTCTGGAACAAGGGGGCGACGCTGGTCACCAGCGGAGTGCTGGCCATTATGAACAATGCGCTCATTCCGGCCGGCTTGCTGGTCAATCTGCTGCTCTGGGGCAAGGATACCGACCTGACCCGGCTGACCATCGGCGGCCTGCTGATGCTGGCCTCGCTCTGGGTCTGCCAGCGTGACAAGCGCAGCCTACCCTGACCGCACTCAGCCGACGACGGTGTTGTGCTCCCGTCTGGCCTGACTGTGACAGCTGGCCAGCCGGGCCAGCAGATGATCGAGCTGCTCGCCAGCCTGACTCTGCACCAGCCCGATGCTGACGGTGACCGGCCGCTGTGACAACAGGCTGGCATCGGCAATCTCGAGGCGCAGCCGCTCGGCGATCTCCAGCGCACTCATCCGCTCGGTCTGGGAGAGCATCAGGATAAAACCGTCCTCATCCCAGCGGGCGAAGGGATCTTCCCGCCGCAGCTCGTGGCGCACGATACGCGCCAGCTTGGCCAGCATGGCGTCGCAAGCCGCTTCACCAAACAACTGCTGGATTTTGGCCATGTGATCGACCGAAAACTGCAGCAGACTGAAAGTGCCGCTCTCGGTCGCCAGCCGCTCTTCAAGCAGTTGCTCGAAACGGCCACGGCTCTCCAGTCCGGTCAGCGGATCGGTGCCATGTCGCTCCTCCACCAGCACGGCAGCGGGATCGAGGTGACGGACGACCCCCAGCAGATAACCCCGCTCATCACGACGCATCCGCTCTTCCAGCCGGATGTAGTGACCGTGATGATGCAGAATGCGGTATTCGAGGCGCAGACCGCTGCTACGGCCGCTCTGGCAGGCGAGCAGGGCATCTTCCAGCCGGGCAACATCGTCGGGATGCACGCGATCCAGCCAGCCGAGATCATCCGGCCAGCACTCTCCCAATCCCAACAGGCGCAGGCAGGAGGGATCACGCTGCAGTCCATGTTGGGCTGACCAGCTCCAGATCCCCGCCTCCAGCAGCGCCATGGCATCAGACAGCAGACCCGGATCAAGCCGGGCAGTCACATCGACCAAAGGTGTCTTGAGCATTTCCATGGGGCGCCTCGAAACAGGATCTGAATACCTGCTCAATAAGTAACATTGGCGTTCACGCCGAGCAACAGGGTCAGAGCGCTTTTCCCTGATACCCGTTCATCAAGGTCTGCCAGTTCTCCGGTACGAAGTGGAAACTGGTGTGCAGTTGAGACTCTTTATTGAATGAACGGAGCAAGCGTTCCAGATTGGCCTTCTGCCATTCGCCGGGGGAGCGGATCGCCCCCTTGTCAAAATCGATCACCCACACCTTGCCCTCTTTATCGAGCAGCAGGTTGTGGCTGTTGAGATCGGCGTGATAAACCCCGGCATCGTGCAGCTGACGCACCGTCTGGCCTATCTTGTGCCACACCTCGGTCGCCACCGGCCCCTGCTTGAGCAGCGCCACCATATCCTTGGCACCGCGAATTCGCTCGATCAGGATATCGGCGCGATAGAAGGGGCCCTGTTTGACCATGCGGGCACCAAACGGACGCGGCACCGGCAGCCCCAGCTCGCACAGCTTGGCCAGCAGGGTGTATTCGGCCATGGCGCGGCTCGACTCGACCCCTTCGAACCAGAAGCGATCCCGCACCACCTTGCCCACCATGCCGCCGCGATAGTAGTGGCGCAGCACCAGATGGCGGGACTCATCCTTGACGAACCAGGTCACTCCCCGTCCGATGGAAGTACCCACCACCTGACGGTTGTTCTGCCACCAGGCAGGATCGAATAACTGGGGAGAAGGGTCGCGAAAGGCCCCTTCGGCATACCAGCAGATCTGGTTGTGTTCGGTCTGTACTCGCATCGTGGAGATCCCGCTCGGTGGGTCATGGATCGCAATTTTTCAATTGGCGATGAGGCTGCCGCTCTGGCATGCCCGCAATAGTGGCCTTTAATCAACGACGTGCAGAAACAGGTCATGGCGCAGGGCCCGGCCTATCCCGGCTGACGATTGTGCGCAATTTTACAATCCAGAGGGGAGTTTGCATAATGCCATCCACCCTTTTTGCCAGCCGTGCGCCACAACATGCCGCTATTTCAAACGCCCCCCTCCTCCATCTGCATCCTGCGGCTCTCCGCCATCGGGGATTGCTGCCACGCACTGGCGCTGGTGCGCGTCATCCAGCGGGAGTGGCCACAGACCCGCATCACCTGGATCACCGGCAAAATCGAGGCAACCCTGTTTGCCGATCTGCCCGGCGTCGAGGTGATCCCCTTCGACAAGAGCAAGGGATGGCGCGGCTATCGCGATCTCTGGCAGACCCTCAAGGGGCGCAAATTCGATGCCCTGCTCCACCTTCAGGCGGCGATGCGGGCCAGCATCGCCACCCTCGGCATCAGCGCCAAGGTCAAACTCGGGTTTGATCGGGAGCGGGCCAACGACGGCCAGTGGATGTTCACCAACCACAAGGTGCCTTCGCCTGCCTCCCCCCATGTGCTGGACGGTTTCCTCGCTTTCGCCAAAGAGCTCGGCATCAAGGATCTGACCCCGGACTGGCAACTGTCCATCAGCGCCGATCATCAGGCGTGGGCAAGGGAGAAGATTGGCGGCAAACCGACTCTGCTGATCTGCGCAGCCGCCAGCAAGGCATTCAAAAACTGGACGGCCGCAGGCTATGCCGCGCTGGCGGATCACGCCGCCAACAAGGGCTTTCAGGTCTATCTCTGTGGCGGGCCTGCCAAACTGGAGCGGGATCTGGCTGCCGACATCCAGCGCTTAAGCCAGAGCAAGCCGGTCGATCTGGTGGGGCAGACCAACCTCAAGCAGCTGCTGGCGCTGATTGGCGAGGCGAGTCTGGTACTGGCCCCCGATACCGGCCCCACCCATATGGCCACCATAGTGGGCACGCCGGTGATCGGTCTCTATGCCCACCACAATCCGGCCCGCACCGGCCCATATCTCTGCCGCGACTACGTGGTCAGCGTCTATCAGGAGCTGGTCGAGCAGGAGACCGGCAAGCCGCTGGCCGAATTGAGCTGGCGCACCCGTCTCAAAGACCCGGAGGCCATGCGAAAAATCACCAGCGAGCAGGTGATCGCCGCCTTCGACCGCCTCTGTGCAGATCGTCAGCTGCCGTAGTGACAGAGCACCTCGGGAATTCCGAGCCATCAGGCAGGGATAACCTGATAGCCTCTGCCCTCAGCCAAAGGCACAATGCAGGCTGATGTGGGTTACGCTCCCGCAGCAAGCTACGAATACTTTGATCGGCTGGAATATGATTCCGGCCGTTTTTTTATTCGCCGCATTCTGGTAAAATTCGCCGCCTTTACATCCTCCTGACTCAAGAATTTTCCGCGTTTTGCGTTTGGCTGTCTCCCTTTCGGGCACAAGACGGCGGTCTCTGCTACAACCAAAACAGCGGTTTCGATTAAAGGTAATAATATGGCGCGACAAGGCACTCTCTATATCATCTCTTCTCCGAGCGGCGCGGGTAAATCCAGTCTGCTCAATGCCTTGCTGACCCAACATAACGCTGCGGGCAAGATGCAGCTGTCGGTTTCCCACACCACTCGCGCCACCCGCCCGGGCGAAGAGCACGGCGTGCACTACCACTTCGTCCAGGTGGAAGAGTTCAAGGCGCTGATTGAACGCGGTGATTTTCTGGAGTGGGCCGAAGTGTTCGGCAACTACTACGGCACCTCACGCGCCGCCATCGAAGCCTGCCTGGCCAAGGGGATCGACGTATTCCTCGACATCGACTGGCAAGGTGCCCGCCAGATCCGCGAGCAGATGCCGACCAAATCCATTTTCATCCTGCCCCCCAGCCGCGAAGAGCTGGAACGCCGCCTGATTGGGCGCGGTCAGGACAGTGCCGAAGTGATTGCCGGCCGAATGGCGAAAGCCATTGCCGAAATGGTGCACTACGACGAGTATGACTATGTCATTATCAATGAAGACTTCGAGCAGGCGCTGTTCCAGCTCAGGTCCATTATTGAGTGCCAACGGCTGGAGATGCGTCACCAGCAACAGGCTCAAAAAAACTTGCTGCAACAGCTACTGGCAGAGTAAGCCAAAAACAAGTAAACTTTTGCGTCATTTTTAAACACTGCTTTTCTAAATACAGAAAGCCCAAACACTGGAGTCCTGCATGGCACGCGTTACTGTAGAAGATGCTGTAAAACAGGTAGGTAACCGTTTTGACCTGGTGCTGGTCGCCGCGCGCCGCGCTCGTCAAATCGCGGTACAAGGCAAAGATCCCCTGGTCGACGAAGAGAACGACAAGCCGACTGTGATCGCCCTGCGTGAGATCGAGCTGGGTCTGGTGAACAATCAAGTGATGGACACCCAGGACCGCTACGAACAGCAAGAGCAGGAAGCCGCCGAGCTGGCTGCCGTTGCTGCCATCGCCGAAGGCCGCGGTTAAGTTATTCCTCCGGTTGGCACCCGCCCGGGTGCCGACTGTTCATCCCCATTTACAACCGCTCGAAAACCTCGCAAACTCAGGGCTATACCCTCAATTCCACGAATTGCCGTTTCACCGCTGCGGGGACTGTCTTGTATTTATTTGAAAACCTTAAAGAAATAGCCAGTTCCTACCTGCCGCCAGAGCAGGTTGAGAAGCTCAAGCAAGCCTATGTGGTGGCCCGTGATGCCCACCAGGGCCAGATGCGTTCCAGTGGCGAACCCTATATCACCCACCCTGTTGCCGTTGCCCGAATCCTGGGTGACATGCGCCTCGATCATGAAACCCTGATGGCCGCTGTGCTGCACGACGTCATCGAAGACACCTCTGTCACCAAGGCCGATCTGGCCGAACAATTCGGCAATGCGGTTGCAGAACTGGTGGCCGGGGTCTCCAAGCTCGACAAGCTGAAGTTTCGCGATCGCAAAGAGGCGCAGGCCGAGAACTTCCGCAAGATGGTGATGGCGATGACCCAGGATATCCGGGTCATTCTGATCAAGCTGGCCGACCGCACCCACAATATGCGCACCCTGGGCTCGCTGCGCCCTGACAAGCGCCGCCGCATCGCACGGGAAACCCTCGAAATCTTCGCCCCCATCGCCAACCGCCTCGGTATTCACACCATGAAGAACGAGCTGGAAGAGCTGGGCTTCGAGGCGCTCTATCCGATGCGATCCCGCGTGTTGCGCGAATCGGTGCGCCGCGCCCGTGGCAATCGTCGCGAGATCATCGACTCCATCCAGAGCGAAATCAGCGGTCGCCTGAAAGAGGCGGGGATCGAGCATCAGGTCAGTGGCCGCGAGAAGAACCTCTTCTCCATCTACAACAAGATGGAGAAAAAAGAGCTGCAATTTCATGAGGTAATGGATATCTACGCCTTTCGGGTCAAGGTGAAGGACATAGATACCTGTTACCGGGTACTGGGGCAGATGCACAGCCTCTACAAACCGCGCCCCGGCCGCTTTAAGGATTACATCGCCATCCCCAAGACCAACGGCTACCAGTCGCTGCACACCTCTCTGGTGGGGCCGCACGGGGTACCGGTGGAGGTGCAAATTCGCACCGAGTTCATGGATCAGATGGCCGACAAAGGGGTTGCCGCCCACTGGGCCTACAAGCAGGATGGCGACAGTTCGGGCACCACTGCCCAGATCCGCGCCCAGCGCTGGATGCAGAGCCTGCTGGAATTGCAACAGAGCGCCGGCAGCTCGTTTGAATTTATCGAAGGGGTCAAAACCGACCTCTTCCCCGACGAAATCTACGTCTTTACCCCCGAAGGGCGCATCATGGAGCTGCCCGCTGGCGCAACGCCGGTGGACTTTGCCTACACGGTGCACACCGATATCGGCCACGCCTGCGTCGGTTCTCGGGTCGACCGCCACCCCTACCCGCTCAGCAGTCCGCTGCACTCGGGCCAGACGGTGGAGATCATCACTGCGCCGGGCGCCCGCCCCAACGCGGCCTGGCTCAACTTCGTGGTGACCACCAAGGCGCGCTCCAAGATCCGTCAGTTCCTCAAAAACCTGCGCACCGAAGAGTCGGTGGTGCTGGGTCGCCGCCTGCTCAACCATGCGCTGGGCGCCAAGAATATCGAAGACATCCCCGAGCCGCGCATCAAACAGGTGCTGGCCGATACCAAGCATGAGAACCTGCAGGGGCTGCTGGCCGATGTGGGCCTCGGCAACGCCATGAGCGTCATGGTGGCGCGCCGTATGCTGGGGGATGAACTGCCGCCGGAAGAACAGCCCAAAACCAGCAGCAAGAAGATGCCGATCAAGGGTGCCGACGGCATGCTGGTCACCTTCGCCAACTGCTGCCGTCCGATCCCGGGGGATGCCATCATCGCCCACATCAGCCCGGGCAAGGGTCTGGTGATCCACCAGGAAGCCTGCCGCAACATCAAGGGCTACAGCAAGGAGCCGGACAAGTACCTGCCGGTGCAGTGGGAAGTGGACAAGGAGCAGGAACAGGAGTTCCGCACCGGTATCAGCATCGAGATCGTCAACCATCAGGGTGCGCTGGCCGAGCTGGCCAACGTGATTGCCGCCACCGGCGCCAATATTCACGCCATCAGCACCGAAGAGAAGGATGGCCGGGTCTATCAGGTCAGCCTGCTCATCACCACCAAGAGCCGCATCCACCTGGCCAACATCATGCGCAAGATCCGCGTCATGCCCAACGTGCTCAAGGTGAGCCGACAGAAGAACTGAACACAGGCGGCGCAAGCCGCCTGCTGCTTTTATTGAGACAAGCCATGACCCCCGAACGCTTCAAGCGCATCACCGACATGCTGGCCCAGCGTCAGCTCGATTTGACCGTCTGTATGGAAGAGGTACACAAACCTCACAATCTGGCCGCCATCGTGCGTACCGCCGATGCCATCGGCATCCACCGGGTACACGCCGTCTGGCCCAAAACCTGGATCCACAAGCGCAAGGGCACCGCCCGCGGCAGCCAGAACTGGGTGGATGTAAAACTGCACCCGGATATCGGCACAGCCGTTGCCGAGCTGAAAGCCTCCGGCATGCAGATCCTAGCGACCCATCTATCTGACAGCTCGGTCGATTTTCGCGCCATCGACTACACCAAACCGACCGCCATTCTGGTGGGTCAGGAAAAGCACGGCATCGGTGAAGAGGCGCTGGCGCTGGCCGACCACCATATCGTCATTCCCATGGTCGGCATGGTGCAGTCCCTCAACGTCTCGGTGGCTGCTGCCGCCATCCTCTACGAAGCCCAGCGTCAGCGCGAGCTGGCCGGTTGCTATCAGCGCGGCTGCCCGCTCACGCTGGAGGAGCAGAACAGCATCCTGTTCGAGGGGGGTTATCCTATCTATGCCCAACTCTGCAAAGAGAAAGAGATGCCCTACCCCCAGCTCGGCCCGGCCGGTGAAATTCTGGCGGACGAAGAGTGGTGGCAGCGGATGCAGCTGACCCGCAAAGGGTGGGCGCAGCAGAGCGAGCAGGACGACCTACAGGAGGAGTGATGGAAAACCCTTTTGGCAGCTGGCTGGAATCGCAAATCATCCGGGATCACCTGACCAACCCGAACATAGAGGCCGGCGACTACAGCTACTACTCCGGCTACTACCACGGCAAGCCGTTCGAGGATCACTGCGTCCGTTACCTGCTCGGCGATGGCTCGACCCGCGATACCTGGGAGAGCGGCCTCTGGGGCGAGGTGGATCGGCTGATCATCGGCAAATTCTGCTCCATCGGCTCGGGCGCCACCTTCATGCTGGCGGGCAATCAGGGCCACAGGCTGGATTGGGTCTCCACCTTCCCGTTCAACCCCGACACCTTTGGCGAAGGGGCCCGCAGCGGCTTTCTGCGCAAGGGAGACACCCGGATTGGCAACGATGTCTGGATCGGCTCGGAAGCGATGATCATGCCCGGCATCACCATAGGTGATGGCGCCGTCATCGCCACCCGCGCCGTGGTAACCAGGGATGTGGCCCCTTACACCATAGTCGGCGGCAACCCGGCTCAGCCGATCCGCCGTCGTTTCAGCGATGAGCAGATCCTCATGCTGCAAGAGATGCAGTGGTGGGACTGGCCCCTGCCTCGCTTGCAAACCAGCATGACGCTGCTCTGCTCGGGGGATATCGCCGCCCTTTATCACCATTGGCAACAGGAGTGTGCCTGATGAAATCCCTCTCTCTTTCCCTGTTGGCCCTGACCCTGTTTTCTGCCGGAGCCCTTGCCGTGACCAATACCTATCAGCTCACCAGCGAAGCCGATGTACCCAGCCTCTACCAGCAAACCCTGCCCGACTTCTGGCGCCAGCATGCGGTTGAAGGAGAGTTCAAGGGCAAGGATGGGGTGACCATCCGCTATGCCGCGCTGCGGCAGGAGAAGGTTGATCGCGCCATCCTCATCGTCAATGGCCGGGTCGAAAGCTACCTCAAGTATCAGGAGCTGGCGTGGGATCTCTGGCGTCAGGGCTACAGCCTCTATCTCATCGACCATCGTGGTCAGGGGATGTCCGACCGGATGCTGAATGACCCGCAGAAGGGATATGTCGACCAGTTCGACGATTATGTGGTCGATCTCAAGCAGTTTCACGACCAGATCATCATGGCGGACCAGCCTGCCAAGCTGTTCCTGCTGGCCCACTCCATGGGCGGCGCCATCTCGGCCCGCTATCTGGAACGCTGGCCCGATGATATCAAGGCGGCCGTGCTCTCCTCCCCCATGCTGGGCATCAATCTCGGCGGTCTGCCCAAGTGGCTGGCCAAGGGATTGGCGAGCACCATAGGCACGGTCGGCGGCTGGCTTGGCGAGCCTCCCTACGGCCCCGGTCAGGGCGCCTATCAGGATCACGGCTTTGCCGACAACGAGCTGACTCACAGTCAGTCCCGCTATCAGGCGTTTCGCCAAATCTACGAGCAGCACCCGCAGATCAAGCTGGGTGGTGCTACCGCGCACTGGATTTATCAGGGGATCACCGGTGCCGATGCCGCCATCGCCGATGCGGGCGCCATCAAAACCCCGCTGCTGGTGCTGCAAGCTGGCAACGACAGCGTGGTGGACAATGCCGCGCAGGATCGCTTCTGCACCATTGCCAGGTGCGAAGGGGGCAAACCACTGCGCATCGAGGGTGCCTGGCACGAGCTGTTTATCGAATCCGATGACAAGCGCCAGCCCGCCCTGACCGCGATGGTCGACTTTTTCGCCCGCTTCTGAGCTGGCTATTTTTTGTAACCCTAAATAAATGGGGTGACAGTGCGGGCTAAGGTAAACTGCCCCTGTTTTCAATCGATGCCGAGGTAATGATGTTCAAGGTAGTTGTATCCGATCTCGATGGCACTCTGCTCAACAAGCAGCACCAGATCTCTCCCCGTACCCGGGATACCCTGCACCGCCTGGTAGAACAAGGTGTGAAATTCGTGGTCGCCACCGGCCGTCATCATGTTGACGTTCGCAGCTTCCGCGATGCGCTGGGGATGGACATCTACCTCATTACTTCCAATGGCGCCGTGGTCCATGACAAACAGGATCAGCTCATTTTCAACCAGCCGCTGCCGACCGAGATCGCCGCCGAACTGATTGCGCTGGAGCGCGACCCCTCTATCCACCTCAATGTCTATCAGGGTGATGACTGGGTGGTGGAAGAGGAGCTGCCCTGGCTGCTGCAGTTCCACGACGAGTCAGGGTTCACCTACCGTCTGGTCGATGACCTGAAGCAGGAACCGAAAGAGCAGATCAACAAGGTGTTCTACATCGGCGACCACGAGAAGCTGCTGAAGATCGAGGCACACCTCAACCAGCGCTATGGCGACCAGCTCAACGTCACCTTCTCATTGCCGGACTGCCTCGAAGTGATGCACGCCGGGGTGCATAAGGGCAATGCGGTGCGTGCCGTGCTGGAGCAGAACGGGTTCGATATGTCGGAGGCGATCGCCTTCGGCGATGGCATGAACGACTTCGAGATGTTGACCATGGTGGGACGCGGCATCGTGATGGGCAACGCCCATGACCGCCTGAAAATGGCGCTGCCGGAGTATGAGCAGACCCTCACCTCTGACGAAGATGGCGTCGCCGTCTATCTGGAGAAGCTGTTCGAGCTGGAGAGCGTCAGCGCAGCCTGATCCTCTTCATCCCGACATTCGATTCAACAAAGCCTCACCATGTGAGGCTTTGTTTTTTCAGTGTTTCCAGCCAGGGATTGGGCCGCTGCCAGCTGAAGCTCTGGTTCGCCCCGCCGTAGCATTCAGCCAGCCGCAGCGGCGTGCCGGGGGTATGACGTCGCCCGGCCACATCGAGGCAGCGGGAGACCTTGCTATTGAACAGCCTGTCTTTCTGCCACTCCCACTGCGCCTGACCGTCACAGGGTGCCAGCATCACTTCGCTGTCGTTTTTGGCTTGCAAACAGAGATCCTGCAGGCGCAACTCACCCAGATCCCATTCGAACAGTTGATCGTCTTTTCCGCTGCAAGGTTGTGCCAACACCTTCTGCTGGGACACCGCAACGCAAAAATCACCGCTGGTCAGCAAGGGGGAGAGAGAACGCTCCTCCTGCGGTTGTGATGCAATGGAGCCCATCATCACATCGGTGGATGGCGGCTTGATGGTACAGCCCCCTAGCAGCAAGGCAGCCAGCATGGCGGGGGAGTAAGCAAAGGAAATTTTGTTATTCATGGAAAAATGCCTGAAATGGGCCGATGACATCCGGTTGTCAGTGACTCGAGGCTGAAGCATAACCGAAAGGCAGGGCGCGCTGCCCAAATAGAGTGTAAACAGACGTAACAGGGAGAGAGTACTGGCCCAGCGGAGGCCAGAAAGCAAAAAACCCCGCCTAAGCGAGGTTTTTCTAAATGTGGTCGGTGATAAAGGATTCGAACCTTTGACCCTCTGGTCCCAAACCAGATGCGCTACCGGACTGCGCTAATCACCGAGGCTATTTCTTTCAAAATAGTTTACTTCAAAAAAACAAAGACGACCTGATGGTCATCCTCGTCATACAGCAAGTATGGTGCGAAGAGAGGGACTCGAACCCTCACACCCGGGGGGCACTAACACCTGAAGCTAGCGCGTCTACCAATTCCGCCACCTTCGCGTACCTGACAAGCTGTAAAATGGGGTGGCTGATGGGGCTCGAACCCACGACAACCGGAATCACAATCCGGGACTCTACCAACTGAGCTACAGCCACCACAGCTGTTTTCGTTCCACAACAACGCCCGTTTAACCGACGCACTTTTGATGGTGCGCCCGACAGGATTCGAACCTGTGACCTCTGCCTCCGGAGGGCAGCGCTCTATCCAGCTGAGCTACGGGCGCTACGCTGTCGAACGGGGCGCATTATTAATGATGGTTGCTGGTTTGTCTACACTTTTCTGTCACCGAAACACTGTTCGTTGTTTTTTCAAGCACATTGCGCACTTTTCTTCCACTATTCCCCTGCAGCCAGCCGAAAAGGGGCAGATCGCAGTCGCAAATCGCCTTGCTGCCTTGACTTGATTTGATGCCCATCTAGAATGAATGAACGTTCATTCAATCGAAAGTCACACTGATGATTCTGGATAAAAAAGAGAGCATCTTCAACGCGGCCCATGAGGTGCTGGGTGAACGGGGTTTTCATGGTCTGTCGATTGCGGAAGTCGCCAAGAAGGCCAATGTTGCCACCGGCACCATTTATCGCTACTTCGGCGACAAGGATGATCTGATCCGGCAACTGCACCAGCACACTATCTTGCAGTGTGTGCCCATGGTCATGGCCGATGTAGCAATCGATAAAGTTTCATTTCAACAATTTCGCCAATTATGGCTCAATATTCATGCCATTTTTGTTAACGAACCCAACGCTATCCGGTGCAAATTGCAGTACGAGAGCTCTCCGCTAGGGGCAGAATTGGAGACCAATCCTGTCATTCTGGCAGCCTGGGAGCCTCTGGACCGATTTTTTGAACAGGGCGTTGAACAAGGATTGTTTATTGATTTACCGATACGGGCACTCCAGGTGTTGAGTCTGGACAGTGTCATGCATCTGGCCCTGCAGTGCAGGGTGCACAACATCACGCTGACCGAATCGCAGTTGGAAACCGCGATCCGGGCCAGCTGGAATGCCATTTTATCCCCCAATCTTTCCACCTCAGGAGCCTGTTCATGAAAAAGTGGATGGCCATTATGTTGCTGATAGCGATCGCCTTGTTTGGCAGCGTCATCGGCTTCAATTTGTTCAAACAGAAGATGATTGCCCAGTACATGGCCAACCGGCCGGAACCCGAGTTCCCCGTCACCGCCATGGTGACCAAGGCACAGGATTGGGTACCGACCATCGAAGCGATCGGCTTCATCGAGCCGAATCAGGGGGTGACCCTCTCCACCGAACTGGCAGGCACTATTGATGCCATCACCTTCGAGTCGGGCAAACCGGTCAAGGCTGACCAGCTGCTGCTGAGCCTGGACTCCACCGTGGAGCGGGCCAATCTGCGCGCCTCCCAGGCCAAGCTGCCGGCGGCAAAAGCCAAGTTCGATCGTTTCCAGAACCTCTACAAGACCAGCTCCATCTCCAAAGAGCAGCTGGATGAAGCCGAAGCGGCCTATCGCTCGCTGGAAGCAGATATCGAGAGTCTGAAGGCGACCATTGCCCGTCGTGAAGTCCGTGCGCCCTTTAGCGGCGTGGTCGGCCTGCGCAATGTGTTCCTCGGTCAGTATCTGCAGCCGGGCACAGATATCGTGCGCCTGGAAGATACCAGCGTGATGCGCCTGCGCTTCACCGTGCCCCAGACCGATATCTCCAAAATCAAGCTGGGCCAGACCATCAAGATCAATGTGGATGCCTATCCGCAAACCCAGTTTGATGGTCA
The DNA here is from genome assembly GCF_054052385.1 of Aeromonas sp. 25-AL00135. Lineage (NCBI taxonomy): Bacteria > Pseudomonadati > Pseudomonadota > Gammaproteobacteria > Aeromonadales > Aeromonadaceae > Aeromonas > Aeromonas sp. 25-AL00135. The sequence goes on along the minus strand of NZ_JBSTYQ010000017.1, from coordinate 70,539 downwards.
CATCACCGCCATCGAACCTGCGGTCAACTTCCAGAGCGGCCTGATCCAGGTACAGGCAGACATTCCGAACAACGACGGTCAGCTCCGTTCCGGTATGTTCGCCCGCGCCAGCATCATTCTGCCGACGGTGAAAGATCAGATCGTGATCCCGCAAACCGCTATCTCCTTCACCCTTTACGGTCAGAACGTCTACGTGCTCAAAGAGGGCGAAGAGACCGACAAAGAGGGTAACAAGGTGAAAGTGCTGCGAGCCAAGCAGGTTGTGGTCAAGGCCGGTGAGCGCCGTGGCAACGATGTGCATGTGCTCTCCGGCATCCAGGCCGGTGACCAGATCGTACTGTCGGGTCAGGTTCGCCTGAGCAACGACACCAAGGTGCATGTGGTCGAGAACGACGCCCTGGCCGTTCCGGCACAAACCCCGATGCTGTAAGCGCGGAGATCTGCGATGCGATTTACTGACATATTTATAAAACGGCCTGTGCTGGCGATCTCGCTCAGCTTCCTGATCGCCTTGCTGGGCTTTCAGGCCATCTTCAAGATGCAGGTACGGGAATACCCCGAGGTGACCAACACGGTGATCACCGTCAGCACTGGCTACTATGGCGCCAGTTCTGATCTGATCCAGGGGTTCATCACCCAGCCGCTGGAACAGGCGGTCGCGCAAGCCGACAACATCGACTTCATGACCTCCTCCAGCCAGCTGGGCAGCTCCACCATCACTGCGTACATGAAGCTCAACACCGACCCCAACGCCGCGCTGTCCGACATCCTGGCGAAGGTGAACTCGGTGCGATCCCAGTTGCCGAAAGAGGCGGAAGACCCGTCGGTCACCTCCTCCACCGGTTCAACCACGGCGGTGCTCTACCTCGGCTTTACCAGCCCGGAGCTCAACTCCAGCCAGATCACCGACTATCTGGAGCGGGTTATCAAGCCGCAGCTCTTTACCGTGGGCGGGGTCTCCAAGGTTGACCTCTACGGCGGTGTCGAGTTTGCCCTGCGGGTATGGCTGGATCCGGCCAAGATGGCGGCCTTCAACCTGACTGCCAGTGACGTGATGACGGTGCTCAACAGCAACAACTATCAGTCCGCGACAGGTCAGGCGACCGGTTACTTTACCCTGTTCAACGGCAACGCCGAGACCCAGGTCAAGGATGTCGACGAACTGAAGCGTCTGGTCGTTGCTACCCGTGACGGCAAGGTGATCCGCCTTTCCGACATTGCCAAGGTGACCCTCGAGAAGAGCCACGACATCTATCGCGCCAGCGCCAACGGCCGCGAAGCAGTGGTCATGGCGGTCAACGCCGCGCCGACAGCCAACCCCATCAACATCGCCCACGATGTGCTGGCGTTGCTGCCGAGCCTTGAGCGCAATATGCCGAGCACCATGCGTCTCAACGTGATGTATGACTCAACAGTGGCGATCAACGAGTCCATCCACGAGGTTATCAAGACCATCCTGGAGGCTGCCGCCATCGTTCTGGTGGTCATCACCCTGTTCCTCGGTTCGTTCCGCGCGGTCATCATCCCGATCATCACCATTCCGCTCAGTCTCATCGGCGTAGTGATGATGATGGATATGTTCGGCTTCTCGATAAACCTGATGACCCTGCTGGCGATGGTGCTGGCGATCGGTCTGGTGGTGGATGACGCCATCGTGGTGCTGGAGAACGTCGACCGTCATATCAAGGAGGGGGAAGAACCGTTCCGGGCAGCCATTATCGGTACCCGTGAAATTGCGGTGCCGGTTATCGCCATGACGGTTACCCTGGCGGCGGTATACGCCCCTATCGCCCTGATGGGGGGTATCACAGGCTCCCTGTTCAAGGAGTTTGCCCTGACCCTGGCCGGTGCCGTGTTTGTCTCGGGCATCATCGCCCTGACTCTGTCACCGATGATGTGTTCCAAGATGCTCAAGGCCAACGAGCAGCCAGGCAAGTTCGAGAGCACAGTCCATCACCTGCTGGAGCGGATGACCGATCGCTACGACAGCATGCTGCACGCCGTGATGAAAAAGCGCCCCGTCATCGTGGTGTTCGCCGTCATCGTCTTCGCCAGCCTACCGCTGCTGTTCAAGTTCATCCCGAGCGAACTGGCACCGTCAGAGGACAAGGGGGTAATGGCCGTGCTGGGTACCGCACCGTCCAACGCCAACCTGGACTACATCGAAAACACCATGGCGGATGTGAACAAGATCCTGGACGACCAGCCCGAGATCGCCTTCTCCCAGGTCTTCTCCGGGGTGTTCAATGCCAACCAGGCGTTCGGTATCGCCTCCATGGTGCCCTGGAGCCAGCGTGAAGCGAGCCAGAAAGAGGTGCTGGATCGGGTCGCCAATCTGGTGAAAGACATCCCGGGTATGGCCATCACCACCTTCCAGTTCCCGGAACTGCCGGGTGCATCGAGTGGTCTGCCTATCCAGTTCGTCATCACCACCCCCAACAGCTTCGAAAGCCTGTTCCTGGTGGCCGGTGAAATTCTGGCAGCGGCGCAGAGTAACGGTCAGTTCGTCTATTCGGATCTCGATCTGAACTACGACTCCGCCACCATGAAGATCCGCATCGACAAGGACAAGGCGGGTGCCTACGGCATCACTATGCAGGATATCGGTATCACCATGGGCACCATGATGGCGGACGGTTACGTCAACCGTATCGACCTGGATGGCCGCTCCTACGAGGTGATCCCGCAGGTCGAGCGCAAATACCGTCTCAATCCGGAGTCCATCAAGGGCTATTACGTGCGGGCCGCAGATGGCAAGTCGATCCCGCTCGGCAGCCTGATCACCATTGAAGTGGTTGGCGAGCCCCGTGCCCTGCCCCACTTCAACCAGCTGAACTCCGCCACCATAGGCGCTGTTCCGGCTCCGGGCGTGGCCATGGGTGATGCGATCAACTGGTTCCAGACCACCGCTGACGAGAAGCTGCCGCAAGGCTATCGTTACGACTTCATGGGTGAAGCCCGTCAGTTCGTCACCGAAGGCAATGCGCTCTATGCCACCTTCGCGCTGGCACTTGCCATCATCTTCCTGGTGCTGGCAATCCAGTTCGAGTCGGTGCGTGACCCGCTGGTCATCATGGTCTCTGTACCGCTCGCCATCAGCGGGGCCTTGATTGCCTTGGCTTGGGGACTGGCGACCATGAACATCTACTCCCAGGTGGGCCTCATCACCCTGGTGGGTCTGATTACCAAGCACGGCATCCTGATCTGTGAAGTAGCGAAGGAAGAGCAGCTGCTGCGCGGCATGAACCGGATGGAAGCCGTGATGCAAGCCGCCAAGGTGCGTCTGCGTCCGATCCTGATGACCACCGCCGCCATGATTGCCGGTCTGATCCCGCTGCTCTACGCCGCTGGTGCCGGTGCGGCACAGCGTTTCAGCATTGGTATCGTCATCGTGGCCGGTCTTGCCATCGGTACCCTGTTCACCCTGTTCGTGCTGCCAGTGATCTACACCTATCTGGCTTCCGAGCACAAACCCTTGCCGGTATTCGATGAAACCATTCCGCCCAAAGCAAACGGCGGACATTAATCATCAATGACATGCAAAGGCCCCGTATCGGGGCCTTTTTTATGCTTCGCAGGAAAGACGACATAAGTGCATGAAGCAGTTAAACTAAAAAACACCACATCCAGACCGCAAGGACGCCATGTCAGGACTCTTCTCCAAGACCGCCAGGGCCGTAGGCCGCAACGGACTCTCATATCGCCTGCTCTCCTACATTCTGGTCTGCAGTACCGTATTGGCGATGATCATTACGGCGCTGCAACTCGCCTGGGATTACCGCAAGGATGTCGCCGTCATCGAAGACAGCATCGGCCAGATCGAGGCCTCGTTCCTGCAACCCATCGCCGCCAGCTTGTGGAACCTGGATGAAGAGCAGGTCAAAGTGCAAATTGAAGGGATCATGAACCTGCCCAACATGCAGTTCGTGATGGTCAAGGAGATGCTCGGCAACTCCGAAGTCCCGCTGCTGACCCAAGGGGTCGAGCGGGAAAGCTATGATATCTCCCGCGAATTCAACCTCACCTATCAGGGTGAAATCGTCGGCAAGCTGTTCGTTGCCGCCTCTCTCGAGCAGATCTACCAGCGCCTCATCGAAAAATCGGTGCTGATCATGGTCAGCCAGACCATCAAGACCCTGGTGGTCTCATTTTGCATCCTGATCATCATTTACTATCTGGTGGTCAGGCACATCAACCGCATCGCCAACTACGCCCAGAAGTTCAACCTCGATCGGCTCGACATGGCGCTGGAGCTGGAAGGCCGCCCGCAGCCACGCAAGAAACCCGATGAGCTGGATACCCTGGTCTCCACCCTCAACCAGATGCGTACCCGACTGCGTGACGAGCTGGTTGCTCGCCATCAGGCGGTCGAACAACTGCAAAAGGAGCGGGACTTCTCCGCCACCCTGATCAACTCCGCCAACATGGTCATCTGCTGCATGGAACCGGATTTGACCATCGCCAGCATCAACCCGGCAGCCATCCTGCTGACCGGCTACCACCAGCAAGAATTGTTGCAGCACAACTGGCTGGATCTCTTTGTCAGCCCGGCGCAACGGGAAGAGCTGAACGATATTCTGACGGCGGAAGGTTCACTGTCAGACAAAGAGGTCATCATGCATGACCAGCAGGCTCATGAACTGGTACTGCAATGGACCTTCGTACCCTTCTACGATGGTCCCAACCTCAAGTACCAGATCGGCTTCGGCTACGACATCACCCAGCTGAAAAAGGTCGAGCGGGAGATAATCCAGCTCAACGAACAGCTGGAAGGCAAGGTGGTGGAACGTACCCGCAGCCTGAGTGAAGCCAACAACCAGCTCGGCAAAGCGTACGACGACCTGAAACAGGCCCAGCAGACCCTGGTGGAGTCGGAGAAGATGGCCTCCCTCGGCTCGCTGGTGGCCGGGGTGGCACACGAGATCAACACTCCGATCGGCATCAGCGTGACCGCCTCCTCCTACCTGCAGGAGCGGGTCGCCGACTTCAAGTCCCATATCGACTCCAAGCAGCTGTCGCGCACCTACCTCAACGAGTTCACCGTCAACCTCGACGAATCGATGCAGCTGCTGCAGAGCAACCTGCGGCGCGCCTCCGAGCTGATCGCCAGCTTCAAACAGGTAGCGGTCGACCAGTCATCGGAAGCACGCTACAACTTCAGCCTCGCCGACAACCTCCATCAGGTAGTGGTCTCGCTTGGCCACAAACTGAAGAAGAGCCAGTGCGAAGTGGATATCCAGTGCGATCCCAAGCTGTCGATCTTCTCCTTCCCGGGCAGTTTTACCCAGATCTACTCGAACCTGATCCTCAACTCCATCAACCACGGGTTCGACAGCTGGGATAAACCGAAGAAGATCACCATCAAGGTGGAACAGCAGGGAGAGGAGCTGTTTATCGACTATTCGGACAATGGCCGCGGGATCCCGCCCGAAATATTGCCGCGAATCTTCGATCCCTTCGTCACCTCCAAGCGGGGTCAGGGTGGCAGCGGTCTGGGCACACACATCATCTACAACCTGGTGGTGCAACTGCTGAAAGGCCGTATCAGCTGTGCCAGCGAACCGGGCCAGGGCGCCCAGTTCCATATTCGCCTGCCGATCCAACATAACTGAGCGCTGGCTCTTGTGAGCCAGCCGCTTTATCCCCATCATGCTGTGATTGCATTCTTAATGAGCGGAGAACCTCGCAATGGCACAGCATTTTGACTATATCGCCATCGGCGGCGGCAGCGGCGGTATTGCGTCTGCCAACCGGGCTGCCATGTACGGTAAGAAAGTTGCCCTGATTGAAGCCAAAGAGTTGGGTGGAACCTGCGTCAACGTAGGCTGCGTACCGAAGAAGGCCATGTGGTATGCAGGCCAGATCGCCGATGCCCTGAAATATGGCGCCGACTACGGCTTTGACACCACCCTCAACCACTTCAACTGGGCCAAGCTGGTCGAGTCCCGCCAGGCCTACATCGGCCGCATTCACCAGTCCTATCAGAACGTGCTGGGCAAGAACCAGATCACCGTCATCAAGGGCTTCGCCCGCTTCGTCAGCAGCAACACCATCGAGGTCAATGGCGAGCACTACACGGCCGATCACATTCTGATCGCCACCGGTGGCCGCCCGGAAATTCCGGCGATCCCGGGTGCCGAGCTGGGTATCGACTCCGACGGTTTCTTTGACCTGCAAAGCCAACCCAAGCGGGTTGCCGTAGTGGGTGCGGGCTACATCGCAGTCGAGATCGCTGGCGTGATGCAGGCACTCGGCTCAGAGACCCATCTGGTGGTGCGCAAGCACGCGCCGCTGCGCAACTTCGACCCCATGATCCACGAGACACTGGTAGAAATCATGGCGCAGGAAGGGCCCAAGCTGCACACCCACGCCATTCCCAAAGCCGTGCTCAAAAACGCTGACAACAGCCTGACCCTGCAACTGGAAGATGGTCGTCACCTCACCGTTGACTGCCTGATCTGGGCCATCGGCCGGGTACCGGCTACCGACAACCTCAATCTGGCCGCCGCAGGCATCACGCTGGACGAGAAGGGCTTTATCCCGACCGACAAGTTCCAGAACACTTCCGTCGCCAACATCTATGCGGTGGGTGACAACACGGGTCGCATCCAGCTCACGCCGGTGGCCGTCGCGGCGGGCCGTCGCCTCTCCGAACGGCTGTTCAACAACAAGCCGAACGAACACCTCAACTACGATCTGGTGCCGACCGTGGTGTTCAGTCACCCGCCCATCGGCACCATCGGCATGACCGAACCGGAAGCCATCGCCGAATACGGCGAGGACCAGGTGAAGGTCTACCGCAGCCAGTTCACCGCCATGTACTCGGCACTGACCCAGCATCGCCAGCCAACCCGGATGAAACTGGTCTGCGTCGGCCCGGAAGAGAAGGTGGTCGGTCTGCATGGCATCGGTTTTGCGATGGACGAGATCCTGCAAGGCTTTGGCGTCGCCATGAAGATGGGTGCCACCAAGGCGGACTTCGACAACTGCGTGGCTATCCATCCGACCAGCGCGGAAGAGTTCGTCACTATGCGCTAAGGGCAGATGAAGTTGGCCTGTCACGAGCAGCCGGCGTCTACAGCCATGTAGCCCCTTCACCCAAACCCGGCTCAGGCCGGGTTTTTTTGATCCCTCCTCGCTTTTTCTCTCGCAAATCCGTCGTTCTTTACGCCGATTTTACGCCTGCCACATGGCGCTTTATGGCGCCTTTACGCCTGTTTTACATACCCTTTTCAGCGTCAATGACACCAACAGAGTCGATATGGTCTTACATCGGCTCTCGCAGCTAATTATCTCAATGGAGTCGATATGAATTGGCTATATCTGCTGCTCGTCCTCGCCTTGATGGCCTATCTGATGCGCGCACTCACGCGCACTCACGAGTGAGGAACTAGAACATGTGGCAAGAAATAATCTATCCGGTGGCCTTCGTGCTGCTGGTGCTGCTGCCGGCGCCTCTGCTTGGCAACTACCTGTATCGGGTATTTGAGGGCAAGAGTCGCTGGCTGGCTCCCGTCGAGCGCGCCACCCTGGCCTGCTGCGGCACGGACGGGCGCGAGCAGGACTGGAAGTCCTACGCCCTCAGCCTGCTGGCCTTCAACGGCGCCGGCTTCGGCCTGCTGTTCCTGATCCTGCTGGCGCAGGGGCTGCTGCCCCTCAACCCGCAACAGCTGCCCGGGCTGAACTGGCAACTCGCCTTCAACACCGCGGTCAGCTTCATGACCAACACCAACTGGCAGGCCTACTCCGGCGAGGCCAGCCTCTCCTACTTCAGCCAGATGGTGGGGCTCACCACCCAGAACTTCGTCTCGGCCGCCACCGGCGCCGCCGTCGCCATCGCCCTGTTCCGCGGCATCGCCCGCCAGCAGACCACCCACCTCGGCAACTTCTGGCAGGATCTGGTGCGTTTCTGCCTCTATGTGCTGCTGCCCATCGCGCTGATCATGGCGCTGGTGCTGGTATGGCAAGGGGTGCCGCAAAGCCTGTCAGCCTATCTGCCGTTCCACGGTGTGGAAGGTCAGGAGCAGCTGCTGCCCCTCGGCCCGGCGGCCTCGCAGATCGCCATCAAGCAACTGGGCTCCAACGGCGGCGGCTTCTTCGGTATCAACTCGGCACATCCGTTCGAGAACCCGACAGCCCTCTCCAACTGGCTGGAGATGGTCGCCCTGCTCACCATCGCCGCTGCAATGGTCTTTACTCTGGGCCGCTATGTGAAAGACATGGCCCACAGCCGCGCCATTCTCGGCGCCATGACCCTCATGCTGGTGCTAGGGCTCTTCGTCTCACTCTCTCAGGAGCTGAAACCGGATCCCACCCTCGCCCAGCTCACCACTGACGCCAGCAACATGGCTGGCAACTGGGAAGGCAAGGAGAGCCGCTTCGGCCCTGTGCTCTCCAGCATCTGGGAAGTGGCGACTACTGCCGCCTCCAACGGTGCCGTCAACGCCATGCACGACAGCTTTACTCCGCTCGGTGGCATGGTGGGCATGATCAACATGCTGCTGGGTGAGGTCATCTTCGGCGGCGTCGGCTCCGGCATCTACGGCATGATGCTGTTTGTGCTGCTCACCGTCTTCCTGTGCGGCCTGATGGTGGGACGCACCCCGACCTATCTGGGCAAGCGCCTCGGCATCACCGAAATGAAGTGGGTCGTCGCCAGCATGCTGGTAATGCCGGTGGGTGTTTTGGTGATCGGGGGTGTCACCCTGCTGATGCCGGATGCCAGCACCATCATCGGCCATGATGGCCCGCACGGTCTGTCGCGCCTCATCTATGCCTACGCCTCGGCTGCCGGCAACAACGGCTCCGCCTTTGCCGGTTTTGCCGCCGGTGACAACTGGCAGTGCATCGCCATCGGTCTGGCCATGCTGCTCGGTCGCTTCGGCTACATCATTCCGGTACTGGCCATCGCCGGTCAGCTGGCCCGTGCGCCCCGTCAGGAGACGAGCGAAGGGGACTTCCCCATCAGCGGCCCGCTGTTCGTTACCCTGCTGATCATCACCGTCCTGCTGATAGGTGGCCTCTCCTTCCTGCCGGTGCTGGCACTGGGCCCGGTGGCCGAACATCTGAGCCTGATCGGAGGAGCATTCTGATGAACCTGACCCTGTCGATCACCATCCGGATGCCAATGGCCAACTATCTGATGCTGGGAGCTTTCCAATGAGCAAGTCCACTGCAATGAGCACCGACACCATGTTGGTGAAGGGCAAAAAACAGAAATCACAGATCATCCAGGCAATGGTTGAGGCCCTCTATCGCTTCAATCCCAAGGCGCTGTTTGGCAGCCCCATCCTGTTCACCCTCTGGCTGGCCGCAGTCATGGCGACCGTGGAGTCCCTGCTGGGGCAGCCTTTCTCCGGCGTCGCCCCCTCGCTGGCCTGGCAGCTGACCGCCTGGCTCTGGCTGACCCTCTGGTTTGCCAACTTCGCGGAAACCCTGGCCGAGGGGCGCGGCAAGGCTCGCGCCGACAGCCTGAAGGCGGGCATGAGCCAGCTCAAGGCCCGTCGGGTGGCGAATGCCAAAGATGGTCAGGGCGAGTGGGTACCCGCCACCAGCCTGATGAAGGGGGACCTGGTGCTGGTACGCAGCGGAGAGATGATCCCGGCCGACGGCGAGGTGATCGCCGGTATCGCCTCAGTCAACGAGGCCGCCATCACTGGCGAATCCGCCCCCGTCATCCGCGAGTCGGGCACCGACCGCAGCGGCGTGACCGGCAACACGACGGTCGTCTCCGACGAGATCTGGGTGCGCGTCAGCAACAATCCGGGCGAGAGCACGCTGGATCGGATGATCGCACTGGTGGAAGGGGCCAAGCGCCAGAAGACTCCCAACGAGATGGCGCTCGACGCCCTGCTGGTGGGCCTGACCCTGATCTTCCTGCTGGTGGTCGCTACCCTGCCCTTGTTCCTCGACTACAACGGCACCCAAGTACCGCGCCTCTACCTGATCGCCCTCTTCATCACCCTGATCCCGACCACCATCGGCGGCCTGCTCTCCGCCATCGGCATTGCCGGTATGGATCGACTGGTGAAGCTGAACGTCATCGCCAAGTCTGGCCGTGCCGTGGAAGCGGCTGGTGATGTACGCACCCTGCTGCTGGACAAGACCGGCACCATCACCTTCGGTAACCGGATGGCGGATGAGCTGATCCCGGCCCCCGGCGTCGACCCAGCCCTGCTGGCACAAGCGGCCATGCTGGCCTCGCTGGGTGACAATACCCCGGAGGGCAAATCCATTCTGACTCTGGCCAGCAAGAGCATGGCCAAGCCGAGTCAGCTGGAGAGCGACAAGGTGATCCCCTTCAGCGCCGAAACCCGGCTGAGCGGACTGGATCGCAACGGTCATCAATATCGCAAGGGGGCGGTGGATGCCGTGCTGAACTACCTCAGCCTCGACCGCAAGGCGGTGCCTGAGCTGGTGCTCAAGTCAGTCGACAGCATCGCCCGTCAGGGTGGTACTCCGCTGCTGGTCTGCACTCAGGAGAAACTGCTGGGGGTGGTCTACCTCAAGGACATCATCAAGCCCGGTATCAAGGCTCGCTTCCAGATCCTGCGCCACATGGGGATCCGCACCGTGATGATCACCGGCGACAACCCGAAAACCGCCGCCGCCATCGCCGCCGAAGCCGGGGTGGATGACTTCATCGCCGAAGCGACGCCGGAGAAGAAGCTCGCCTATATCCGGCAGGAGCAGGCCGATGGTCGTCTGGTCGCCATGTGCGGTGACGGCGCCAACGATGCGCCCGCACTGGCGCAGGCTGACGTGGGTCTGGCCATGAACGAGGGCACCCAGGCCGCCAAGGAGGCGGGCAATCTGGTGGATCTCGACTCCAACCCCACCAAGCTGCTGGATGTGGTGCTGGTCGGCAAACAGTTGCTGGTGACCCGTGGCGCCCTGACCACCTTCTCCATCGCCAACGACGTGGCCAAGTACTTCGCCATCCTGCCAGCCCTGTTCATCGCCGCCTACCCGCAACTGGGCGCGTTGAACCTGATGCAGCTGGGCAGCCCGCAGAGCGCCATCCTGTCGGCCATCATCTTCAACGCCCTGATCATTGTGGCGCTGGTACCGCTGGCACTGCGTGGTGTCGACCTGAAAGGCTCGGCCGCCAGCCTGCTGCGCCGCAACCTGCTGATCTACGGTGTCGGTGGCCTGCTGGTGCCGTTTATCGGCATCAAGCTGATCGATCTGGTCATTACCGGCCTGGGTCTGGTGTAACGACATAACCGGGATGCGGGGCAGACCCGCATCCCCGGCCATCCATTTGGAGCAAGAGAATCATGATAGCAATCAGAACCCTGTTGACCCTGACCCTGCTGCTGGGAGTGGGTTATCCACTGGCCGTCACCGGGCTGGCCCAACTGCTGTTCCCCTGGCAGGCCAACGGCAGCCAGCTGACCGACAGCAAGCAACAACTTATCGGTAGCGCCCTGCTAGGGCAGAAATTCGAGCGGGCTGACTACTTCCATCCCCGTCCCTCCGCCAGCGATTTCAACACCATTGGCGGCAGCGCCAGCAATCTGGGGATGAGCTCACCGCTGCGGGCAGAGTTTGCCGAACAGGCCGCCAAGGCACAGCCTGGAACCCGCTCCCCCGCCATGCTGACCCGCTCCGCCTCCGGCCTCGATCCCCACCTGCCGCTGGATGCGGTGCTGGCTCAGGTGGACCGCGTCGCCAAAGAACGTGGACTGGATCCCGCCCAACTGACGGAGCAGGTCAAGTCGGCCACACAAGCTGGTATCCTTGGCCCGCAGGTGGTCAACATTCTCCAGCTGAATCTGCAACTGGATCATCAAAAGGGCGCCTGATGGTGCCCATTCCGGTTTGGTGATGACCTCGATTTTCGAAACGGGCGGTTGGCTCGATAGGGATAACAATGGCTGATGTAGCAAGCGCTGATGCCCTGCTGACGAGTCTGATGCAGGAGCATGGGGATGCGTGATGAGGTAAGGGCCGACGCCCTGCTGGCGAGCCTGGAACAGGAGCACAAGGGCAAGCTGAAGGTGTTTCTCGGGGCCGCCCCAGGCGTGGGCAAGACATACGCCATGCTGCAGGCGGTGCGGGAGCAGGCCAAAGAGGGGGTCGACATCCTGATCGGCGTGGTGGAGACCCACGGCCGTCAGGAGACCCTGGCCCTGCTCGACAAGCTCGCCATCATGCCGCGCAAGATCCACATGCACCGCCAGCAGCGACTGGAGGAGATGGATCTCGACGGCCTGCTCGCCCGTAAACCGGCCATCGCCGTGGTGGACGAGCTGGCCCACAGCAACGCCCCCGGCAGCCGCCACGAGAAGCGCTGGCAGGATGTGGAGGAGCTGCTCAACGCCGGGATCGACGTCTACACCACCCTCAACGTGCAGCATCTGGAGAGTCTCAACGATCTGGTGTGGCAGCTGACCGGGGTCAGGGTGAAAGAGACTCTGCCCGATCAGGTGCTGCTGGAAGCCGACAGTCTGGTGCTGATCGACCTGCCCCCCAAGGAGCTGCTCGGCCGCCTCAAGGAGGGCAAGGTCTATGTGCCCCATCAGGCCAAGGCGGCACTGCAATCCTTCTTCTCCCTCAACAACCTCACCGCATTGCGGGAGCTGGCGATGCAGACCGCCGCCAGCCATGTGGAGGGCGATCTGCAACTGCAGTGGCAGGCAGCAGGCAAGAGCACCTTGCCGCTGCGGGGCAAGCTAATGGTTTGCCTCGGTGACCTGCACGGCTCGGCGCTGGTGCGCTACGGCCACCGCTTTGCCCAGCGCCGTCAGCTCCCGTGGCTGGTGGTGCATGTCGACAGCAATGGCCGCCGCTCGGCCGATGTGGAGCAGGCGCTGGCGCTCGCCTCCCACCTCGGTGCCAAGGTGCTGACCCTCTCCAGTCCGGCGGTCGCCAACACCCTGCTGGAGACCGCCGAACAGCAGCAGGTCTCCCAGCTGCTGCTCGGCAAACCTCACAAGGCGCCGTGGCGTCGCTCGCTGGTGCAACACCTGCTCAAGCAGGCGCAGGGGCTCGAAATCACGCTGGTCGATACCGAGAAGCAAAAGCCCGAAGTGGGGATGCGCGTCCCGACCCCGAAGGATATACACCACAGCATGCTGGCAGTGGTGATCATGGGGATCACCTCGGCCGCCGCCTGGGGGCTCTCCTACTGGCTGCCGCCAGCAGCGTTGCCGCTCATTTTCGTGCTGGGGGTGCTGGCGACTGCCCTCACCACCAGTCTGGTGCCCGCCACACTGGCGGCGGTGCTGGGCTTTATCGCCCACAATCTGCTGTTCACCGCCCCCTACTTCTCCCTGAGCGTCGCCAACCACAGCGACCTGCTCACCCTGTTTGTGCTGCTTATCGTCGGCATGACGGCGGGACGGCTTGCCTCCCGCCAGCGGCAACAGCTGATCGGTCTGCGCGAGACCCAGCAGCTGGGCAATGCCCTGCTCTCCCTCAGTCAGGGGCTGGCCACCGCCAGCAGCCCGGAGGAGGTGCTCAGACAAGGTGCCCAGGCCATTTCACTGGCGCTAAGCCAGCCGACCGTGGTGATCGACAAGGAGTTCAACGATCGGCTCGGCAACGAGAAGCACAGGCCCGGCCAGACCGACAAGGCGGCCATCGACTGGTGTCTGGCCCAAAAGCAGAGCGCCGGAGCCCACACCGCCACCCTCAATGCCGCCGAGGCCCAGTATCACCACCTCAGCGATGATCTGGTGATCGGCATAACGCTTGCCAATCCGCTCTCCTCCTCTGCCGAGCACCAGCTGCAGGCGCTGCTCACCGATATACGCGCCGCACTGGCGCGGATCGACCTCAACGAGCGGCTGGCCGACAGCCAGTTGCAGGCAGAGACAGACCGGATGCGCGCGGCCCTGCTCTCCTCGGTCTCCCACGATTTGAAGACCCCCTTGGCGACCATCATGGGTGCCGGCAGCACCCTGCTGGAATATGGTGACCGGATCCCCGCCGAAGACCGCGACGAACTGCTCCACTCAGTGCAAGAGGAGGCGCGCCGCCTGCACAGCTATGTGCAGAACCTGCTGGATATGACCCGCATCGGCTCCCCCGACTTCCAGCTGAAACGGGACTGGGTCGATCTTGCGGATCTGGTGGAGAGCGCCCGCAAGCGGCTCGACTCCTCCTGGCGCCAGCACAAGCTGCTGGTCCATTTCGATCAGCATGTGCCCCAGCTCTATGTCCATGGCGCCCTGATCGAGCAGGTGCTGGTCAACATCCTCGACAACGCCTCCCGCTACTCGCCGGCAGGCACCCCCATCGAGTTCAAGGTGATGGTGGCCGAGCCCGACCTCATCATCGACATCATCGATATCGGGGTCGGTATCGCCGAGTCGGATCGGGAGAAAATCTTCAACCTCTTCTACACCCAGCCGGTGGGTGATTGCGGTAGCCGTGGCACCGGGCTTGGCCTCGCCATTTCCCGCGCTATGATAGAGGCCCACGGCGGCAAGATTTGGGCCTTCTCCGGCCCCAATGGCAACGGCACCTGCATGCGCATCTCCCTGCCGCTCGCCCTCAATTCACCGGAGGTCTGATGGTTGACCGCCAGATCGGGTCACTCAGCCCCTCCCACCATTCGCCTCTGGAGGTTCGATGGCGCACATTCTGGTCATAGATGATGAAGCGGCGATCCGTCGCTTTCTGCGGATCAGCCTGATTGCCGAGGGGCATCAGGTGAGTGAGGCGGTGGGGGTCAATGAAGGGCTGGAGCAGTATCGCCACCTCAACCCCGATCTGGTGATCCTCGATCTCGGTCTGCCTGACGGCGATGGCATTCAGGTGTTGCAGGCCATTCGCGAACACCACCCCAATCCGGTGCTGGTGTTGTCGGCCCGCGATTCGGAGCAGGAGAAGGTGCGGCTGCTGGATGCCGGCGCCAACGACTACATGAGCAAGCCGTTCGGCATCGGCGAGATGATGGCTCGCATTCGCGTGCTCTTGCGCCAACGAGCTGGCGTCAGCAGCGGCGAGCGGCGCCACTTCCCCCAATGCGGCCTGACGCTGGATATCAGCAGCCACAAGGTGACCATGAAGGAGGAGGAGATCCCCCTCTCCCGCAAGGAGTTCGCCCTGTTGCAGGCGCTGGTGTGCCACCCCGGCAAGCTGGTGATGCAGACCCAGCTGCTCAATGACATCTGGGGGCCGAGCCACAAGGAGGACACCCACTACCTGCGCATCGTTATCGCCAGCCTGCGCAAAAAGCTGGGGGATAACCCCCAGCAACCAACGCTTATCGAGACCGAATCCGGTATTGGCTACCGCTTTATCGGCAACTGACGTTTCACGTGGAACGACGCCCGCAGCAAATCAGCGCCAACAGACCACAGCCACTCAGCAACAGGCCGAGATCCTGCAATCCGGCCGCCACCGCCAACCCCAGACTGAGCAGCAGGTAGTAGCCAAGCCCGAACAGGGCGCCAGCGCTGCCCGCTACTTCGCGATAGGCCAGCAGCGCCTGACTCAGCACATTGGGGATAGCCAGCCCGAAGGCCACCACCACACCCATCATGGGCAACAGGAACCAGAGGCTGGCCTGAGTCGCCCATACCAGCAGCCCGGCAACCAGCGCCAGAGCGCAAGCCAATCTGACCAGAGATGACGGCAGCCACCCCCTCCCCAGCAGATGCTTGTTGAGCAAGCTGCCGAGCAGAGTCGCCAGCGCCAGCAAGATCCCCGAATAGCCAAACTCGCCGGTGCTCAATCCCAATCCGGCAAACAGGAATGGGGCCAGACTGTAGTAGCCAAACAGCATAGTGTTGAACAGGGCGACCAGCATGGTACTGCGCCAGAGCCCGCCATCCTTCATCATCCGGCACGCCAGCGGCCAGAGTGCGACTTGCCGGGTGGTGGCCGGGCGGGTTTCCGGCAGCTGCCAGCAGGCAACCAGCAGCAAGCCTACCGCCAGGACCAGCAG
Organism: Aeromonas sp. 25-AL00135; assembly: GCF_054052385.1. Classification (NCBI taxonomy): domain Bacteria; kingdom Pseudomonadati; phylum Pseudomonadota; class Gammaproteobacteria; order Aeromonadales; family Aeromonadaceae; genus Aeromonas; species Aeromonas sp. 25-AL00135. The sequence goes on along the minus strand of NZ_JBSTYQ010000017.1, from coordinate 54,638 downwards.
ACCGCTGAACACCCCGAGATAGCCGAACCTGCTCACCAGCTGGCCGCCACTGAGCAACCCCAGCACCGGACTGAGTGAGAGCGCAATGCCCATCACCGAGAAGACCCGCGCCAGATCGCTGCCCTGATAGCTGTCGCGCAGCATGGTCTGGGTCACCACAGATCCCGCCGCGGCGCCAAAAGCCGAGATGACCCGGGCCAGCAGCAGGGTTTCAAACTGGTTGGCCAGCAGCGCCAGCAAGGTGCCGACACCATAGGTGAACAGACCCGCCAGCATGGTGGGACGCCGCCCAATCAGATCGCAGAGCCGTCCCCAGCAGACCACGCCCACCGCAAACGCCAGAAAATAGACCGACATGGTCTGGGATGCCTGCCCCTCGCTCACCCGAAACTGGGTGGCGATGTGGGTCAGTACCGGGCTGTAGATGGTCTCCACAATTTGGGGAAACATCATCAACCCCACCACCAGCCAGAGCGGTGGCAACTTGTTGTTCATGACAAACCTCCTTCACAAGAGGTCGCCATTCTAGAGAGATGCCGATTGTCTGATTACAATAAGCAGGACTATAAACATCAAAAATCGGACATATGGCCTTTATTCTTCCCGATCACCCTTTTGACCCCGACCAGCTGACCGGCAGCGTGATCGGCATTGCCTCCGCCCTCGGCTGGCACGACTCTGGCCTGCATCAACATCAACGCCATCAGCTGCTGTTCGCTCAATCCGGCTGCATGACCATGGAGCTGGAAGGTCGGGTCTGCCTGCTGCCACCCACCCGCGCGGCCTGGCTGCCAGCAGGCACAGCCCACAGGATCTTGATGCGTGGCGTGGTGGCCTACCGCTCTCTCTACTTCCAGCCGCACCCCGAGTTGCCCGGCACGGTGGAGGTGCTGGCGGTCAATCCGCTGCTGCACGAACTGATCGAACGGATGGCGCTCTGGCCGTGGGACAAACCGCAAGAGCAGCAGCAACGGACGGTGGCACTGTTTATGGAGGAGTTGGAGCAGGCACCGCGGGAGTCGTGGCAGTTGCCGCTGCCAACCGATCCCAGACTGGGCGGCTGGCTACAGCAGTTGAAACGGGGGGATGCCCTGCCCGATCGGCTCAACCGGCTGGCCGAACGGGTGGGTGCCAGTGACAAGACCATTGGCCGCATCTTTATGCGGGAGACCGGCATGAGCTATCAGGCGTGGCGCCAGCAGTGGCGGCTGTTGCGCGCCATGGAGCTGCTGGCAGAAAGCGAGTCCATCAGCCGGATTGCCGCTGCGCTGGAGTTCTCCAGCGACAGCGCCTTTATCAGCTTCTTCAAACAACATACGGGACAGACCCCCCTGCGCTACCTCAGCTCTCGGGGTGAGTCGCCACAGCCTGACTCGCCTCCACCACCAGGGTATCCAGCGCCAGCGGCTTGAGATTGTGCAGCGCATCCTGCACCACGGCATGGGATGCCTGTTGCAACTCGCTCTGCACATCCTGCTCCAGCTGGGCACTCTCCAGCTCGGGCCGCGGGTTTTCGTTGGCCATCACGTTCAGGCTCAGGGCACTCACAATCAGGGTGGCGATCAGGCTTTTCATCTGGTTTGCTCCGGTATGGTTGAGATGACCAGATAGCTATTCCAATAGTTGTGCCAATCCTCACGCAATTCATAACATGATGATTTTATTTAAATTAACTATATATCGATACCAAATTGAGTCGCAAAATGCATCCCGCTCGGTCATTTTTAAACCAACAGTTGGTGCTTTTAACCACGCTTGATTTTTGCACCATGTTCCACGTGGAACGTCCCATCTTTTTGATCGACACCCGCTTTTAAACTGAGCTATGGTGCTACATCCCCGTAACTCAATTCTGGATCTGTCACTGAATGGAATTTTCCTTGTTCGGCGAGAAATTCACTCGCCACGCCGGTATTACCCAACTCATGGATGACCTCAATCAGGGGCTGACCAATCCGGACGCCATCATGCTGGGTGGCGGCAATCCGGCCCCCATCCCCGCTATGCTGGAACGCTTTCAGGCCGAGGCCAAGAGCCTGCTCGACAACGGCGAGCTGGTCAAAGCGATGGCCAACTACGATGGTCCGCAAGGCAAAGACAGGTTCACCAGGGCGCTGGCCGGACTGCTCAGCAAGGAGCTGGGCTGGGATATCTCGGCCCGCAATATCGCTCTGACCAACGGCAGCCAGAATGCCTTCTTCTACCTGTTCAACCTGCTGGCCGGTGAATTTGCCGATGGCCGCAAGAAGAAGGTGCTGTTCCCGCTCGCCCCCGAATACATCGGCTATGCCGACTCGGCGCTGGCCGACGACTACTTCGTGGCCTACAAGCCCACCATTGAGAAGCTGCCCGACGGCCAGTTCAAGTACCATGTGGACTTCGAGAGCCTGCAGGTGGGTGACGATATCGGGGTGATCTGCGTCTCCCGCCCGACCAATCCCACCGGCAACGTGCTGACCGACGAAGAGATCGAACACCTCGATCAGATCGCCCGCGACAAGGGGATTCCGCTGCTGATCGACAACGCCTACGGCGTGCCCTTCCCGGGCATCATCTTCAGCGAGGCCAAGCCGTTCTGGAACGCCAATACCATCCTCTGCATGAGCCTCTCCAAGCTCGGCCTGCCGGGCACCCGCTGCGGCATCGTCATCGCCGACGAGAAGATCATTCAGGCCATCACCAACCTGAGCGGCATCATCAATCTGGCACCGGGCAGTCTGGGCCCCGCCATCACCATCCCGATGATCGAGAGCGGCGAGATCATCGCCCTCAGCGAACAGGTGGTGAAGCCCTTCTATCAGCAGAAGGCGGAGCTGGCGGTGCAGCTGCTGCGCGAAGCGATCCCCGACCCGCGCTTCCATATCCACAAGCCTGAAGGGGCTCTCTTCCTCTGGCTCTGGTTTGAAGGCTTGCCGATCCACTGTCAGGAGCTGTACGAGCGGCTGAAGGCGAAGAACCTGCTGATCGTGCCGGGTCACTACTTCTTCCCCGGCATCGATGACCCCGAGTGGCGCCACAGCCAGGAGTGCATCCGCCTCAACTACTCCCAGAGCGAGGAGCTGGTGCGCCGCGGCATCGCCATTCTGGCCGACGAGATAAACGCCCTCTACGCTGGTTAATCCAATCCAGCGATACAAAAACAGAAAGGCCTGCAGATGCAGGCCTTTGTTGTTTATCGCGATCCGGTTTGCTTAGCCGGGCAGCGCCAGCTGCTCGGGTTTGCCGATGGGGATGGCTCGGGGCTTGAGCGCCTCCGGCAGTTCGCGCGCCAGATCGATGGTCAGCAGACCATGCTCCAGCTTGGCACCCTGCACCTCCACGTGCTGGCTCAGCTTGAAGGCGAGCTCGAAGTCGCGCTCGGCAATCCCCTGATGGAGGAACTGACGCTCACCGGCCGCAGCCCCTTTGCGCCCCTTCACCTTGAGGGTGCCGTTTTCGGTCTCCAGCTCCAGCTCTTCGCGCTCGAAGCCAGCCACGGCGACCGTAATGCGATAGCCATCCTGATCGCGCTTTTCAATGTTGTACGGGGGGTAAGCGGCGGTCTTCTGCTCGAACAGACCTTCCAGCTCACGGGCCATCCGCTCGAAGCCGACGGCATTGGAATAGAGATGAGAAAAATCGAGGTTACGCATAATCCTATCCTTCTAATAAGCAACAGGTTCAACTCTCCACAGGCCCGTTATCGGCACCCGGGAAATTTTAAAATTTCAGTGAATTCAGGCTATCAGCCGTTGATCTCGATCTTGCGCGGCTTCATCGCCTCGGGCACTTCACGCACCAGCTCGATGTGCAGCAAGCCGTTTTTCAGGTCGGCCCCTTTCACCCGCACATAGTCGGCCAGCTGGAAGCGGCGCTCAAAACCACGCTCGGCGATCCCCTGATAGAGATAGTTGCGCCCGGTATCGGCCTGCTTGTTGCCCTTCACCGTCAACAAATTTTCCTGGAAGCTCAGCTCCAGCTCTTCCTGGGTAAAGCCCGCTACTGCCATGCTGATGCGGTAGTCGTTGTCACCCAACTGCTCGATGTTGTAGGGGGGATAACCGGCATTGCCATTGCTGGCCGCAGATTCGATGAGATTGGCCAGACGATCGAAACCGATGGCAGAACGATAGAGCGGAGAAAAGTCGATAGAACGCATAGTATTACCCTCTTATGAGCGATAACGGATTGTTTGCCCTCCTTATGGACGGGCGCCTGGTCGAAACCTCTGTCGAGCGTTCCGGCCTTGTTACCTATATAGGGGCTCACTTTTTCCTTTCAAGGGGATTTTTTCAAATTTTTTAAATGGCCGCACCGGCCTGTAGAACATCAACCTGTTGGCCCGATAGTGATGATAATCGACCCGTGGGCCACTGATGGAAATGCGCTCCTCACCCCATAATTGGTTGCATATCCACCAGCCAACATGGAGCCATCTCATGAAGATTACCCAGGTTCGCAACGCCACCTTGCTGCTCGACTATGCCGGCACCCGCTTTCTGATCGACCCCATGCTCTCGGCCAAGGGAGACTTCCCCGGCTTTGAGGGCACCGCCAACAGCCATCTGCGCAATCCGCTGGTCGATCTGCCGCTACCGATCGATGAGCTGGTCGATGTGGATGCCGTTATCGTCACCCACGACCATCCCGACCACTGGGATGACGCAGCCAGAGCCCTGCTCCCCAAGCATCTGCCGCTCTTGGTGCAACATCAGAAAGATGCCGATGCCATTCGTGCCAGTGGCTTTGAGGATGTGCGGCTGCTGAGCGACCAGCCCGAGTTTGCCGGCATTCGCCTGCAGCAGACCGGTGGCCAGCACGGCAGCGATCAACTGATGGCGGTACTGAGCGAGCGAATGGGAGAGGTATGCGGCGTGGTCTTCTCCCACCCCGATGAACAGAGCCTCTATCTGGCCGGTGATACCATCTGGCATCCCCGGGTCGAGCAAGCCCTGCAACAGCATCAGCCCGAGGTCATCATCCTCAACTGTGGCGATGCACAGGTGCTTGGACTCGGTTCCATCATCATGGGCAAGGAGGATGTCACCGCCGTTTATCAGGCCGCACCGCAAGCCACGCTGATCGCCAGCCATATGGAGGCGGTCAATCACGCCGTGCTGTCACGCCAGGAGCTGCGCGACTATCTGGCGGAACGGGGCATGACGGATCGGGTACGGGTGCCAGAAGATGGCGAGGCGATATCACTGTGACCCGCAGGAGGGCCATGCCGAACAGCGCGCATGGCCCTTCGGCTTTCACTGCCAAACGCTTATGATGAGAGGTCTGCGCGTAGAGAGGAGCCAACACCATGACCACCCCGATCGTTGCCGTGGTGACCTTCGATCACTTCAGCCTTTTTCACTGCGCCGTCCCCTGCCTCATCTTCGGAGACATCCTGCCGGGCCAGCCGCTGTTCGAGCTCAAGATCTGCTGCGGCGATGGCAACCGCCACGCACACTCGGCACAAGGCTTCACCATTCAGGCCTCCTATGGGCTGGAGGTGCTGGCCGAGGCGGAGATCATCGTCATCCCCTTCTGGCACGACCCGGCAGCACGGCCACCCGCAGCGCTGCTCGATGCCCTGATTGCCGCCAGAGCCAGAGGTGCCAGGCTGGTCGGGCTCTGTCTTGGCACCTATGTGCTCGCCTACGCCGGACTACTTAATGGTCGCAAAGCATCGACCCACTGGGAGTACGAACAGGATTTCTGTCGCCGCTTTCCTTGCGTGCAGCTCGATACCAACGCCCTCTATGTGGATGACGAGGGGCTGGTCACCTCGGCAGGTACCGCCGCCGGACTGGACTGCTGCCTCTATCTGGTACGCCAGTACCACGGCTCGGCCATCGCCAACAAGGTGGCGCGGCGGCTGGTGATCCCGCCTCACCGGGAAGGGGGCCAAGCCCAGTTTATCGAACAGCCGGTGCCCGCCTCCACCCGCGATGTCAGGATGAACCAGTTGCTCGATCACCTGCGTGCCCATCTGGCCGAACCCCACACCCTGGATTCTCTGGCGGCCCACACCCTGATGAGCCGCCGCACCTTTACCCGCCGTTTTCATCAGGCTACCGGCCTCTCGGTGGGTGAATGGCTGCTGGCGGAGCGGCTCAGGCGCAGTCAGGAGCTGCTGGAGGTAAGCGGCCATTCAATCGATCGCATTGCCGAGCTGGTTGGCTTCAAGAGTGCCACCTCTTTGCGCAACCACTTCCGCGGCCGCTTTGCCATCTCCCCCAGCGAGTGGCGACGATCTTTTCGTGGCCAAAACCCCTGATACCAAAGCACGATGTTTCACGTGGAACGTGCAACTTCTTTCGCCCAAAAACAAAAAGCCGCTCACAGGGAGCGGCTTTTTTTATATCGAGCTGACAGCGTCGATTAGACGTCGAGGTTGGCTACGCGCAGGGCATTGGTCTCGATAAAGTCACGACGGGGCTCAACGGCATCACCCATCAGGGTGGAGAAGAGCTGGTCAGCACCGACGGCGTCGTCGATGGTGACGCGCAGCATGCGACGAGCTTCCGGATCCATGGTGGTTTCCCACAGCTGGTCAGGGTTCATCTCACCCAGCCCTTTATAGCGCTGGATGTAGATGCCGCGTTTGCCTTCACCCATCAGCCACTCGACGGCTTCGACGAAGTTGGCAACCGGTTTGACCTTCTCGCCACGCTTGATGAAACCACCTTCCTCGATCAGGTTGGCGATCTCCTTGCCCAGCGAGACCAGTTGACGGTACTCACCGGACTGCAGGAAGTCGTAGCTGAGCGGATATTCGCGGTCGACACCGTGCTGACGTACCACGGCGTGCGGCACGTACAGGCTGCGCTCTTCATCACGACGAACCTGGATCTGGTACTGGATACCGTGGTTGCTCTCGTTGAGCACGGCTTCCATACCCTGACACCAAGCCAGCAGATCGCTCTCGCTGTTCAGCAGCGCTTCGTTCAACTCCGGCTGATAGATCAGCTGGGTCAGCACGGCTTCCGGCGCACGACGAGACATGCGGGTGATCAGGTGAGTCACCGAGCGGTGCTGGTTGACCAGACGCTCCAGCGCCTCGCCACCGATGGCCGGAGCAGACTCGTTGACGTGCAGGGTAGCACCGTCCAGCGCCATGGCGGTCTGGTACTGCAGCAGCGCGTCTTCGTCTTTCAGGTACTGCTCCTGCTTGCCCTTCTTCACTTTGTAGAGCGGCGGCTGGGCGATGTAGACGTAGCCACGTTCGATGATTTCCGGCATCTGACGATAGAAGAAGGTCAGCAGCAGGGTTCGGATGTGCGCACCATCGACGTCCGCATCGGTCATGATGATGATGTTGTGATAACGCAGCTTGTCCGGATTGTACTCGTCGCGACCGATACCGCAGCCCAGTGCGGTGATCAGGGTGCCCACCTCTTGCGAGGAGATCATCTTGTCGAAACGGGCCTTCTCTACGTTCAGGATCTTGCCCTTGAGCGGCAGGATGGCCTGGTTCTTCCGGTTGCGACCCTGCTTGGCGGAACCGCCAGCAGAGTCCCCTTCCACTATGTAGAGTTCGGAGAGAGCCGGGTCTTTTTCCTGACAGTCAGCCAGCTTGCCGGGCAGACCGGCGATATCCAGCGCGCCTTTACGGCGGGTCAGTTCGCGGGCTTTGCGGGCCGCTTCACGGGCACGGGCCGCATCGATGATCTTGTTGACCACGATCTTGGCATCGCTCGGGTTTTCCAGCAGGAAGTCCGCCAGCTTCTCACCCATCGCCTGTTCAACGGCGGTCTTCACTTCGGAAGAGACCAGCTTGTCCTTGGTCTGGGAGGAGAACTTGGGATCCGGCACCTTGACGGAGATAACGGCAATCAGACCTTCACGCACGTCGTCGCCACTGGCGGCAGACTTGGCCTTCTTGCTGTAGTCCTCTTTGTCCATATAGGAGTTCAGAGTACGGGTCAGCGCGGTACGGAAGCCAACGAGGTGAGTACCACCATCCCGCTGCGGGATGTTGTTGGTGAAGCAGTAAACCCCTTCCTGATAGGCGTCGTTCCACTGCATCGCCACTTCAACACCAATCCCATCCTGCTCGGTGGTGAAATGGAACACCTTCGGGTGGATCGGGGTCTTGTTCTGGTTCAGGTATTCAACGAACGCCTTGATGCCACCCTCGTAGCAGAAATGCGCCTCACGGCCGTCACGCTCATCCATCAGACGGATGGAAACACCGGAGTTGAGGAAGGAGAGCTCGCGCAGGCGCTTGGCCAGAATCTCGTAGTGGAACAGGGTGTCGCTGAAGATGGTCGGGCTCGGCCAGAAGCGAACTTCAGTACCGGTGCCGGTGCTATCGCCAATCTGCTTGAGCGGCGCTTGCGGCTCACCCAGATGATAGGTCTGCTCGTAGACGTGGCCGTTACGACGAATGGTCAGCAGCAGCTTGTCAGAGAGGGCGTTAACAACGGAGACGCCGACGCCGTGCAGACCACCGGAAACCTTGTAGGAGTTGTCATCAAACTTACCGCCTGCGTGCAGCACGGTCATGATGACTTCGGCAGCGGAGCGGCCCTCTTCCGGGTGAATATCGACCGGAATACCACGGCCGTTATCGCGCACGGAGACGGAGCCATCGGAATGGATCTTGACCTGAATATCGGAGCAGTAGCCAGCGAGCGCCTCGTCAATGGAGTTATCAACGACCTCGAACACCATGTGGTGCAGACCCGAGCCATCATCCGTATCGCCGATATACATCCCCGGGCGCTTGCGGACCGCATCCAGGCCCTTCAGCACCTTGATATTCGAGGAGTCGTAAGTATTTTCACTCATAGCTTACTCTCTGCCTTCTCTAACGTTTCGGAGATTTTACCCTGTTCCACGTGGAACAACTTACAGTCATTCGCATCCATCATGTCTGCGAGCTGACCGGTGTCGATGGCGGTGATAAACACCTGGGACGCACACTGCTTCAGCCTTGCGGCCAGCAAGCGGCGCTTGTCGACATCCAGTTCAGAGGCAAAATCGTCAATTAAAAAAATACAGCCACGGCTGCTATGTTGATTCAAATAGAGCCCTTGGGCCAGTCGCATGGCGCAGACCAGCAACTTCAGCTGACCCCGGGACAAAATATCCTGAGCGGGTACCCCGTTCGCCTTGAGGCGCACATCGGCTTTCTGTGGACCGACACCGGTATAGCCCAGCGCCCGATCCCGCTCAAACCCCGCCTCCAGCAAATCGCCGAGGGGAGTATCTTTCTCCCAGCCCCGGTAAAAGCCGAGACTGATATCGAATTCCGGCAGAAAATCCGCCGTCATCTCCTTGATCAGGGGCGTAATGGCCTGACAATAACTGGCGCGAAACTCGGCCAGCTCACCACCCAGCCGCACCAGCTCCTGATCCCAGAACGCCAGCTGGCGGTACTGGGTGCTCTGGCGCAGTAGCGCATTGCGCTGTTTCAGCAGCCGCCGCACTCGTCCCCAGAGGGCAAAGAAGGTCGGCTCCTGATGGAAAACACCCCAATCGAGCCAGGCGCGGCGAGCCTGAGGCCCGCCCGTCAGCAGGTTGAAGCCATCGGGATGGATCAACTGCACCGGCAACAGCTCCGCCAAATCGGCCAGCCGCTGGGCCTGTGCCCCGGCAATCTTGAGCTGGGTCTCGCCACTCTTGTCTTTGGCAAGACCGATCGGTACCTGACGCCCCTCCAGCTCGCACTGGGCAAACAGGGTAAATGCCCTCTCCCCCTGGCGGATGACCCGCCCGGTCAAATGAGTGCGAAAGGAGCGCCCCAGACCAAGGTAGTGAATGGCTTCCAGCACGCTGGTCTTGCCGCTGCCATTGCACCCGACCAGAATGTTGAGGCCGGGCGACAGCTTGAGACTGGCTTGCTGGATATTGCGAAAGTCGCTGAGCTGGAGTTTGACCAGGGACACGACTAGATCCGCATCGGCATCACCACGTACTGAGCATCCTGATGTTCAAAATCCTCAATAATGGCACTGCTGATGGAATCGCTCAGGCTAATCCGAATTTGGTCACATTTTAACGTATTCAGCACGTCCAGCACATAAGAGACGTTAAAGCCGATCTCCATCTCGCCAGCGGCATATTGTACGTCAAGCAGCTCTTCGGCTTCTTCCTGTTCCGGGTTGTTGGCGGTGATGCGCAGCAGGTTTTCCTGCAGATTGAGACGCACCCCACGGAATTTCTCGTTGGAGAGGATGGCGGCGCGGGCAAACGCCTGACGCAGATCCTCACGGCCGGCGATCAGGGCCTTGTCGCTGTTGCGCGGAATGACGCGGCGCCAGTCCGGGAAGCGGCCATCCACCAACTTGGAGGTGAAGATGAAGCCGTCCAGCGCAGCCCGCAGGTTGCTGCGACCGATCTGCAGACGTACCGGCTTGTCTTCCGCTTCCAGCAGACGCACCAGCTCCAATACCCCTTTGCGCGGCAGGATAACCTGATGATCGGGCAGCGATTCCCCTACTACCTCACGGCGGCAGGTGGCCAGACGGTGACCGTCGGTCGCCACGGTGCGCAGACCGTGACCTTCGCTCTCGAACAGCATGCCGTTCAGGTAGTAACGCACATCCTGGCTGGCCATGGAGAACTGGGTCGCATCGATCAGCTTCTTCAGCTCCAGCTGGCTGATATCGAACTCGAGCACGGATTCCCAATCCTCGATGTTCGGATACTCGGTCGCCGGCAGGGTCGAGAGGTTGAAGCGGGAGCGACCGGACCGGATGATCAGGCGCTCGCCTTCGGTATTGAGACGGATCTCGGCGCCTTCCGGCAGACCACGGCAGATATCCAGCAGCTTGCGCGCCGGTACTGTGGTGCGGCCATCTTCGCTGGCCCCGTTCAGATAGACCTGACCGATCATCTCTACTTCGAGATCGGTACCGGTCAGTGACAACAGACCGTTGCTGACATCAAGCAGCACGTTGCCGAGGATCGGCAGGGTCGGTCGGCCGCCGAGGGCGCCGGACACCAGTTGCAGAGGACGTAACAGGGCCTCACGGCTAATTTCGAGCTGCATCTGTGCTCTCCGTTATGATTAGGAGGAAAAGATTCGGATCAGGTTGGAATATTCGCGCTGCATCTGTCCACTCGATTCCGTTATCAGGAAGAAAGGGTACGGATCAGGTTGGAATAGTCCTCCTTGATGTCGTGACTCTCCTCCTTCAGCTGCTCGATCTTGCGGCAGGCATGAAGAACGGTAGTGTGGTCACGGCCACCAAAGGCATCACCTATCTCCGGCAAACTGTGGTTGGTCAGCTCCTTGGCCAGTGCCATCGCCAGCTGGCGCGGACGGGCAACGGAGCGGGAACGACGCTTGGAGAGCAGATCCGCCAGCTTGATCTTGTAGTACTCCGCCACCGTCTTCTGGATATTGTCGATGGTGACCAGCTTCTCCTGCAGTGCCAACAGGTCGCGCAGCGCTTCGCGCACGAAATCGATGTTGATGGCACGGCCGGTGAAGTTGGCGTTGGCGATCACCCGGTTGAGGGCGCCTTCCAGTTCACGGACGTTGGATCGCAGACGTTTGGCAATGAAGAAGGCCACTTCGTCCGGCAGATGGATCTGGTTCTCGTCTGCCTTGCGCATCAGGATCGCGACGCGGGTCTCCAGCTCCGGCGGTTCGATCGCCACGGTCAGGCCCCAGCCGAAGCGGGACTTGAGGCGATCCTCGACACCGTTGATCTCCTTCGGATAGCGATCCGAGGTCAGGATGATCTGCTGGTTACCTTCCAGCAAGGCATTGAAGGTATGGAAGAACTCCTCCTGGGAGCGCTCCTTGTTGGCGAAAAACTGGATGTCATCGATGAGCAGGGCATCGACGCTGCGGTAGTAACGCTTGAACTCTTCAATGGCGTTGTTTTGCAGCGCTTTCACCATGTCCTGAACAAACCGCTCGGAGTGCATATAGATGACTTTGGCATCTTTTTTACTCTCCTTGATGGCATTGCCAACGGCGTGCAGCAGGTGGGTTTTACCCAGGCCGGTGCCGCCATAGAGGAACAGCGGGTTGTAAGCACCACCCGGATTGTCCGCTACCTGACGGGCAGCCGCACGCGCCAACTGGTTGGACTTACCCTCGACGAAATTCTCGAAGGTATAGTTCACGTTGGTGTTGCTCTTGTGGTTCGGCTCGGGCTTGGCTTCAGCCTTGCTTTCCCAGCTCTTCTGCAAGTTATTCACAGGCGCGGCACCCTGTACCGGCGCTCTGGCGACAGCAACAGGATGGGGACGATTGCCTATATCAAAACGCAGGGCGGGGCCGTCGACCCCGCAGAGTTCGTTGATGATGCCGTTAACCCGGATGAGATACTTGTCTCGTACCCAGTCCAGAACAAAGCGATTCGGTGCATACAGGGTCAGAGTATTGTCACTCAACTCCGCTTGAAGCGGCCGGATCCACATGCTGAATTCTGCCGAGGGCAACTCATCTTGCAGCCGGTTAAGGCACTGCTGCCATAGCGAAGCAGTCACTCTAAACTCCTGTCGATTGATTAACTAAAGACCGGCTATTCTACGTTTTTAGCCGCCGGATCTCCAGCCATCGCCCGGTGGATCCAGCAAATAAGATCCTTGACTTTCAAGGATCCAGCGCCTTTGGATCGGATTTCATCCCCAAAGTTACCCACAGCTTGATCCACTGCTGCAACTGGCGGATCTCGTGCTGCACTCCTGTTATTTCATATAACCAAATGTCATTTATTTTTTAAATTTTATTCCAATAACATCAGCGCCAAAGCAGTTATTACAACTACAAATACAAGACATTGAGAGAGAGAAACCCCATGAAAACTTCCATCAAGCTTATTTCCGGCGCAGCCATCCTGTTAGCTACCCTGTCCGGTCAGGCCATCGCCCAGGAGACCATCAAGGTCGGCATGTCTGGCAAATATTTCCCGTTCACCTTCGTCAAACAGGACAAGCTGCAAGGCTTTGAAGTGGATATGTGGAACCAGATCGGCGAGCGTACCGGCTACAAGGTCGAATTCGTGACCGCCAGCTTCTCCGGCCTGTTCGGCATGCTGGAAACCGGCCGCATCGATACCATCTCCAACCAGATCACCATCACCGACGAGCGCAAGGCGAAGTACGACTTCTCCCAGCCTTACGTCTATGACGGCGCCCAGATTGTGGTACGCAAGGGCAACAGCACCATCCACGGCATCAAGGATCTGGAAGGCAAGAAGGTGGCCGTGAACCTGGGTTCCAACTTCGAAGAGCTGCTGCGCAAGAATGACCCGAACAAGAAGATCGATATCCGCACCTATGACTCCGCCTTCGAGCAGGATGTCGCCCTGGGTCGCATCGACGCCTTCGTGATGGACCGCGTCTCCACCGCACAGCTGATCAAGGAGTCCAAGCTGCCGCTGCAACAGGCTGGCGCACCGTTCGAGACTATCGAGAACGCCCTGCCCTTCCTGAAGACCCCGGAGAAACAGGCGCTGCTGAAGAAGGTCGACGAGGCCCTGACCGCCATGCGCAAGGATGGCTCCCTGCGTCAGATCTCCGAGAAATGGTTCGCTTCCGACATCACCGACAAATAAATGATGGAATTTGACCTCGAATACACGCTGGGGCTGTTTCCCATCCTGCTCAAATACCTGGGCACCACGATGGAGATGGCCCTGTGGGGATTCGTGCTGGCACTCGTACTCTCGCTGGCCCTGGCGATAGTACGGGTGTTTCGCATCCCTGCGATTCACTGGCTGGCGATGCTCTATATCTCGTTCTTTCGGGGTACACCGCTACTCGTTCAGCTGTTCCTGCTCTACTACGGACTGCCGCAACTGTTCCCGATCTTCGTGGGAATGGATGCCTTTACTGCCGCCATCGTCGGTCTGACCCTGCACTTCGCCGCCTATATGGCCGAGTCGATCCGCGCAGCTATCCTCGGCATTCACAAAAGCCAGATGGAAGCGGCGCTCAGTATCGGCATGAGCCGTTATCAGGCGATGCAGCGGATCATCCTGCCGCAGGCGGCCCGTATCGCCACTCCGTCGCTGATGAACTACTTCATCGACATGATCAAGAGCACCTCGCTGGCCTTCACCCTGGGGGTGGCCGAGATCATGGGCAAGGCGCAGATGGAAGCCTCCTCCTCCTTCAAGTTCTTCGAGAGCTTTATGGCGGTGGCGCTGATCTACTGGGTGGTGGTGATCTTCTTTACCCGCTTGCAGCATCTGCTGGAAGTCCGTCTCAACCGTGCCTATTAAAGGAGGGCGTTCATGATCAAGCTAACCGGCCTCTCCAAGGCATATCACGGCAATCAGGTGCTCAACGGTATCGATCTGGAGGTAAAAAAGGGGGAAATTGTCGTCATCATCGGCCCCTCCGGCACCGGCAAGTCTACTCTGTTGCGCTGCCTGAACCTGCTGGAGACCCCGGATGCGGGCACCCTGGCCATCGACGATCTCGAGCTGAATCTGGCCAAGGCCAGCGAACAGCAGGCGATCGAGCTGCGCAAACGGGCCTCCTTCGTGTTCCAGAACTACGCCCTTTTTGCCAACAAAACAGCGCTCGACAACATCGCCGAAGGGCTGATCACCGTCTGGAAGCAGCCAAAAGCGGAGGCCCGCGCCACAGCGCTCGGCATCCTCAAGGACATTGGCCTCGCCGACAAGCAGGATGCCTATCCGGCCTCCCTCTCCGGCGGCCAGCAGCAACGGGTCGGCATTGGCCGCGCCATGGCGGCCCACTCCAAGGTGATCCTGTTTGACGAGCCCACCTCGGCCCTCGATCCCGAGTGGGTCGACGAGGTTTTGGGACTGATGAAAGAGTTGGCCCGCCAGCACCAGACCATGGTGGTGGTGACTCATGAGATTGAATTTGCTCGTGATGTTGCCGATCGGGTGATCTTCATGGAAGGGGGGCGGATCGTCGAGCAGGGCCCGCCGGATCAGATATTGGTCGATCCCAAGGATCCCCGTACCCGGGAGTTCTTGCGGAAAGTCCTTAAATAGCTCTCTCTTTGGCGGCCTGGCCGCCTTTTTTATTGAGGGATCCCTTGTTTAACCCCGGGTTGCCAGTATAATCCGGAGCCCTTGATCCTCTGGATCCTCACGCTCGGCAGTGGCCTTTTCAAGACCATGGCAGGATGAGAGGGAACGGCGGATTGACTAAAAGCCGAACTCTGTTTAGAATTCGGCCTCTTTTGCTAGTCGTCACACGCTATAGCTGGCGCGTCGGCTAAGTGTGACAATCAAAACTGTACAGAAATACGGAATCGAATCATGAAACGTACTTTTCAACCGTCCAACCTGAAGCGCAAGCGCTCTCACGGTTTCCGCGCCCGCATGGCAACTGCCAACGGTCGTAAAGTTCTGGCCGCTCGTCGTGCCAAGGGTCGTGCCCGTCTGGTAGTTTAATGCCTACCCAGCACACCTTCTCTCGGGAGTTACGTCTGTTAACTCCCGAACACTTCAAACGCGTTTTCGCCGAGCCTGTCCGGGCTGCTTCCCCGCAAATTACGCTTCTCGCCTGCCCCAATTCACTCGAACACTCTCGTCTTGGTCTCGCTGTGCCCAAAAAAGCACTCAAGCGTGCCGTCTGGCGTAACCGTGTCAAACGGGTGGTCCGGGAAAGTTTCCGCCTCAAACAACATCAGCTGCCCGCTATCGACATCGTGGTGATCGCCAAAGCCGGTGTGAAAGAGATGGATAACGAGGAACTGTTCAAGTTACTGGAAAAGCTATGGCGCACTCTGTCACGCCGTTGCAATGGGTAGCTATCAAACTGATACGCCTGTATCAGCTAATCATTAGCCCTCTGCTCGGGCCGCGCTGCCGTTTTACTCCAACTTGTTCCCAATTTGCGATAGAAGCCATCCGACTTCACGGTTTCATAAAAGGCGTTTGGTTAGCTAGCAAACGTCTATTAAAATGCCATCCCTTATCCGAGGGTGGTTATGACCCGGTTCCGCAACCAAAGCGAAGAAACTGAAGACTATGGAATCACAACGCAATCTACTCCTGATCGGTTTGCTGTTCGTGAGCTTTCTGCTCTGGCAACAGTGGGAGTCTGACAAGGCTCCGAAGCCGGCCCCGACTACCGTGGCCCAAACCGAACATTTCGTACCTGAAGCCGGTCAGACCGGTGATATTCCTCAGGTTTCCGAGCAAGCCAACGCGACTGCCGCACGCAAGCTGATCACCGTCTCCTCTGACGTGCTCAAGCTGACCCTGGATACCCAGGGTGGTGACGTCGTGTCTGCCGAACTGCTGTCTCACAAACTGGAAGAGGGCAAGGACCAACCGTTCGTGCTGCTGACCAGCAAGCCTGAGCACCTCTATATCGCCCAGAGCGGTCTGGTGGGTCGCAACGGTCCGGACAGTCAGGCCGAAGGTCGTCCTACCTATGAAGCCGCCCAGACCAGCTATCAGCTGGCCGATGGTCAGGATCAAGTCGTCGTTCCGATGACCTGGACCGACAGCAAGGGCGTGGTCTTCACCAAGGAGTTCATCCTCAAGCGTGGCGACTATGCCGTTGGCGTTGATTACAAGATCGACAACAAATCTGCCGAGCCGGTTCAGGTGCAGTTCTATGGTCAGCTGAAGCAGACCGTAGCAACGCCGAAGGATCAGGAAGGTCATGCCATGGTAGCCAGCGCTTACCGTGGTGGTGCCTTCTCCACTGAAGATACCCGCTACAAGAAGTACACCTTCGACGAGATGAAGGATGCCGACCTGAACAAGACCACCAAGGGTGGTTGGGTCGCCATGCTGCAACACTACTTCGTCTCTGCCTGGGCACCAAATGCCGACGATACCAACAGCTTCTACAGCCGTGTGATCCCGGGTAAAGGCCAGGCCATCATCGGTTACAAGGCGCCGCTGGTTGACGTGGCTGCCGGCCAACAGGCTGAAGTGACCAGCAAGCTGTGGGTCGGTCCCAAGCTGCAAGACCAGATGGCCAAGGTGGCTAACCACCTCGACCTGACTGTCGACTACGGCTGGCTGTGGTTCATCGCCCAACCGCTGCACTGGCTGCTGACCGTATTCCACGGTTTCGTCCAGAACTGGGGTCTGGCCATCATCATGCTGACCCTGCTGGTGCGCGGCATCATGTTCCCGCTGACCAAGGCCCAGTACACCTCCATGGCCAAGATGCGCATGCTGCAACCCAAGATTGCGGCTCTGCGTGAGCGCTTCGGCGATGACCGCCAGAAGATGTCTCAGGGCATGATGGAGCTGTACAAGAAGGAGAAGGTCAACCCGCTGGGTGGCTGCCTGCCGATCCTGGTTCAGATGCCGATCTTCATCGCCCTTTACTGGGCACTGATGGAGTCTGTTGAGCTGCGCCACGCGCCGTTCGCCCTGTGGATCACCGACCTGTCAGTGAAGGACCCCTTCTTCGTGCTGCCAATCCTCATGGGTGCCTCCATGTGGTATCTGCAGAAGATGAGCCCGACCACCGTAACCGATCCGATGCAGCAGAAAGTGATGCAGTTCATGCCGATCATCTTCACTTTCATGTTCCTCTGGTTCCCGGCTGGCCTGACTCTCTACTGGCTGGTGAGCAACGTCATCTCCATCATCCAGCAGACCATCATCTATCGTCAGCTGGAGAAGAAAGGACTGCATTCACGCAGCTAATCTTCCCGTGATGACAAAAGAGGCGGCCTTCGGGCCGCCTTTTTTATTACAATGTCTCCCACTACGTTTTCCTATCAGCGAACAAACGAGCCAAGCAAGATGACAACAGATACGATCGTGGCCCAGGCCACCGCGCCAGGCCGTGGTGGCGTCGGCATAGTCCGGGTCTCCGGCCCCGCCGCCGAACAGGTCGCCGGGATAGTGCTCGGCAAGCTCCCGCGGGTGCGCTACGCCGAATATCTGCCGTTCAAGGATGAGCAAGGCCAGGTACTGGATCAGGGCATCGCCCTGCTGTTCAAAGCTCCCAACAGCTTCACCGGCGAGGATGTGCTGGAGCTGCAGGGCCACGGCGGCCCCGTCATCATGGACATGCTGATCCGCCGCATTCTGAAAATCGATGGCATCCGCCCTGCCCGCCCCGGCGAGTTCAGCGAGCGCGCCTTCATCAACGACAAGCTGGATCTGGCCCAGGCCGAAGCCATCGCCGATCTGATCGAAGCATCCAGCGAGCAGGCCGCCCGCAGCGCCATGCACTCCCTGCAGGGGCAGTTCTCCAGCAAAATTCAGCAACTGGTGGAGAGCCTGATCCGGCTGCGCATCTATGTGGAAGCGGCCATCGACTTCCCGGACGAGGAGATCGACTTCCTCTCCGATGGCAAGGTGGCGGGCGACCTCTACGCCATCATGTCCGAACTGGACGACGTGCGCGGGGAAGCCAAACAGGGCGCCCTGCTGCGGGAAGGGATGAAGGTGGTGATAGCCGGTCGTCCCAACGCCGGCAAATCGAGCCTGCTCAACGCCCTCGCAGGCCGTGAGTCGGCCATCGTCACCGAGATTGCCGGTACCACCCGCGACGTGCTGCGCGAGCACATCCATCTTGATGGCATGCCGCTGCACATCATCGACACTGCCGGTCTGCGCGACACCCAGGACAAGGTGGAGCAGATCGGTATCGAACGCGCCTGGGCCGAGATCGAACAGGCCGACCGGGTGCTGTTTATGGTGGATGGCACAACCACAGACGCGGTTGACCCGCGGGAGATCTGGCCGGAATTTGTTGATCGGTTGCCAAAAAACATCGGTCTCACCGTCATTCGCAACAAGGCCGACCTGACAGGCGAGGATCTGGCTCCGAGTCAGGAGCTGGGCCACGCCGTCTACCGCATCTCCGCCAAGACCGAGCTGGGACTGCCTGCCCTGCGCGAGCACCTGAAAGCCTGCATGGGCTTCCAGGGCAACACCGAAGGGGGCTTTATGGCCCGTCGCCGCCATCTGGATGCGCTGGAGCGTGCTGCCGAGCGGCTGCTGGTGGCCAAAGAGCAGCTGGAAGTGTTCGTGGCCGGCGAGCTGGTGGCCGAAGAGTTGCGCCTGGCGCAAGAGTCCCTCTCCGAGATCACCGGCGAATTCAGCTCCGACGATCTGCTGGGCCGCATCTTCTCCAGCTTCTGCATCGGCAAGTAACGCCTCACGACAGACAATAAAAAGCCCGGGTTCATCCCGGGCTTTTTATTGTGCGTTTTTTGTCCACAAACCTAGAGGCGACGCAGGCACCACATGAAGTAAGCGCCCCCTAACAAGGTGGATACCAGCCCGACCGGCACCTCCTGCGGGAAGAGGATCTGCTGACCGACCCAGTCAGCCGATACCATCAACAGGGCGCCGGAAGCGGCGGCCCCAAGCAGGTGCCAGCGTGCCCGCACCAACCCCATCAGCTTGGCCATATGTGGCGCCAACAGGCCGACGAAGGAGAGCGGCCCCACCACCAGGGTAGCGCTGGCAGTGAGCACGGCCACCAGCAGCAGGATGGCGAGCTGGGCACGGTTGAGGCGAATACCGAGAGCAGTGGCTACCGCCGCCCCCATCGGTAGCAGATCGAGCCAGCGGCTCACCAGCAGGCAGGCGGCCAGCATCAACAGCGCCAGCCCCACCAGCCCATAGGCCACCGGCAGGGTGACGTAGTAGGTGGAGCCGGACATCCAGGAGAGCAGTTGCTGCACCCGCATGTCGCCGTTGGCCAGCGCGATGGCCTGCAGCGGCTCAAACAACGCTGTGATGGCGATACCTGAAAGCAGGATCCGCTCCGGCTGGAAGCCGTGCTTGCGATTGACCAGCACCAGCAGCAAGAGACAAGCGAAGGCCCCGAGCAGGCCACCGACCAGCATCAGCGGCAGGGGCAATGCAGGCAGCAACAGCGCCGTAGCTATCACCCCCATAAAGGTGCCGCCGCTCACCCCCAGCAGCTCCGGGCTCGCCATAGGATTGTTGCTGACCCGCTGCAACAGGGTGCCCGCCAGTGCCAGCAGCACACCAGCCGCCCCCGCCGCCAGAGTGCGCGGCAACCGCCACTCCAGTTGAGCCTGCCAGCGGAGCCAGCTCGGCCAGCTCCAGCCCGTCATTCCCTGTCCAACCAGCAGGGAGGCGACCATGGCCAGTAACAGCCCGACCAGCAACAGGCCGATAAGGCGAGCCGGTGCCGGATGGCGGGCCACCAGCAGGCCAGCGTTTGCCTTCGGCGTACCCGACTTGATGCCAAGGCGCGGGATCAACCAGAGCAGCAGCGGCGCCCCCAGCAGGGCTGTCATGGCGCCGGTGGGGATCAATACCGGCCAGAAGCGGCTCAGGCTCTGCAGCAGCAGATCGGTCGCCGCCAGCAGCAAGGCACCCAGTATGGGAGCCCACAACAACCGCTGGCCGAGCTGGCGGATCCCGAGCAGCCGCACCATAGCGGGTGCGGCCAGCCCGATAAAGCCGATCAGCCCCACCACGCTCACCACGCAAGCGGTGACAAACACCGCCAGCCCCAGTCCGGCAAAACGCAGATGCTGCAGGGAGACCCCCAGACTGCGGGCGCTGGCATCATCCAGCTCCAGCACCGCCAGCGGGCGCACCAGTACTGCGGCCAGCAAAGCGGCTGCCAGCAGGCGGGGCAACAGGTAACTCACCCCGCTCCAGCTGTTCTGCACTAGCGAGCCACTGCCCCACACCAGCAAGCCTTTCAGCTCCTCCTGAAAGAACAGCAAGAGCCCCATGCTGATGGCCGCCAGATAGAGGTTGATCACCAGTCCGGCAAAGACGATGACCACCGGATTGAGCTGGCGACGCCAGGCCAGGGCAAACACCAGTCCCATCGCAAGGCTGCCACCGGCCATGGCGATCCACTCCCGCCCCAGCAACAGCCAGGAAGGGGCAAACAGGGTCACCATCATCAACGCCAGTTGGGCGCCGGAGGCTACCCCCAAGGTGGTCGGTGATGCGAGCGGGTTGCGCAGCACCTGCTGCATCAGGGTACCCGCCAGCCCGAGCGCCGCCCCGGCCAGCAGGGTGACCGCCAAGCGGGGCAGACAGCTGAAATGCACCACCGCTTGGCTGACATCAGCCAGATTGGGGGCAAAGAGGCTCTGCCACCAGAGCGCAGCGGGCAGCTGGCGAGCCAGCTCCCAATACGCGAGCAAGAGGGTCAATCCCAGCAGGATCGAGACCGGCCGCAGCAGCGGCGATGTGAGCAGTCGCTTCATCGGCCAGCCTCCATACGCTCGGCATCTTGCAACAATGCATCGCTGAGCAGACCGGCGAAACGGCGGGCGGCCAATACGCCACCAAAACTCCAGACCGCAGGCAGATGCAACACGGGGGCTTGGCGTACCAGCGGCAGATGCTGCCACAGCCCAGGCTCCTGCAGCCGTTCGCTCACCCCTACCGGGATGGGATCGACCACCACCAACCGCGCGGTTGGCAAGGTCATAAACTGCTCGATGCTGACCACCGAGAAACCCCAGTCATTGGTCTGCTCCTGCCAGCCATTACGCAGCCCGAGCCGCGTCATCACCGCATCGAACAGGCTGTGGCGACCAAACACCCGCACATGACGCTCATCGATAAACTGCACCACCAGCAGGGGCGGCAGATCCGCAGGCAATCCGGCCTGCATGCTGGCGAGATCCCGATCCAGCCCGGCCAGCAGCCGTTCGCCCTCGGCGGTTTTGCCCACCATACGGGCGAGAGTCAGGGTCACCTCGTGCAGTCTCTGCCACAGATCGGTTTGCCCATCATAGAGGGCGATGGTGCTCACCGGCGCGATGCGGGAAAGAGTTGGCGCCAGCGGGGCCGCCAGCGGCGAGATGAGGATGCGCTCGGGTTTGAGTTCCGCCAGCAGCTCACGGTTGGGCTGGGTGCGCAGGCCGATATCTACCACTCCGGCGGGCAGCCGTGGCTCGCCGACCCAGGCCTGATAGGGACCAGCATCCCCCACCGCCAGCGGTGTCACCCCGAGTGCCAGCAGGGTTTCGGCAATGGTCCAGTCGACGGTGGCGATACGGGGTAGCGGCGCAGAAGATATCGGGGATGTATCGGCCTGCGCCGCAAGTGGCAGCAGCAGGCTAATAAGGCAGGGTGCCATCTTCTTCAATAAACGGTTCAAGAGAGCCCCCCGGTCAGACGATGGCGATGGGATGAGCATGGGCCGGGTGGCGAATGACCTCCATCGGGATGCCATAGATAGCGTGCAGGGTCTCGCTGGTCATGATCCCCTCAGGTTCGCCGTGGGTAAGCAGGCGGCCGGAGTGGAGCGCCACCAGCCGATCACAGAAGCGGGAGGCCATATTGATGTCATGAATGACGATGATGACCCCAAGGTTGAGCTGACGGCTCAACTGCTTGACGAGCGTCAGCACCTCCACCTGATGGGCCACGTCCAGCGCGGCCAGCGGCTCGTCTAGCAGGATAAAGCGGCTCTCCTGGGCCAGTAGCATCGCCAGCCAGACCCGCCCCCGCTCACCGCCGGAGAGGGTATCCACCAGCCGATCGGCAAAGCGTTCGGTATGGGTAAGGGCGATGGCCCGATCGACCTGACGGTGATCCTCCGCCCCCATCCGGCCCAGCAGGCCACGCCAGGGGTAGCGGCCCATCTCCACCAGCTCCCGCCCGAGCAGATTCTCGGCGCTCGGCAGATGCTGGGGCAGATAGGCCACCTGACGGGCAAACTCCCGATTGCCCCAGTCGGGCAGCGGCTTGCCATCAAACAGGATCTCGCCGTCGCTGAGAGGTTGCTGGCGTGCCAGCAGCTTGAGCAGGGTCGATTTACCCGACCCATTGTGGCCGATGAGGCCATAGACCTGTCCCTGCTCGAAACGCAGGTCTGTGGGGTGCAGCAGCGTGCGGTCATTGACCGTGAAGCTGGCTGATTTCATCTCGAACATAAGCAATTCCTGTGCAGGCTTGCCGCCAGTCTCATCGGTGCCGGCATCAAGCTGGCACCTCGCAATCCAGATGGGCGATCGCATCGCGGCTCACTTCGGCGCGGCGCGCCCCGGTCAGCTCAGTGAGCTGGCCCTGGCGCATCTCCAGCAGGCGATCGGCCAGCGGGAAGTAGTGATCGTCGTGGCTGATGGCAATCACCGTCTTGCCCATCTCCTTGAGGCGCGGCAACAGCACCTGATAGAAGATGCGGCGGAACTGGGGATCCTGATCCGCAGCCCACTCGTCAAACAGCATCACCTCGCGCTGCTCGGCCAGCGCCAGCAGCAGGGCGACCCGCTTGCGCTGCCCTTGGGAGAGATCGATATCGGCTATAAAGCCATCCTCGATGGTGAGCTTGCTGCCCATCTGCAACCGCTCCAGCCACTCGGCCACCAGCTCATCCTTGGGTTCCGGCCCCAGCAGGTGCTGGAACAGGTGATAGTCGGTAAAGATGGCGGAGAAGAGCGCCAGATAGCCATTGCGATCTGTGACCGGCTCACCATCCAGCAGGATCCGGCCCGATACCGGCTGGTAAAGGCCGGTCAACAGCATGGCCAGGGTCGACTTGCCGGAGCCATTGCCACCGATGATGAAGATCTGCTCCCCCTTTTCGATGACCAGATCGATGGGGCCAACGGCAAAACCGCCCTCCCCCTGATAGTGAAAACTCACCTGCTCCAACTCGATACGCTGCCAGGGACGGATGGCGGGCGGCAGCGGGAAGTCCGCATCCGGCTCGGCCAGATTGAGGGCGGCGATCTTGTCGAACGCCACCTGAGCGGCAAGCAGGGTCGGCAGGGCGCCAATCCCCTGCAACAGCGGGGTGCGCAGGAACAGCAGGGTCAGGGCGAAGGTGGCGGCTACATTGGTGTTGGCCCAGCCAAGGCCGTTGGCCAGAAAGAAGACCAGACCGATGGCCCCCAGCATCATGATATTCGACCAGTTCACCGCGCTCAGGTGATAGGTGTCGGCGCGGATGATCTGCTGGCGGTAGTCACGGGCATTCTGCTCATAGAGCTGGTGGTAAACGAAGTGAGCCCGCTCGCGGTTGAGCGCCAGCTCCTTGCTGCCCGCAATGATGGCCTGATAGTTCTGATAGAGCCGATCTTCGGCCTGACGCATGTGGGAGAGATGGCGATAAACACAGTTCACCAGCAACCAGCCCACCACCATAGTGACGGTGACCCAGAGCGCAGTAACCCCGAGCAATGCAGGAGAGAGCCAGCCAAGGTAAAGGGCAGAACCCAGCGTGAGCACCAGCCCCTGCACCAGCTCCGGCAGGCGCACGAAGGCGATGGTGATTTGGCCGATATCGCTGGAGAGGGAGGCCATCAGCGGCCCCTGACCAATCTGGCGGATGCGGGCGACATCGGTATCCAGCAACTGCTTGAGAAGGCGTCCACGCAACCGGTAGACAAAATGGTGACCGAGAGTGGTCAGGGCCAGCTGAGATCCGAGTGTGATCACCAGCAGCAGCACAATGAGGCCGACCAGCTGACCGAGGATCGGCAGCGGATCACCTATAGATTCGATAAGAGACTGATTGATAAAAGCAATGACGCCAATCCCGCTGACGGCACTGAGCAGACTGAGCAGGGTAATGGCGATAAAGGGCCAACGATATTGGCGATAAACCAGAGACAAGAGTTCCATAACGGACCGGTATTCCAGAGAGATCAGAACAACTGCGGGTGAAAAGAAGGGCGGGAACCCGGTTCCCACCCGACTTCGATTACCAGCGGTAGTTGATGCTGCCCACTACGCTGCGCGGCTCGCCGTAGTAGCAGTAGTAGTCACAACTGGCCACGTAGGTTTCACCCAGCAGGTTGTTGACGTTGAGCTGGGCACGCCAGTTCTTGGCAAAGTCATACCCGATCATCGCATCCCAGACGGTATGGGCCGGCACCTCGGCAGAGCCGTAGATGGGGGTATAATCCGCATTCACGGCGCCAATACCCACGCTGGAACCGATATAACGCACACCGGTCCCCAGCTCCAGACCCGAAGCCACCCCTTGCTGCACCTTGTAGTTACCCCAGAAGGAGGCCTGGTGGCGCGGGATCAGGCTGGCACGGCGATCGCCACTGCCGGTGTCGTTAGTTTTGGCATCGGTGTAGGTATAAGCAGCGGTCAGACGCAGTGCATCGGTCACCTGCACGCTCCCTTCCAGCTCAACCCCCTGAGAGGTCACTTCACCCGCCTGGGTCTGCTGGCCGGAACCGGTAGAGACCAGCGAGTTGGTCTGGGCCAAATCGAACAGCGCCAGATTGATGTAACCGTCGAGGAAGGCAGGCGCATATTTGACGCCTGCTTCATACAATTTTCCCTCACGGGATTTATATGAAGTTTTGGTATTCGGATCGATCCCGGGCAACATCAAGAACGACTCAGAATAAACAAGATATGGCGAGATGCCGTTGTCGGCCAGATACATCAAGCTGCCGGAAAGGGATAGCGCATGATCGTACTGCTTTTCATCTCTATCATATGTTTTGCTGATGTTATGGGTCTCGACATAGTCAAAGCGACCACCTCCTGTCAGCAACCAGCGATCGTCCCAACGGATCTGATGCTGGGCATAGATCCCCTCTTGAGCCATGGTTGTTTTTTGGTAAGTGGCCGTTGACTCATCAAATCCAGGGAAGCCGCTGTAATCCGGATTCTGGGTATCTATGGTTCCCATCCATGAATCCGCTTCCATCCCCTTGTTGACATGACGCTGCAGATCCACCCCAAGCAGCAGGGTCTGCTCGGTGCTGTCTGTGTTCCAGTAGCCCACCATCTGATTATCCATAGTGGCACTCTTGGTATTGCCATCCCGATAGATCATGCCACGGCCACGAACCGGCATATTTTCATCGGGTGTCGCGGGCCAGGCAGCCCAAGGATAGATATAGGTCTGGCGCAGCAGCAGATCGTTATAGTTGAACCGAACCTTCTGCTTGAACTCCCAGCTCTGGTTGAGTTGGTGGGCCAACTCATAACCGGTGGAAATCTGGGTGTTGCGGTTGCGATCGTAATCCGGTTGGCTCAGGTTGGTGGAGGGATCAATCTGGCCACCTGACGTATTCAGGGTGCCATAGACCGGGAAGAAGCCGTTGGTCGGGACCCCTTCGTCGTGCAGGAAACTGGCCAGCAGGGTCAGGCTGGTACGATCCGAAAGATCGAAGGTGACGCTCGGCGCCAGATAAACCCGATCGTTGTAGGTGCCGGTGAGCACCCCATCACGCTCTTTATAGAGAGCAACCATGCGGTAGCGGCTGCTGTCGGAGAGCGCGTCAGAGACATCCACCCCGACCTGACGATGATCCCGGCTGCCAAGCTGCAGATCCACCAGCCCTTGCGGCGTGGTGGTCGGTCGCTTGCTAATGGCATTGATCACCCCGCCCGGAGGCGCTACGCCATAGAGCATTGAAGCGGGCCCCTTCAGCACTTCCAGACTATCCAGGCCGAACGGTTCCGGCGTCCAAAGATAGTAACCAGAGCCAAACAGGATGCTTCCATCGAGATAGGAAGCAGCATCGAAGCCACGCACCTTGAACCAGTCGGTGTTGTTGTCGGAACCATAGAGGCCGGTCAACACGCCGGAACGGTAGCGAAGCGCCTCATCCAGCTGCAACACGGCGTGCTGATCCAGCTCCTCGCGATTAACCACGGAAACGGCGCGAGGGGTCTCGGCCATCGGTACTTCCACCTTCATGGCCGTACCGGTCACCACCATGGTTTCGCTGGCTTTGGGCAGCTCAGCAGTGGTTTGTTCGGCCATCAGCGGCAGGGATACGAGCAAACCGGAGAGCGAAAGCACGCCGAAGGCGCCCTTCTTGCCGGGTCCTGTAGTGTATTTTTGCGCAATCATATTAAAGTCTCGTTTATCAATGAGTTATGTTGTTTTAATTGTTATTTGTGGTCGTTTGTCACGACATCACCCTGTTCCATGGGCGAATAAAGCAGCGCAATCCTACTACAGGAGCCGTGATCGAATCGATTCAATAATTGCTAATCATTTGCATCTACATTGTTATCTAGCTGCATCGTTGGCAGGATTTCGCGGGGGATGGGCGTCATCAGGAGAGCTATTAGCGGAGAAGAAAATGGAGAGGAATATAAAGAAGCAGAAAAAAGATCGGCAGGATGGATCCGGTGGCATTATCTGACTGGATCCATTATCCCCAAGCTTTATCCATATTTATCCACACCCTTTGGCGGTAGAATCCGGCTTTCCGTTTCTTTGTCTGAAATCAGGATCCATTCCATGGCCAAACTCAATCTCGTCGTCGGCTCCATGCTGGGCGCCGCCGAATATGTCGCAGACCACGTCGCCAACCTGCTGGAACAGGCTGGCCACCAGACCCGGATCCACAACCCGGCCAAGCTGGCAGAGGTGCTGGATGATGCGGGATCCATCCTGCTGGTGGTCACTTCCACCCATGGTGCCGGGGATGTGCCCGACAACCTGCAACCCTTCGCCAAGGATCTTGCCGAGCAGCATCCGGATCTTAATTCATTGAAATATGGCGTGATCGCCCTTGGTGACAGCAGTTATGACACCTTTTGCCAGGGTGGCAAGACGCTGGATCGGCTGCTGGCCGAGTGCGGAGCCAGCCGGATTGGCGAGCGACTCGACATCGATGTGACCCAACACGAGATCCCCGAAGATGCCGCAGAAGTGTGGATCCGCGACTGGATGACGATGATCGCCTGATCAGCGTGCGGGAGATCCTGAAAAAAAGCTTGATCTCCCCACTTATCCCCAGATCGACTATCCACCATGTTATTAACAGATTGATCCGGGGGAGTTGTTCTACAAGGTTACCCACAACGCCCAGGGGTAATGTGCATAACTACGGTGTAAAGCTCTGCAAAACCTATAGTTATCCATGTATTAGATCCAGACCGACAGACCTCTGTGTATAAAAGTCCTGGTTATCCCCTCGTTCACCGGGCCAGGATCCAAGCTTTTCCACAAGCTAGGATCGTCCTTAAATTAATGATCTTTATGATCAAAAAGTGCTTATCAACAGAAAGGGCGGATCCTAATAAGAGATCCAGTAAAAGATCGATCTAAAGATCCTTAAGATCTAATTAGTGGATCCTCCCTTCATACTGAACGTTAAGTAGACGTTCCCCTCAGGACGCGAAACAGATAGAATGTTCCGCCCTTTAGCCCAGGCAAATAAAGATCTTCAGGCGTGCAGATCAAGGTGATCCCAATGCAATACCATGAACAATTTGATGTGATCGTCGTCGGTGGCGGTCATGCCGGAACCGAAGCGGCAACAGCGGCAGCCCGTATGGGCATGAACACCCTGTTACTGACCCACAATATCGATACGCTAGGACACATGTCCTGTAATCCGGCGATCGGCGGGATCGGCAAGGGACACCTGGTCAGGGAAGTTGACGCACTCGGCGGGATCATGGCGCGTGCCATCGATCTTGGCGGGATCCAGTTCCGCACCCTCAACTCCTCCAAGGGCCCGGCAGTGCGAGCCACTCGTGCCCAGGCGGATCGTCTGCTCTACAAGGCTGTCGTTCGCCAGATGCTGGAGAACTACCCGAACCTGAAGATCTTCCAGCAGGCTTGTGACGATCTGATCATGGACGGGGATCGTGTTGCCGGTGTGGTCACCCAGAGCGGGATCCGCATCAGCGGCAAGACAGTGGTGCTGACGGTTGGTACCTTCCTGAACGGGTTGATCCACATCGGGATGGAAAACTACAAGGGCGGCCGTGCCGGGGATCCTCCCTCGATCGCCCTGGCCCAACGCCTGCGTGAACTGCCGCTGCGCATCGATCGCCTCAAGACCGGCACGCCGCCGCGCATCGATGCCCGCAGCGTCGATTTCTCCGTCATGCAGGAACAGCACGGCGACGATCCGCGTCCGGTCTTCTCGTTTATCGGCAATGCCAGTCAGCATCCCCGTCAGGTGCCCTGCTACGTCACCCACACCAACGAGCGTACCCACGAGGTGATCCGCAATAACCTGGATCGCAGCCCCATGTACGCCGGGGTGATCGAGGGGATCGGCCCACGCTACTGCCCGTCGATCGAAGACAAGATCACCCGTTTCGCCGACAAGACTGCGCACCAGATCTTCGTCGAACCGGAAGGCCTGACCACCCACGAACTCTATCCGAACGGGATATCCACCAGCCTGCCGTTTGACGTGCAGGTGCAGATCGTCCGTTCTGTGCGCGGCTTCGAGAACGCCCACATCACCCGCCCCGGCTATGCCATCGAATATGATTTCTTCGATCCGCGGGATCTCAAGGCCAACATGGAGAGCAAGTGTATTCCAAACCTGTTCTTCGCCGGCCAGATCAACGGCACGACCGGTTACGAAGAGGCAGCGGCACAAGGCCTGATGGCCGGTTTGAACGCGGCCTTGCGTGCCCAGGACAAGGATCCCTGGAACCCGCGTCGGGATCAGGCCTACATGGGCGTGATGATGGATGATCTCTCCACCCTGGGGACCCGCGAGCCTTACCGCATGTTCACCAGCCGCGCCGAATATCGCCTGCTGCTGCGTGAAGACAACGCCGATATCCGCCTGACTGCCATCGGTCGCGAACTGGGTCTGGTGGATGACGATCGCTGGAGCAAATTCAACGCCAAGATGGAACAGGTCGAGCTGGAGCGTCAGCGCATGCGTTCAACCTGGATCCACCCGCAACATCCGTCACTGGAAGCGGTCAACGCCCTGGTCAACACCCCGCTGACCCGCGAACAGAGTCTGGAAGAGCTGTTGCGTCGTCCCGAGGTGACCTATGATGCGCTGATGGCCATCGAAGGTGTCGGTCCTTCCGTGACCGATCCTGCCGCGGCCGAACAGGTTGAGATCCAGATCAAATATGCCGGTTACATCGAACGTCAGCACGATGAAGTGGAAAAGCAGCTGCGCAACGAAAACACTCTGCTGCCGCTGGATCTGGACTATCGCGAGGTGAACGGCCTCTCCAACGAGGTGAAAGCCAAGCTGAACGATGCCAAACCGCAGACCATTGGTCAGGCTTCCCGCATCTCCGGCATCACCCCGGCGGCCATCTCCATCCTGCTGGTTCACCTGAAAAAACACGGCCTGCTGCGTAAAACCGCCTGAGGATTCTTACCGTTGGAAAATATGCTGGAAAGATTGAACGGCCTGCTCATGCAGGCCGGAATTGTTATCACCGATACCCAAAAGAGCCAACTGGTGCAGTTGGTCGAGTTGCTGCACAAGTGGAACAAGGCTTACAATCTCACCTCGGTGCGAGATCCGGACGCCATGCTGGTCAAGCATATCCTCGATAGCCTGGTGGTAAGCCCCCACTTGCATGGTGAGCGCTTCATCGACGTGGGGACAGGTCCCGGCCTGCCGGGATTGCCGCTGGCGATCATCAATCCGGACAAGCAGTTCGTCCTGCTCGACAGTCTGGGCAAGCGGATCAACTTCATCCGTCAGGTGATCCAGGAGCTGGGTCTGACCAATGTGACGCCTGTCAAATCCCGGGTTGAAGAGTATCAACCCGAGGTGGGATTTGATGGTGTACTGAGTCGGGCATTTGCCTCGCTGGAGGACATGCTGAGCTGGTGTCACCACCTGCCGTCAGAACAGGGCTGCTTCCTGGCGCTCAAGGGACAATATCCCGAGCAGGAGCTGGCCCAGTTGCCTGCCAATATCCGTCTGGTAGCCTGTCATGAGTTGCGGGTGCCGGAGCTGGAAGGCGAACGTCATCTGCTGGAATTCAAACATATCCAGCCCGAATAGGGTCGCAGTTTCATTTAGGGGATCGTGTGGGAAAAGTCATCGCCATAGCCAACCAGAAGGGTGGAGTGGGTAAAACCACCACCTGTGTGAATCTGGCCGCCTCCATGGCTGCCACCCGGCGCAAGGTGCTGGTGATCGATCTGGATCCGCAGGGCAATGCCACCATGGGCAGCGGTGTCGACAAGTATGACGTCGAGCGCACCGCCTATGAGCTGCTGATCGAGGATGCCCCCATCAGCGAAGTGATCATCCCCGAAACCACTGGGGGCTATCACCTGATCGCCGCCAACGCCGACGTGACCGCGGCCGAAATCCGTCTGATGGAATTTTTCGCCCGCGAAATCCGCCTGCGCAATGCGCTGGCTTCGGTGCGGGACAAATACGACTACGTCTTCATCGACTGCCCGCCCTCTCTCAACATGCTGACCGTGAACGCCATGGCCGCCGCCGACTCCGTGCTGGTGCCCATGCAGTGCGAATATTACGCGCTGGAGGGGCTCACCGCCCTGGTCGACACCATCAGCAAGCTGGCCGCCGTGGTCAATCCGGAGCTCAAGATCGAAGGGGTGCTGCGCACCATGTTCGATCACCGCAACCGGCTGGCCAATGATGTGTCCGATCAGCTAAAACAGCACTTTGGCGACAAAGTCTACCGCACCATCATTCCCCGCAACGTTAGACTGGCTGAGGCCCCGAGTTTCGGTGCCCCGGCCATGCACTATGACAAATCATCGGTGGGCGCCAAGGCCTACCTGGCACTGGCTGGCGAGATCCTGCGCCGCCAGGAGCAGGAACGTCAGGCGACCATCGCAGACCGAGAGAGCATATGACTCCGAAAAAACGTGGACTGGGCAAGGGGCTGGATGCCCTGCTCAGTACCAGCACGGCTGCCCGCCAGAAACAGGTGATGAGCGATCAACGTACTGAAGAGGCCATGGCCCCCACCAATCAGGGCGAGCTGCGCAAGCTGCCGGTGGAGTGGTTACAGTCCGGCAAGTACCAGCCCCGCAAGGACATGTCCCAGGATGCACTGGAAGAGCTTGCCAACTCCATCCGCGCTCAGGGGGTGATCCAGCCCATCGTGGTACGCCCTCTCAGCGAACAATCCTTCGAAATCATTGCCGGTGAGCGGCGCTGGCGCGCGTCCCAGCTGGCGCGGCTTGAGGTGGTGCCCTGCATCGTCAAGGATGTACCCGACGAGGCTGCCGTCGCCATCGCGCTGATTGAGAATATTCAGCGGGAAGACCTCAATGCCATCGAAGAGGCGGTCGCTCTACAAAGACTGCTGACCGAATTTGAACTCACCCACCAGCAGGTGGCCGAGGCGGTGGGCAAGTCCCGCACCACGGTGACCAACCTGTTGCGTCTCAACCAGCTCAACGACGACGTGAAGCGTTTCGTCGAGCATGGCGACCTCGACATGGGCCATGCCCGTGCCCTGCTGGCTCTGAGCGGCCAGGCCCAGTCCGAACTGGCCAAGCTGGTTGCCCAGAAAGGGCTGACCGTGCGCGATACCGAGAAGCTGGTGCAAAAAGCGCTCGAACCGGCAAAAGCCAGGGTCGAACCGGCCCGTGATCCGCAGATCGGCTACCTGGAGCGCCAACTGGCAGAAAAAATTGGCAATCAGGTGCAACTTCAGCCTGGCAAGCGGGATAGCGGGAAGTTAGTAATAAGTTACGAGAATTTGTCCGATTTGGACCGTATATTGGGCTATTTTGGCGTGTCGGAATCGTGATTTTTACGCTTTTTGTAGTAATAAAACATCCATTCCTTTTGATATGACCATAACCCTGATTTGCCGCGGAAAGCCGCAAAAATTAAGGATTTTTGTCATATTGCAATAGCTGCCCTCAAGGGTATAATTTGACCGGCTTTAAGAGCTGTTAACATGGGGTCTTCGGATCCCGATTTTTTACAGTTCTGTAATGTTCAGGGGTAGGTTGGTGAAGCAGAAAATAGCCTTGGAAGGTTTGACACTGGCCTTGGTTATGCTCGTTTGTCAGCTCATCCTGATCGTGGCGATGAGTGCCGTCTGGTTTTACCTGACTGGTGCCAGCGCCGGTTATTCCGCCCTCTACGGAGGGGGGATGTACTGGGTTCCTCAAGCCTTGTTTACTGTCTGGGTGCTGCGCCGCAAGGTGACAACCGAGAGTGTGGGCCTGGTTTTGCGGGACTTTTATGGTGGGGCAGGGATTAAGCTCATTTCTACAACAGGTCTATTCGCCCTGATGTTTGGTGCGGGAGTCGAGGTCGTTACCGTCTCGTTTTTCGCCACTTATATCCTCGCCCTCGTTGTACAGTGGATGGTTTCATTCACTCTTAACAACCACTATTAGGAAAACTCATGTCTGCAACCGGAGAAGTCCTGACTCCTCAGGGATATATCTCCCACCACCTGACCCACCTTCAAGTCGGGTCTGGGTTCTGGACGGTCAATATCGACTCAATGGTATTTTCCGTCGTGCTAGGCGCCCTGTTTATCCTGCTGTTCCGCAAAGTAGCCGTTAACGCTACCAGCGGGGTGCCGGGTAAGCTGCAGTGCTTTGTGGAGATGCTGGTCGAGTTTGTGAATGGTAACGTCAAAGACATCTTTCACGGTCGCAACAAGGTCATCGCACCTTTGGGGCTGACCGTGTTTGTGTGGATCTTCCTGATGAACTTCATGGATCTGATCCCTGTTGACTTTATCCCTCACGCTGCACAATTGATGGGTATTCCCTATCTGCGTGTGGTTCCCTCTGCTGACGTTAACATCACCATGTCCATGGCTTTG
Organism: Aeromonas sp. 25-AL00135; assembly: GCF_054052385.1. Taxonomy (NCBI): domain Bacteria; kingdom Pseudomonadati; phylum Pseudomonadota; class Gammaproteobacteria; order Aeromonadales; family Aeromonadaceae; genus Aeromonas; species Aeromonas sp. 25-AL00135. Next base: position 21,342 of record NZ_JBSTYQ010000017.1, on the reverse strand, counting down.
GGCGTGTTCTTCTTGATCCTGTACTACAGCATCAAGGTCAAGGGTATCGGCGGGTTTGTGAAGGAGCTGACGCTTCAGCCTTTCAACCACCCGGCGGCCATCCCGGTTAACCTCATCCTGGAAACTGTTACGCTGATTTCCAAACCTGTTTCTCTGGGTCTTCGACTGTTCGGCAACATGTATGCTGGCGAACTGATCTTTATCCTGATTGCGGGTTTGTTACCCTGGTGGTCACAGTGGATCCTGTCCGTGCCTTGGGCAATTTTCCACATCCTGATCATCACTTTGCAGGCATTCATTTTCATGGTTCTGACCATCGTCTATCTGTCGATGGCGCAGGAAGACCATGGTTGATGCAACTCAAATAATCCTTTTTATACAATCAATTACATCTAAATAACTGGAGATCCTCATGGAAAACTTGAACATGGACCTGCTGTACATCGCTGCTGCAATGATGATGGGTCTGGCTGCTATCGGCGCTTCCATCGGTATCGGTATCCTGGGTGGCAAGTTCCTGGAAGGTGCTGCTCGTCAACCGGATCTGATCCCTGTTCTGCGTACCCAGTTCTTCATCGTAATGGGTCTGGTGGATGCGATCCCGATGATCGCCGTTGGTCTGGGTCTGTACGTGATGTTTGCGGTTGCTGGCTAAGTCGTTACGACTCTCCAGGCATAACCCATTAACTAACTTAAGAGGACATCGGCTGTGAATATCAATGCCACCCTCCTCGGCCAAGCTTTTGCTTTTTTCTTCTTCGTAGTGTTTTGCATGAAGTACGTATGGCCGCCGCTGATTGCAGCCATCGAAGCCCGTCAGAAAGCTATTGCTGACGGTCTCTCTTCTGCCGAACGTGCCAAGAAAGATCTGGATTTGGCCAAGGCCAACGCCACCGATCAGCTGAAAGAAGCCAAGCTGCAGGCTGCTGAAATCATTGAGCAGGCTAACAAACGTAAAGCCCAGATCATTGATGAAGCTGCCGCTGGTGCCCAGTCTGAGCGGGAAAAAATCCTGGCTCAGGGCCGTGCCGAGATCGAAGCTGAACGTCATCGTGCCAAAGAAGAACTGCGTAAGCAGGTTGCTGCTCTTGCCATTGCTGGTGCAGAGAAGATCCTGGCGCGTCAAATCGACCAGGCTGCCAACAGCGACATCGTCGACAAACTGGTAGCAGAACTGTAACGGGAACGGGGCTATGTCTGAACTGACTACAATCGCTCGCCCCTACGCCAAGGCTGCTTTCGAGTTTGCCGTTGAGCACAAGGCGGTTGACCAGTGGCTGGGTATGCTCGGTTTCGCTGCGCAAGTAGTGGAAAACGAGACCATGCACAACCTGGTTAACGGCTCTGTGGCTGCCGACGAGCTGGCAAAACTGTTTGTCAGCATCTGCGGGGAGCAACTCGACGAGCATGGCCAGAACCTGATCCGGGTAATGGCAGAGAATGGTCGCTTGGGTGTGCTGCCGGCGGTCGTTGCCGAATTTGTGGTGTTCAAGTCTGAACTGGACAAAGAAGTTCAGGCTGACGTGATTTCGGCGATTGCACTGACCGACCAGCAGAAAGCCAATATTCAGGCTTCTCTGGAACAACGTCTCGCGCGCAAAGTGAAGCTGAATTGCAGCATCGACGCGTCCTTGATGGCCGGGGTGCTCATCAAGGCCGGTGATCTGGTTATCGACGGAACTGTCCGCGGCAAGCTGGATCGCATGGCTGACGCGCTGCAATCTTGATTGGGGTATTAGAGCATGCAACTGAATTCCACTGAAATCGCCGAGCTGATCAAGCAGCGCATTGCGCAGTTTGATGTAAAGAGCGAAGCGCGTAACGAAGGTACCATCGTCTCCGTGAGTGACGGTATCATTCGTATCCACGGCCTGGCCGATGCCATGCAGGGTGAGATGATCGAGCTGCCGGGCAACCGCTACGCTCTGGCATTGAACCTGGAGCGTGACTCCGTTGGTGCCGTAGTGATGGGTCCCTATGCCGATCTGGCCGAAGGGATGAAAGTAAAAGGTACTGGCCGCATTCTGGAAGTGCCGGTTGGTCGTGGTCTGTTGGGCCGGGTGGTCAACACCCTGGGTCAGCCTATCGACGGTAAAGGTCCGGTCGAGCACGATGGCTTCTCTCCGGTAGAAGTGATTGCCCCGGGCGTTATCGAGCGTAAGTCTGTTGACCAGCCTGTCCAGACCGGTCTGAAAGCCATCGATGCCATGATCCCTATCGGTCGTGGCCAGCGTGAGCTGATCATCGGTGACCGCCAGGTAGGTAAAACTGCCATCGCGATCGACACCATCATCAACCAGAAAGACTCCGGCATTAAGTGTGTCTACGTTGCGATTGGCCAGAAGGCCTCCACCATCGCCAACGTGGTGCGCAAGCTGGAAGAGCACGGTGCTCTGGCCAACACCATCGTGGTGGTTGCCTCTGCTTCCGAAGCTGCTGCCCTGCAGTATCTGGCTCCGTACTCCGGTTGCTCCATGGGTGAGTACTTCCGTGACCGCGGTGAAGATGCCCTGATCATTTATGATGACCTGTCCAAGCAGGCCGTTGCATATCGTCAGATCTCCCTGCTGCTGCGCCGTCCACCAGGACGTGAAGCATTCCCGGGCGACGTATTCTATCTGCACTCCCGTCTGCTGGAGCGTGCTGCTCGCGTCAACGACGAGTACGTAGAGAAGTTCACCAAGGGTGAAGTGAAGGGCAAAACCGGTTCTTTGACCGCGCTGCCGATCATCGAAACCCAGGCTGGTGACGTATCCGCGTTCGTTCCGACCAACGTGATCTCCATCACCGATGGTCAGATCTTCCTGACTTCCCAGTCTTTCAACGCCGGTATTCGTCCTGCGGTTGATCCGGGTATCTCCGTATCCCGTGTGGGTGGTGCCGCCCAGACCAAGATCGTCAAGAAGCTGTCCGGTGGTATCCGTACCGCGCTGGCTCAGTACCGCGAACTTGCTGCGTTTGCCCAGTTCTCTTCCGACCTGGACGATGCGACTCGCAAGCAGCTGGACCACGGTCAGAAAGTGACCGAGCTGATGAAGCAGAAGCAGTACTCTCCGATGAGCGTTGCTCACCAGTCTCTGGTGCTGTTCGCCGCGGAAAAAGGCTATCTCTCCGATGTCGAGCTGAACAAGATCCTCGATTTCGAAGCCGCTCTGCTCTCTTTCGCCGATACCCAGCATGCCGAGCTGATGGCTGAAATCAATGCCAAGGCTGACTACAACGACGCGATCGTTGGCAAGCTGACTGCGTTGCTGGACAACTTCAAGGCAACCCAGACCTGGTAAGCGTGTGTGGCAGCGCAAGCTGCCACCTGATGGAGAGAAGAGATGGCCGGCGCAAAAGAGATACGTAACAAGATCGGGAGTGTGAAAAACACTCAGAAGATCACCAGCGCTATGGAAATGGTGGCAGCAAGCAAGATGCGCCGTGCGCAGGATCGCATGTCTGCCAGCCGTCCGTACGCTGAAACCATGCGCAAGGTGATCGGCCATATCGCTCAGGGGAACCTGGAATACAAGCACCCCTACCTCATCGAACGTGAGGTCAAGCGAGTGGGTTACATCGTCGTCTCCACCGACCGTGGCCTGTGTGGTGGTCTGAACATCAACCTGTTCAAGGCTGCCCTCAATGATATGAAGCAATGGAGCGCGAAAGGTGCCAAGGTTGACCTGGCTCTGATCGGCAACAAAGCCTCCAACTTCTTTGAACGGCACGGCGCCAAGGTGAAAGCTCACGTCGCAGGACTGGGCGATAATCCGAGCGTCAATGACCTGATTGGTTCAGTCAAGGTCATGCTGAAGGCTTACGACAACGGTGAGATTGACAAGCTGTATCTGGTGTACAACAAGTTCGTCAACACCATGGTGCAGCAACCACGGGTCGATCAACTGCTGCCTTTGCCCGTAACTGAAGACAGCAAGCTCGCCAAGAAACACCACTGGGATTACCTCTATGAGCCGGATCCCAAGAAGCTGCTGGATACCCTGCTGGTTCGCTATGTCGAATCTCAGGTTTACCAGGGTGTAGTGGAAAACTTGGCCAGTGAACAGGCAGCCCGAATGGTTGCCATGCAAGCCGCGACTGACAACGCCGGTAACCTGATTAACGATCTGCAACTGGTATACAACAAGGCCCGTCAGGCCAGTATTACCCAGGAGCTGACAGAGATCGTATCCGGTGCTGCTGCGGTGTAAGGCAAGGGTTATCAAAGGTTTAGAGGATTTGACATGAGTAACGGTTTCATCGTCCAAATCATCGGCGCTGTAGTGGACATCGAGTTCCCGCAGAATGCCGTGCCCCAGGTGTACGATGCACTGAAGGTCGTTAGCGAAGGTCAAGGCCAGGGTCTGGTGCTGGAAGTTCAGCAACAGATCGGTGGCGGCGTCGTTCGTTGCATCACCATGGGTTCCTCCGACGGTCTGCGTCGTGGGTTGGAAGTAATGAATAGCGGTAAATCCATCCAGGTTCCGGTCGGTACTGCGACTCTGGGTCGGATCATGAACGTACTGGGCGAGCCAATCGACGAGAAAGGCCCGATCGGTGAAGAAGAGAGCTGGTCAATCCACCGTGAAGCCCCCAGCTACGAAGATCAGTCCAACAGCACCGAGCTGCTGGAGACCGGCATCAAGGTTATCGACCTGGTATGTCCGTTCGCCAAGGGTGGTAAAGTGGGTCTGTTCGGTGGTGCCGGTGTAGGCAAAACCGTAAACATGATGGAGCTGATCCGTAACATCGCGATCGAGCACAGTGGTTACTCTGTGTTCGCCGGTGTAGGTGAGCGTACCCGTGAGGGTAACGACTTCTACCACGAGATGATGGAGTCCAACGTACTGGACAAAGTATCTCTGGTTTACGGTCAGATGAACGAGCCGCCCGGAAACCGTCTGCGCGTTGCGCTGACCGGCCTGACCATGGCCGAGAAGTTCCGTGACGAAGGTCGTGACGTACTGTTCTTCGTAGATAACATCTACCGTTACACCCTGGCCGGTACTGAAGTATCCGCACTGCTGGGCCGTATGCCTTCCGCAGTAGGTTACCAGCCGACCCTGGCCGAGGAGATGGGTGTTCTGCAAGAACGTATCACCTCCACCAAGACCGGTTCCATCACCTCCGTACAGGCCGTTTACGTGCCTGCGGATGACTTGACTGACCCGTCTCCGGCGACCACCTTCGCCCACCTGGATGCGACCGTGGTACTGTCCCGTCAAATCGCGGCACTGGGTATCTACCCGGCCGTTGACCCGCTGGACTCTACCTCTCGTCAGCTGGATCCGCTGGTGGTTGGCAAAGAGCACTACGAGACCGCTCGTGGCGTTCAGACCGTACTGCAGCGCTACAAAGAGCTGAAGGACATCATCGCCATCCTGGGTATGGATGAACTGTCAGAAGAAGACAAACTGACCGTAGCCCGTGCCCGTAAGATCGAGCGTTTCCTGTCCCAGCCGTTCTTCGTAGCAGAAGTGTTTACCGGTTCTCCGGGTAAATACGTGCCGCTGAAAGAGACCATCCGTGGTTTCCAGGGCATCCTGAAAGGCGAGTATGACGATCTGCCCGAGCAGGCGTTCTACATGGTTGGCGGTATCGACGAAGTCGTCGAGAAATCCAAGAAACTGTAAGCCTCGACAGGAGGGCCCATGGCAGAGATGATCTCCTTTCACCTGGACGTGGTGAGCGCCGAAGGAAAACTGTTTTCCGGTCGCGTGCAATCCGCTCAGGTATCAGGCTCCGAAGGTGAGTTGGGTCTCCGCCACGGTCATGCTCCGTTGCTGACTGCCATCAAGCCGGGTCTGGTCCGCTTGGTGAAGCAGAACGGAACTGAAGAGGTGCTGTACATCTCCGGCGGTATGCTGGAAGTACAACCTGAATCCGTGACCGTGCTGGCGGACACCGCGATTCGTGCTGACGACTTGGATGAGGCGAAAGCCCAGGAAGCCAAGCGCGCAGCCGAAGAGCGGATCCACAGCTCCCATGGTGATATCGACTACGCCCAGGCCGCCACCGAGCTGGCCAAGGCGATGGCTCAACTGCGAGTTATCGATATCGTCAAAAAGAATTACCGCTAATAACGGTGATGTAAAAAGCGACCTTCGGGTCGCTTTTTTTTTACCCGTTGGATAGACTCCGCCGAGTATTTCTCATGTTCCAAAGGTCAATTTATGTCCCTCAACGTCGTGATCCTGGCTGCGGGTAAAGGTACCCGCATGCGCTCTTCCCTGCCCAAGGTACTCCACCCGGTAGCCAACAAACCTATGGTTTCCCATGTGATCGATACTGCACGTCAGGTCGGTGCCGAGCAGCTGCATCTGGTCTATGGCCACGGTGCCGAGCTGCTGAAAGAGCGGATCGTGGCGGCCGATGTGAACTGGGTGCTGCAGGCGCAACAGCTGGGGACCGGTCACGCCGTCGCCCAGGCCATCCCGTTCTGGAAGGATGAAGACGATGTGCTGGTGCTGTACGGCGATACCCCGCTGATCCAGCCAGAGACCCTGCAGCGACTGCTTGCTGCCAAGGCTGAAAACGGGATGGCACTGCTGACCGTGGTACTGGACAACCCCACCGGTTATGGCCGTATCGTCCGTGAAAATGGTCAGGTAGTCGGCATCGTCGAGCAGAAGGATGCCAACGCCGAACAGCTGGCGATCCGAGAGGTGAACACCGGCGTGCTGGTGGCCAATGGGGGCCAGTTGCGTCAATGGTTGTCTCGTCTCGACAACAAGAATGCCCAGGGCGAATTCTATCTGACCGATGTGATCGCCATGGCTCACGTCGATAATTGCCCGATTGCCGCTGTGCATCCAGAGCGTGCCGCTGAAGTTGAAGGGGCCAACAATCGGGTGCAATTGGCCCAACTTGAGCGCAGCTATCAGCAGATGCAGGCCGAGAAGCTGATGATCGCTGGTGCAACCATGATCGACCCCGCACGCTTTGATTTGCGTGGGGTTTTGGAAATTGGTGAAGAGGTTGTTATTGATGCAAACGTCATCATTGAGGGCAAGGTGACTCTCGGCAATCACGTTCGTATCGGAGCCGGTTGCGTACTGAAAGATTGTGTCATTGGCGATCATACTGAGGTGAAACCCTACTCGGTTATCGAGGGGGCACAGGTGGCAGATCAGTGCTCAGTGGGTCCGTTTACCCGCTTGCGTCCGGGGGCGGTTCTGGAGCAGGATGCGCACGTTGGTAACTTCGTCGAGATGAAGAAGGCCCGTCTTGGGGTTGGTTCCAAGTGCGGTCATCTGACCTATCTGGGTGATGCCGAGATCGGAGCTGGGGTGAATATCGGTGCCGGTACCATCACCTGCAATTACGACGGCGTGAACAAGTTCCAGACCATCATCGAGGATGACGTGTTCGTCGGTTCTGATACCCAGCTGGTGGCGCCAGTGCGCATCGGCAAGGGTGCGACCTTGGGGGCGGGTTCTACCATCACCAAGGATGTGGCTGAGAACGAGCTGGTGATCACCCGGGTGCCCCAGCGTCACATCAAAAACTGGGCTCGCCCGGTCAAGAAGAAGTGATGCCCGATCAATAAAATAGAACCGGCGCCTGATGGCGCCGGTTTTTTTGGCTTATGACTTATGGCTGGTGTCACTGGTCGATGGCTGGGGGGCCGCCCATGTGGTCGCGGGTGCGCTGTAGTCCATCACCTGATACCAGTCGAGCTTGCGGGTCAGCATCATGATCAGCGCCAGGGTGGCGAACAGCAGCAGGGCGCCGAGCAGCAGAGCAATCTCTTCGGCTTGCAGCAGGCTGTAGAGGATGGCATAGACCAGCCCGAGCAGTGCCGCGAAACCGATCCCCTGCTTCGGGCCGCCCAGCACATGACTGAGATAGAAGCCGTTGAGCAGCACGCTGGCCAGCGCGGCTACCAGATAGGCCCAGCCAAAACCGAGGTGCTCGGTCAGTGCCAGCAGCACCAGATAGAAGATGGCCAACCCCATGCCCACCAGCGCGTACTGGATCGGGTGAACCCGCAGCCCCTTGAGCAGCTCGAACATAAAGAAGCTGATAAAGGTGAGGCCGATGAAGAGCAGGGCATATTTGGCCGCCCGTTCGTTGAGCTGATAGTGATCCACCGGCTGCATCAGACTGACGCTGAAAGTGGGCAACACGTCCTCCCCGCCGTTCATCGCCCGGTTGAAGCGGGTCTCCATGTCGCTGGCGAACCAGCTGGTCTGCCAGCTGGCGCTGAACCCCTCCTGATTGAGGCTGCGACTGGCCGGCAGGAAGTCGCCGATAAAGTTGGGATGGGGCCAGTTGCCCGCCAGCTGCAGGATGCTCTCCTTGCCCAGCGGGACTATGTCGAGGGCGTTCATCCCCTGCAGATTGAGCTCCAGATGGAAGGTGCCATCCTGTTGCGGCAGGCTGTCGAGCGGGGCATGGATACCCGCGAGCGCATCACCGAGGCGGGCGCCGGGGGCAAACGGGATCCGCTGTGTGCCGAGTTGCAGTTCGGGGACGCTGTTGATACCGCGGGCATCGGAGAGCACCAGGCTCAGGTAGGGTTTGCCCGCCACCAGCTCGGCCGTTTCACCGAGCGGTGAGGTCGCGTCATTCAGCAGACTCTGCCGGGTTGGCAGGCGGCCCGAGAGGGAGAGCCGGGTCTGATAGACCTGCGCCTGATAGATGCCCAGCTTGCGCGGGGTCACCTCCATGTTGGCCCTGATATCCAGTTGCTCCGGCAGCAGGTAGCGGTAGATCTGCTCCTGACGGACGAAGCGCTTGCCCTCCTGCTCGACCGTCACCGAACGGGTATAGGGCTGCACGATAATGGGCCCCATCAGTCGTTGCGGGCCGCTGCTGCTGGCCATGATGCTGTGAATGGCCTGACTGCGGTAAGCCTGACGCTCCCGGTTGAGCTCCATGATGGATTGCACCGGCACCATCAACAACAGGCTGAGCAACAGCAGCAGAAAGATCTTGTGGGTGAATATCTGTTTGACCATGACACGTCTCCTTGTTGGATGGAGTGAGTCTGTCAGTCCGGCGTGAAGTGGTGATGGGCTTGTGTGAAGTGGCGGTGAACTGTTGAAAAACGGCGCCATCAGGCGCCACGGGATTGTTCAGGGGCGGGAGCGCACCAACCGAGCGGCTTGGGCGAAACGATCTGTATGGCCGTCGATGAGCCCGTGTATAAAGTCGATGTAGTAGACCAGTTCCGGCATCTCCTCAATGGAGCTGGAGGTCCAGTAGGGGGCTGCATTTTCCCCGTTGTCATGGATATCGGAGAAGAAGCGCGGGTCTGTCATCGGCGCCCGGCAATTTTCGTCGAGCAGGGTGAAGAGCTCCTCGATGGTGGGGAGTCGCCACCCCTCGCCAAGGCGGGCTGCTTCATCCTTGGCTTCAAGCAGTGTCAGCAGGGCCGGTGTGCCCACGCACCCTTTCCCCTCCAGCCACTGGCTGCCGAGGCTGCACGCCTGCCATTCGAGCTGGCTGAGCCGATCATGGATGACTTCTCCCTGCCGCGTCAGGCGGTCGGAGAGATCACAGGCAGCCAACGCCATGCTGGCCGGAAGCCAGAGCAGCAATAGAAATAATTTCATGTTTGTCTCGTTTACGAATGGCGGTCAGCCCGTCGCTGGTGGGCTGACAGTGGTTATCGGGGTTTATCTGGCGGGAAGCGAGATCACTGCTTTTTAAGTTGTGCAGGCAGGACGGCCAGCACCTCCTCTTTCGCCTTGAGGGAGGCGAACTGCTTGCCGGGCTTTTGCACCACGGTATGGACGAAGATCAGCTGTTTGCCCGGTTTGCTGGCCCAGCCGACGAACCAGCCGATCTGCTGATCGCGGTTGAGGCTGCCATCCAGCTTTTTCGGGTAGCCCATGCCGGTCTTGCCGTGGATCTGCCAGCCGTCGATCTCGCTCACCTTGAGGATATTGGCGGTGTACTGCAGGGTCTGCGCCGAGACCGGCAGCTTGCCGCTCAGCATCTTGCCGAGGAAGCGGGCCTGTTCCTCCGGACTGATGGCGAGGCTGGAGCTGAGCCAGGCCTGGGTCAGGCCGTCATGTTTGCCCGGATTGCCGGAGAGATCCCGATTGCCGTAGTCGAAGCGGTCGACATATTGCTGGAAGCGCTTCATCCCCAGCCATTCGGTGATCTGCTGGGAAAACCAGACCACCGAGTAGGTTTCCCAGCGGCGCGGGGTGGTGGTTTCACGCCAGGCGGGCAGCCAGCCGTCATAGCTCGGTTTGTAAGGCAGTGCCGGATGCTCTTCATCCACCAGATAGCCACTGTCGTAACCCATCAGCGCCAGCGGGATCTTGAAGGTGGACGCGGGCGGCAGCTGGCTGGAGCAGTCCCCTTCGCTGGAGAGGGTCTGGCCGTTGCCGTCAGCATAGAGAAAGCAGCCGCTGGCGGCGGAGGCTGGCAGGTCTGCGAGCAGACCGGCAGCCAGCAGGCTGGAGAGAAGCAGGCGGGACATAGCATTTCCTTGAGCAAATGGATGAGAGAAAGCGGCAGTCTAATGCCGCTTTGTGTGGGGAATGTGAAGTTGCGGGGGGACTAGGTGAATGGCAGCCAGAGTTCCGCCAGCGCGCCTCCCTCTGGCCGGTTGCTCAGGGTCAGACGGCCGCCATGCTGGTGGGCCACCTCATGGGCGAAGCTGAGCCCCAGACCACTGCTCTTGCCCTTGTCCGGGCGCGGCAAGGAGTAGAAGCGCTCGAAGATGCGCGGCAGGGCGTAGTCGGGAATGCCGGGGCCGCTGTCGGTGACCCGAAAACAGTAGCCCTCTTCCTGCTGGCTGCCGCTCAGGGTGACCAGCCCGTAGGCGGGAGAGAAGTCGATAGCGTTATCCAGCAGGTTGCCGATGGCCTGCTCCACCAACAGCGGATCCCACTTCTGTTTCGGCGCGCTGGTCAGCTCGGCCACCAACTCGACCTGACGGCGCTGGGCGATGATCTGGCGGGCATCGAGGGTGAGCTTGCCCAGTTTTGCCGGTTCCACCGACTGGCGATCCAGCCCCTGCCCCGACTCCAGCCGCGCCAGTTGCAGCATTCGCTCGATCAGCTGCTGCATGCGGGCGGTTTCCAGATTGATGTTGCCGATAAAGCGTTTGGCAACTTCGGGGGGCGGCGTTTCGGCCAAAATCTCCCCTGCCCCGCGAATGGCGGCCAGCGGGCTCTTCAGCTCGTGGGTCAGGCTGTGAACATAGGCTTCGATGTAGCTTTTGCCATCGAGCTGGTGGCGCATGGTCTCCAGTGAGCGGCCGAGCCGATCCAGCTCGACGGTGTGCAGCCGTGGCAGCGGTGCCGCCTCCCCCTTGCTGACCGAGTCGGCGTAGTGCACCAGCTTGCCGATGGCGCGGTTTAGCCACCACACCAGCAGGCTGCCGATCAGCAGCGAGATGAGCAGCATCTGGCCGCCGGCCTGCAGCAGCTCCTGTTCCCCGCGCTCGATGGCAGGCATCAGGGTGCGGTTGGGCTTGGCGACGGTGAGGGAGCCGATGATCTCGGCCCCTTCCCGCAACGGCGCCGCCACATACATGGTCGAGCTGGCGGCATCGTCGGGATCGGTGCGGGTGCTGCGGGCGCCATACTGGCCGCGCAGAGTGCGGTAGACATCGTTCCAGCGGGAATAATCCTTGCCCAGATCCGTGCCGTCGGAGTCGTAAATCACCATACCCTTCTGGTCAGTGACATAGATGCGGTACTCCGCCTGCTGCTTGAGGTGGCCATCGATCATCGCATTGATGGGATTCTGGTTGAGGCGGGCGAAGGCGCTGGCCAACCGCCCGTTCATCATATTGCCCTCTTTCAGATCATCGAGCGCCAGCGGTGCCAGCAGCTGGGTCATGTCTACCAGAGTATCCTCGGTGGCGCTGCGCACCCCGGGTTTTATCTCCTCGACGAAGATCTCCAGCACGAACCAGGCGGCCAGCGCGAAGATCAGCAGCAGGCCGCACAGCAGTTGCAACCCGAGTCTCATGCCAGCTCCAGGCTGTAGCCCAGCCCGCGGTGGGTGAGGATCAGGTTGGCCTCGGGATCATGTTCGCGCAGCTTGGCGCGGATGGTCTTGATATGGGTATCTACGGTGCGATCCAGACTCTCCTCCGCATCCTGCCACACCAGATCCATCAGCTGCTGGCGGGAGTAGACCCGCCCCGGCGCCTGCATCAGGGTCTTGAGCAGCAGATATTCGTAGCGGGTGAGGGCCAGCGGTTGGCCGCGAAAATGGATGCGGGCACGCTCCTCATCCAGTACCAGCAGGGCGCTGGGCTGGGGGGCGACGGGCTGGCTGCGGCGCAGGATGACCCGCACCCGGGCACACACTTCCCGTGGCGAGAAGGGTTTGGCCACATAGTCGTCGGCACCGATCTCCAGCCCGATCAGCCGGTCTATCTCCTCGCTGCGGGCGGTGAGGAACATCAGGGGAATATCGGTCAGCGCCCTCACCTGCTTGCAGAGTTCGAAGCCGCTGATGTCGGGCAGCCCCACATCGAGGATCAGGAAGTCGGGTCGCGTCTGTTCCAGTCGTGTCAGCAACTGCTGGCCCAGCATGAACCACTCCACCTCGAACCCGTCGGTCTGCAGGGCGTAAATCAGGGTGTCGGCGATGCTGGCCTCATCCTCCACCAGCCAGATGACTCTCTTTTGCATGGCATCCTCGTCGCAAATTGGCACCCCATTCTGGCATCGAACCAAATAGGATCCTATTTGCTGTTTTATTTTTCCGAAAAAGGGGCTAATATTTCGATGTTCTTTCGAATCGAAACTTAAAAATGACCAAACGTAATACTCAACAACGCCGCCACACCATAGTGACCCTGGTACAAGAGCAGGGTGAAGTGAGTGTCGACGCCCTCGCCAAACACTTTTCTACCTCCGAAGTGACCATCCGTAAAGATCTGGCTGTACTGGAGACCGGTGGTCTGCTGCTGCGCCGTTACGGTGGCGCCGTCCCTTTGCCGAGCGAGATGGTGGTCGAGATCAACCCTGAACAAGTTTCGAACCGAAAGTTAGCCATTGCCCGTGCGGCGGCCGAGCGGCTGCGTGATCACAACCGCGTCATCATCGACAGCGGCAGCACCACCAGCGCCATGATCCCCATGCTGGGCAACAAGCGCGGCCTCATCGTGATGACCAACTCCCTCAATGTGGCCGGTGCCCTGCGCGAGCTGGAAAATGAGCCTACCCTGTTAATGACCGGTGGCACTTGGGACCCTCACTCCGAATCCTTCCAGGGGCAGGTGGCGGAACAGGTGCTGCGCTCCTACGACTTCGACCAGCTCTTTATCGGTGCCGACGGTATCGACCCGGAACGTGGCACCACCACCTTCAACGAGCTGGTGGGCCTGTCGCGGGTCATGGCCGAGGTATCGCGGGAGGTCATTGTGATGGTCGAATCGGAAAAGATCGGCCGCAAGATCCCCAATCTCGAACTTCCCTGGTCGAGCATCCATACCCTGGTGACCGACGAGCGGCTGGCCAGCGAGGCCAGAGAACAGATTCAAGCCCAGGGGGTGACGCTTATCTGCGCCCCGGTCACTTGCTGACATCGAGCTCTGAACCATCCAACTGACTTTACGATTTGCATCTCAAGGAGAAGTGTATGTGTGGCATCGTCGGGGCTGTCGCCCAACGTGATGTGACTGAAATTCTGGTAGAGGGCCTGCGCCGTCTGGAGTACCGCGGTTATGACTCAGCCGGTGTGGCCGTGTTCAGCGCCAACCAGCCGTTGCAGCGGGTTCGCCGTCTGGGCAAGGTGGCCGAGCTGGCCAAGGCGCTCGACGAGCAGTCCGTCCACGGTGGTACCGGCATCGCCCATACCCGCTGGGCCACTCACGGCGAGCCCTCCGAGCGCAACGCCCACCCCCACGTCTCCGAGCATATCGTGGTGGTGCACAACGGCATCATCGAGAACCACGAAGAGCTGCGGGAAGAGTTGAAGGCGCTAGGCTATGTGTTCAGCTCCGACACCGATACCGAGGTGATTGCCCATCTGGTCCATCACGAGCTGAAGAGCGCCGGCAGCCTGCTGGCCGCCATGCAAACTGCGGTGAAGCAGCTGCGCGGTGCCTACGGTACCGTGGTGATGGACAGCCGCGACGACAGCCGCGTGGTGGTGGCCCGCTCCGGTTCACCGCTGGTGATCGGCCGCGGTATCGGCGAGAACTTTATCGCCTCCGACCAGATGGCGCTGCTGCCGGTGACCCGTCGTTTCATCTTCCTGGAAGAGGGTGATGTGGCCGAAGTGACCCGTCGCGATGTGCATATCTTCGATACCAACGGCAACGCCGTGGTGCGCGAAGAGCAGGAGTCCGAACTCTCCCACGATGCCGGTGACAAGGGTGAATACCGTCACTACATGCTCAAGGAGATCCACGAGCAGCCCAAAGCGATCACCAACACCCTAGAAGGGCGTCTGGGCAGTGATCACGTAGTGGTCGAATCGTTCGGTAACGGCGCGCGCGCCATCTTTGACAAGGTGGAGCACGTGCAGATCGTCGCCTGTGGCACCTCCTATCACTCCGGCATGGTGGCTCGCTACTGGTTCGAAGAGATCGCTGGCGTCTCCTGCGATGTAGAGATCGCCTCCGAGTTCCGCTATCGCAAGTCGGTAGTGCGCCCCAACAGCCTGCTGGTGACCCTCTCCCAGAGTGGCGAGACCGCCGATACCCTGGCCGCCCTGCGTCTGGCCAAGGAATCCGGCTATATGAGCTCGCTGGCTATCTGCAACGTGCCGGGCTCCTCGCTGGTGCGTGAATCGGATCTGGCCTTTATGACCCGTGCCGGTGCCGAGATCGGCGTAGCCTCCACCAAGGCGTTCACCACCCAGCTGGCTGGCCTGCTGATGCTGGTGGCCTCGGTCGGTCACTGCCGTGGCCACCTGAGCGCCGCTGCCGAGGCCGAACTGGTCAAGGCGCTGCAAGCCCTGCCGCTGCGTATTAAAGAGAGCCTGGCGCTGGCCAAGGATATCGAAACCCTGGCCGAAGAGTTTGCCGACAAGCAGCACAGCCTGTTCCTCGGCCGTGGCAGCCAGTACCCCATCGCCATGGAAGGGGCGCTCAAGCTCAAAGAGATATCCTACATCCACGCCGAAGCCTATGCCGCTGGTGAACTGAAGCATGGCCCGCTGGCGCTGATCGATGCCGAGATGCCCATCATTGTGGTGGCGCCGAACAACGATCTGCTGGAGAAGCTCAAGTCCAACGTGGAAGAGGTGCGCGCCCGTGGCGGTATCCTTTACGTGTTCGCCGATGCCGATACCGGCTTCAAGAGCGACGAGACCATGCGGGTCATGAACCTCAACCATGTGGAAGAGGTGATCGCCCCCATCGTCTATACCGTGCCGCTGCAGCTGCTCTCCTATCACGTTGCCCTGATCAAGGGGACTGACGTCGACCAGCCGCGCAACCTGGCAAAATCGGTGACCGTTGAGTAAGTCACTTTCTGAAATGACAAAGAGCCGCAATTGCGGCTCTTTTTGTTGCTGCTGAGGGTTACGACAGCCGCAAGTTGGTGATGGTGACCTCGTCGAGGGAGGGCACTATGATGCCGCTGGTGATCCCCTTGGCGATGGCCTGACTGCGGTTCTTCGAGTCGGTCTTGTTGGTCACCTGGGTCAGGTGAAAGTTGACCGTCCGCTCACTGATACCGAGGATGGTGGCGATCTCCCAGGAGGTCTTGCCCTCGCTGGCCCAGAACAGGCACTCCTTCTCCCGATCCGACAGTTCGGTCAGGTATTTCATCATATCCGGTCTGCTTTTGATCAGTTGCAGTGCGGAGTTGAAGATGTAGCTGGCACAAAACGACAGCAGCGGAACATTTTCAAACATCAGATCGGAGTTGGATTTGTCCTTGGTGATGAAAGAGAGGATGCCGTGCTCCCCCTGCGGGGTGTGCAGCGGAAAGGAGACGCCATTGCGTACTCCGAAATCAGCGGCCAGGTTCATCACGTCGCGGCTGGCGCTGGGCAGCCAGGGCGAGTCGCAGTCGAGCTTGTTCCAGAAGATCGGCTGGGTCTGTTTCAGCCCCAGATAGACCACCGGATCCTGGGTCAGATACTGGTTTTCGCTATAGGCGTCAAACCAGGTGGTCGGACAGTTGTTGAACAGTGCCACGTGGGATTTTTGCATGCTGATGGGGAAAATAATCAGCAGCCGAAAGTAATCAAAGCCCATTTGATGACTGAAGCGCTCCAGCAGTTGCTGGATATCGCTGGTTTTTGTTGCCTTGGTGAACTTGTCGATATGTTCCCAGATCGCATCGTTGAGCATTACTTTCTCCTTTTTCGATCTCTATCACACTGATCGAAAAGATTTTTTATCGTTATTTATATTTGTGCGGTGGCTATTGGCGCCACTTATTCCGTGCGTGCTTAAAAATTATCCTGTTTTTGTGCATAAAGGCCAAGAAAATCCTCTCGTTGCCAGTCCGCCCTGCATTTGAGATAATGATAATAGTTATCATTAGTAAGATGTATTTCAATGAACAAATTATGGGGTGTGGCCCTGCTGCCACTGTCAGTCCACTTTGCTGCCATCGGGGATGAGCTGGTTGCTCCCGCCCTCAAGAACAGCATAGCTGCCGGGAAAGCCTCCCAGCAGCGGGTGGAAAAAGCCGCCGATGCCGCCGTTGCCGCACGACTGGAGCTGCAAAATGCCCAGCTGCAACTGCGTGACCTCGAAGCCTACAACCGCTACATGCAATCTCTGGTGGCCGATCAGCAAAATGAGCTGGGTAAATTGAGCCAGCAGCTGGAAGCGGTGCAAGAGACCCGTCAGGGCTTGATCCCGCTGATGTTGCAGATGCAGGCAGATCTGGAACAGCTGGTGCAAAACGACATCCCGCTGCGCAAGGAAGATCGTTTGGCGCGGGTTGAACAGTTGAAAGCGACCCTGGCTCGAGCAGACGTTAGCGAGGCGGAGAAATTCCGTCAGCTGCTACAGGCCTATCAGATTGAAGCCGAGTACGGCAGCCGGATGGACAGCTATTCCGCCGAGCTGGAGTTGGATGGTGCTCCGCGTCGGGTCGATGTGCTGGCGCTGGGTCGGGTCTCCCTGCTGGCGATGACGGCCGATCGCAGTCAGGCATGGCGCTGGTCTGCCGAGGCGAAGCAGTGGCAAGCCCTCGATAGCCAGTGGCTTTCCCCCATTGCCGAGGCGATGGATGTGGCCGCCGACAAGAAAGTTCCCCAGTTGCTCAATATCCCCCTCTCTGTCAGCCGCAGTCAGGAGGCCCAATCATGAGAGTCACCATGAAGTGGTTCCCCCTCCTTATTGCCCTCTCCTGCGGTACCAACGCCGCTGCCGCCGATGAGTGGCAGCAGCAGGAACAGGCTCGTGAACAACAGGCTCAGCAAGATCTGGCGACCGTTGCCAAGGAGCTCGGCACTGCCCGCGCCAGACTGGCCGAGGCCCAGCGCCTGAGCAAGGAGTTGGCTGGCAAGTTCGCCAGCAACGAGAAGCAGCTGGTCGAGCTCAACGCCCAGTGGGAACAAGCCTCCGGCGACATGAACGAGATCTTCGCAGTCACCCGTCAGGGCGCCAGCGATGCGGTCAAGCTGCTGAGCGAATCCGCCGTCGAGGGCCAGTACCCGGAACGTCTCGCCCCGCTGAAAGCCATGGCACAGGATAAACAGGTGCCGGATCGCGCCGCCCTCGCCCTTCTACCCACCACGCTGCTGCAGGAGATCAGTGAATCTGGCCGGATTGCCCGGTTCAACGGCAAGGTGCTCGATGCCCAGGGGGCTGCCAGCGAGCAGTCGCTGACCCGGGTTGGCAGTTTTGCCCTGCTGGGGAGCGAAGGCTTCCTGCAACCGACCGCCGAAGGCTTGAGCCCGGTACTGGGTCTGCCCGGTAGCGTGCTCTCTGCCGTTGCGGCTTATCAGGGTCAGGAAGGGGAAGCGCTGCCGCTGGATCCTTCTCATGGCACTCTGCTGGCGATGCTGGCACAGGCGCCCACCTTCTGGCAGCAGGTACAGCAAGGCGGTCAGGTCGGCGCCATTATCGTGCTGCTGGCTGCCATCGGTTTGGGTATCGCAGCGGTACGGTTGTGGAGCCTCTCTCGTGAACTGGGTCGGGTTCGTCGCCAGCTCAAGAGCGGCGAGTATCATGCCGACAACGCCCTCGGTCGGGTGCTGACGGTGGCAGACAAACACCCCGAGCTGAGCATGGAGACCCTCGAGCTGCGTCTTGATGAGGCGATCCTGCAGGAGACTCCTCGCATGGAGCGCGGCATCGGCATGGTCAAGGTAATCGCGGCCATCGCCCCCATGCTGGGTTTGCTCGGTACCGTGACCGGGATGATCGGCACCTTCCAGGCCATCACCCAGTTTGGTACCGGCGATCCCAAGATCATGGCTGGCGGCATCTCCATGGCGCTGGTTACCACGGTACAGGGTCTGGTGGCAGCCATTCCGCTGATCCTGGCCCACAGCCTGCTGCAATCGCGCTTCACCGAGCTCTCCAATGTACTTGAGCAGCAGGTGGCCGGCATTCTGGCCGAGCGCGCCGAGAGCAATAACGGCGGGATGGAGCGAGCAGCATGATGCTCGACATCTGGCAACAGCTGCAGAGCTTCATGGGCCGTGGCGGCCCTGTGCTCTGGGTCATTCTGGCCCTGCTGGTGCTGATGTGGATTTTGATGATCGAGCGGTTGCTCTACCTCAATCTGGGTTTTGGCCCCTTGCAGCAACAGCTGCTCGGCCGCTGGCAGGCCCGCAGCGAGCGCCACAGCTGGCACGCCCGGGCGATCCGCAGCCGCTGGCTGGCGCAGGCGGAGCTGGAACTGAACCGTCATCTGATCTTCATCCGCACCCTGGTGGTGCTCTGCCCCATGCTGGGGCTGCTGGGCACTGTGACCGGCATGATCGGCGTATTCGATGCGTTGGCTGCGGCCAACCGCTTTAACCCGGAGAGCATGGCGGGCGGGATCTCCCGCGCCACCATCCCCACCATGGCAGGCATGGTGGTGGCGCTCTCCGGCGTGTTGTTACTCAGTCGGCTCGAGAGTCAGGCCAAGCGTGCGCTGGCCAAGACCCGGGACGGCCTGCGAGAAGAGAAGGTAATGCAATGAGACGGCAATCCAAACGCCAGCGTGACGAAGTGCAGATCGACATGACCCCCATGCTGGATATCGTGTTCATCATGCTGATCTTCTTTATTGTCACCACCTCCTTCGTGCGCGAAGCCGGGCTCGAGGTGCACCGGCCCCAGGCCAGTCAGGCCAAGGCGCAGAAATCCTCCAGCATCATGCTGGCGATCGGGGCTCAGGGTCAGATCTTCCTCGACCGCAAGCAGATCGATGTGGAGCGGGTACAGGCCACCATCGCCCGTCTACTGGCGGAGCAACCTGATGCCAGCCTGGTGATCCAGGCCGACGAGAGGGTGCCCCACGGCAAGGTGGTGCGGGTGATGGATGAGGCCAAGGCGGCGGGTATCGCCAATATCGCTGTGGCGGTGGCGCCGAAATGAAATACAAGTTGATGAGCCTGGGGCTGGGGATCGCCCTCAGTCTGGGCATCCTGCTGTTTATGGCCACGCTGGTTGAACCGCCCCGGGGCGAGAAGGTGGCGAGCGAACAGAAGCCCATCGTCATCAATATGCAGAACGAGGTGACCGAGGTGCAGGTGCGTGAGCGTCCGGTACCGCAGGAGCCTGAACCTCTGCCAGAGCCTCCCGCCGCATTGGCCTCGACACCGCTGCCGATGCCTGCCGCGGCCCCCTTGGCGGCCGTTGAGCCGAGTCTGGATCTGGTTTCCAGCCTCAGCGCGGTGCAGGTCTATGCCCCCGGAGTGGCGACCAGTACCGCACCGGTATTGAGTGGCAACTACCACGGCCAGCAGCAGGGAGCGGGTATCGGCGCAGGTGACATGCTGATGCCGCTGCAACGGATCGAGCCGGTCTACCCCTATCGTGCCCAGCAGTCAGGGATCGAAGGATTCGTCACCCTGCGCTTTAGCGTGAATGCCGAAGGTGGCGTGCAGGATGTGGAAGTGGTCGAGGCCAAGCCCAAGCGTCAGTTCGAGCGGGCGGCCATTCAGGCGATCAACAAGTGGCGCTATCAGCCGAGACCGGGCGCTACCGACAAGCTGGTGCAAGTCATCACGCTCAAATTCAAACTGGAGTCATAACTATGTTGCGGATCTGGATCTGTCTGCTGGCCCTGGTCGGCCAAGCCTGTCTGGCGATGGAGGTCAGCCCTCACTTCTCCCGTCAGCTTGAACCCGTGATGAAGCTCTATCAGTCCGGTCAGTGGCAACAAGCCCAGAGCAAGGCGTCCGGCCTCAAGCCAAATTGCGATGCCGAGCGTGCCTGGCTGGCGCAGTTGCAAGCCTCGCTGGCGGCCAATCTGCAACAGACCGCCCAGGCGAGCCGTTATGTCGAACAGGCTCTTGCCTATAAAGAGTGGCCCGAGCAGCAACAGCTCCAGCTGTTGCGACTGCGCGGCGATATTCAGGCCCAGCAATCCAACTGGTCTGGCGCCATCGCCAGCTACAAGGCGGCACTGGCACTCAAACAAGACGATGGGCTGCGCCTGCGTCTGGCCGGCCTCTATTACCACAACAAACAGTACGGTGACGCTGCCAGCCAGAGCGAACAGTTGTTGAAGAAGGGTTGGCAGAAGCAGGCCGCTATCATTCGTCTCTCCGCCCTCACCGCTCAGCAACGTTATGGCGTGGCTGCTGATCAGGCGGCCGAGTTGATCAGCCATGAACCCAAAGAGAGCAAATGGTGGCAGCAGGCTGTGTCGCTCAACCTCTCCGCCAAACGTGGGGATCAGGCGTTGGCGCTGCTGCAGACTGCCATCGACAGAAAACTGATGGATGACGCGTCAGCCCGCAACCAGCTGATCCGCCTCTATGCCTGGCAAGGGCTGCCTTATCGTGGTGCCCGTCTGCTGGAGGCGGCCATGGCCAAGGGACAGATGAAGCAAAGTGCTGAAAACCGCCAACTGCTGGCCCAATTGTGGGAAGGTGCCCGGGAGTGGTCACAAGCAGTTGATAGCTGGCAGCAGCTGGCCAGCCTACATGGTCAGCCCAAAGCTGCCATGCGCGCCGCCGAACTGATGCTGCAACAGGGCAAGACTGATGCTGCCATGATCCAGCTCGCCGCCATCAAGTCGGTAAAAGGCGAGCAAGGCAATCGTGCCAAAGCGCTGCTGGTGCAGGCACACCTTAATAAGGAGCAGTATGCCCAGGCGCTGGAACTGGCCCGTGAGCTGCAGCAACAGGATAACTGGCAGCAGAAGGCAACCAGCTGGGTCAACTATATCCGGGCACAAAGCGAAGAGTTGAGTAAAAAAGCGGCGTAAAAGAGGTGCCAAGGGGCTGTTTTGGGGCGTTCAGTTCGCTTTTTCAGCAAACGAACGCATTTTTGCAAAAAGCCCTTGTCATCCCGGCGCG
>NZ_JBSTYQ010000016.1:0-113403 GCF_054052385.1 Aeromonas sp. 25-AL00135 | reverse complement strand
TTGAAATACAGAACCCCCGATGCGGTACATAGGGGGTTCTGAGTAGAGAAATGCTAGTTGAAAATGTGTAAACCTATTTCAGGACTAGACAGGTTGGTATGCGGATCAGGCTGCCAGTACCTTGCGGATTTCCTGGATGGAGAGCTTGTACTGACGTGGACACTGACGCCACACCTGCAGCATCCGCTGATACTTGTCGCGCATGGCGATGTCGCTGGAGAGCTCATCGCACGGGCACTTGAGCTCGGGGAAGCGCTTGTCCACCTCCAGCAGGAAGCAGACATAGTCGGCCAGCTCCCGCTCCTGACTGCGGCTGTAGCCGTTGAACTCCAGCCGACTGGCGTTGATCTCGCCCTGATCGGCGGCATCCAGATTACCCCATGAGATGGCCAGTGCGTGGTGCAGCTCAAGGGTGTCGATCACCTCCTGGCAGGTCGCCAGATCCAGATGGCCGAAGCTCTTCTCCAGCTCGAGGATCTGCAGGCAGTAGCCGCGCTCGATGATGGTGCTGGCGCGCTGGTAGACGTCCGCTTTCTCCGGATTGAGTTTCGCCAGAATTTCGTACTGGTTGCTCAGGATCAAACGCTCAGTGTTGCTCATGTTCATGGGATATCTCGCTGGAAGATGATTCTGGGGTCACGTTAACCCATATATAAAATGAATTTTTTGATCTGGGCGGGGGAGTTGGTGAGAAAAATCCGCTGGCAAGGGGCGGCTGACCAGACAAAAAAAGGCCTGCATGGCAGGCCTTTCAATGACGCAGGGGAGGATTATCCCTTGAGGAAATCCAGTACCACCTGATGGTGATCGCTGGTTTTGAACTTGTCGAAGTGGTGGGCAATCTTGCCCTCTTCGTCGATCAGGAAGCTCTGACGGTGAATGCCGTCATACTCCTTGCCCATGAACTTCTTCGGGCCCCAGACGCCAAAGGCATCGGCGACGGCGTGGTCTTCATCGGCCAGCAGGGTGAAGTTGAGCTGGTCCCGCTCTTCGAACTTTTTCAGCCGTTTGGCCGGATCCGGGCTGATGCCAAGCACCACCACATTGAGGGCGGCCAACTCGGCGTTCACATCGCGCAGGCTGCAGGCCTGGGTGGTGCAGCCGGGGGTCATCGCCTTGGGGTAGAAATAGACCAGCACCTTCTTGCCGCGCAGGCCAGCGAGGCTGACCTGATTGCCATTCTGGTCGGGCAGGGAGAAATCGGGGGCGGGGCTGCCAGCTTGTAGTGGTTGCATGGGGTCTCCTCGGGTAAAACGCCCTCAGGCGTGTTTGCGATTGACGATAAACTCGAACGATTCGGCACCCAGTTGACGACAGAATTCGGCGAAGGCGGTTTGCGAACCTTCCACTTCACCCTCTCTGGCCAGATTGAGCTGAAAACTGATCTTCAGCAGGTTGAACGGCTGCTGCTCCAGGGTCATGGATTGCATCGCCTGAATGTTCCAGCCGTGTTCGCTGAAGAACTGGGTGCACTGGCTTACGATGCCGGGCTCGTCGCGGATCAACAGGTCGGCACTGGCGCGGACGTCATACTGCAGGGACTGGTGGCGTTCGGTGCGTTTCATCATGGTGATGAGATCCCACTCCTGGCTACGCAGGGGCAGGCTGATTTCGAGTTGCATCATGCTGTTCCAGTCGCCCGAGAGCAGCATGATAAAGGTAAATTCATTGCCGAAGATGCCAAGGCGGCTGTCCACAATGTTGCAACCACAGCCACTGACGTGGCGGGTCACTTCATTGACGATGCCAGGCCTGTCCGTGCCGATGGCCGTTACGACCAGGTAGTGAGTCATAAATCTTCTCTCGTCCGTTAATTCGTTGCGAAAGCCGCGCTGGCAAGCCAACCCTCCGGCCCTGATGACCACTCCCTGAGGGACGCTGCCGACTTTCGTCCATTACTTTTTGTTCCGGATGGTATCACGGCTTACCCCCTCTCTCCCTTGTTTTTCAAAGGGGTCAGCTTTACCATTACGCCCCTGAAAATCGGGAGAAAAGTCCATGTTACGCGGTAGTATTGTTGCGCTCGTTACCCCCATGCTGGCTTCAGGTGAAGTCGATTGGGCCAGTCTGGCCAAACTGGTCGACTATCATGTCAGCGCCGGGACCAGCGCCATTGTTGCGGTGGGTACCACGGGGGAATCGGTGACCCTGAGCGAGCAGGAGCATATAGCCGTCGTTGAAAAGACCGTTGAGTATGCCGCCGGACGCATTCCCGTCATCGCCGGTTGCGGCTCCAACAATACTGCCCATGCTATTGAATTGGCAAAGCGACTGGCCAAAACCGGCGTGGTGGCGGGTCTCTCGGTGACTCCTTACTACAACAAGCCCACTCAGGAAGGTCTCTATCGCCACTATTGTGCGATCGCCGAGGCTAGTGGTCTGCCCCAAATTCTTTATAATGTGCCCGGTCGCACCTGTTGCGATCTCAAACCGGAGACCGTGGCCCGTCTGGCCAAGGTTCCCGGCATTATCGGTTTGAAAGAGGCAACCGGCGATTTGAGCCGCACCCCGCTGCTGCGCGAGCTGTGCGGGCCGGAGTTTGCTCTCTACAGTGGCGACGATGCCACTGGTTGTGATTTTATGCTGCAAGGTGGCGATGGCGTGATTTCGGTCACCACCAATATTGCAGCGGCCCAGATGGCCGACATGTGTCGTGCTGCGCTGGCCGGTGATGCCGGGCAGGCGCATGACATCAACAATCTCTTGATGCCGTTGCACAAGACTCTGTTCTGCGAACCGAGCCCCACCCCGGTGAAATGGGCCTGTGCCCAACTGGGGTTGATTGCAACAGCCACCTTGCGCCTGCCGCTGGTTGACCTCACCCCCGAGGGCGAGCAGCTGATGGCGCGAGCACTGACCACAGCGGAGTTGATGGCGAGTGTTTAAATCTAATGGAAAGGGAAATAGAGCCCGTCTGGTGCTGAGCGTTGCGACTGTGGCCGTATTGGCCGGTTGCAGCACCCCCCAGGATCGCAAAATGGCCAACCGCGACTTCGGTTATGAAGATGCCCGCCTCGAGGGCCGCGCGTTCTTGATCCCCGCAGGATTGAGTGCCCCCACCTTCAACAGCCAGTACGATATCCCGCCGCTTCCCGAGAGCAGCCGTGAAGGTGCCCTCGGCGCTCAGGTCGATGTGCGCCCACCCGCTCAACTGCTGACCGTGGTACCGGGCAGTCAGGTGGTGCAGAGCGCAACCGAACCGACCGTTGCCTTCTATGCCCTGAGCACCAGCCAGAGCGTGGAGCGCGATACCTGGTCGTTCCTGATGAACTTCCTGGCCAAATACAAGGTCACCACCGAGAAGCTGGATCAGCAGGATGGCGTATTGCAGACCGGCTGGTTTGACAACACGGTAGCCCTCGATGGCTGGGGTGAAGATGACGAAGACTTCAAAATCCGTCAGCGTTACCAGTTCACCGTACGCAACGACGCCCAGCGCCACGCCGTCAACATGTCGGTCCGGGTACTGGATCACGAAGAGACCATCGACGGCGAGACCAGCAACAAGCTGACCCCTGCCGATGCCCAGCGCTATGCCGCACGAGTGCTGAACCAGTTCTCTCTCTATTACGACAGCCAGCTGAAAGCCCGCGAGCAGCACAAGTCCAACGATGGCATGGGTCTGCAACTGGGTCTGGACAACAACGAGCTGAGCGCCTGGATTGCCGAAGGTTCCTTTGATCAGGTGTGGCGTCGCCTCAACCAGGTACTGCCTGCTTACGGTTTCACCATCAAGGATACCCAGCAGTCTCTGGGCTGGATCGACGTCGAGTACGAAGAGCCGGGTGCCGAGTTCTGGAAGGCGAAAGGGAGCGAGCCGTTCAAACTGGAGGAGGAGAAATACCGCTTCCAGCTTGGTGAAATGGCGGGAGGCAAGACCTCCATCACCCTGTTCGACAAGGACAAAAAGCCGGTATCGTCCGGGGTTATCTCCCAGATGTATATCAGCCTGTCCGAGGCGTTCGCCAAGGGGCTGGCCGATCAGGCAGCAGCAAAAGCAGAATAAATACAGGGGCCTTGTGCCCCTGTTTTGTTATCGGAATCCCCCTGAAAACGCGGGGATTCCGAGTGGTTTTCGATGATGCGAGCCCCCTTGCCAGCCCGTTGCAAACAGAGCGCGCAGGTGAGGAACTCGCGATGTTTACCCCCCACAAACAGGAAGTGTTATTAGCCATGAGTCTTGCAGATCAAGTATTGGCGGTGAATGACGATTTGCCGATCCGTACCGATAAACCTGTCCATTCCGGCAAAGTGCGCAGCGTCTACTGGTTGACCCCCGAAGACAGTGCCCGGCTTATAAAAGAGAAAGGCTATGATGTGCCGGCCGATGCGCCCCTCGCCCTCATGGTGATCAGCGATCGCATCTCGGCTTTCGATTGCATCTGGCAAGGTGTGGATGGCCTGAACGGCGTACCGGGCAAAGGGGCGGCGCTCAACGCCATCTCCAGCCACTGGTTCAAGCTGTTCAAGGAGAAGGGACTGGCTGACAGCCACATTCTGGATATTCCGCACCCCTTCGTCTGGATCGTGCAAAAAGCCCGTCCGGTGATGATCGAGGCGATTGCCCGCCAGTACATCACCGGCTCCATGTGGCGTGCCTACAAGGATGGCGAGCGCGAGTTCTGCGGCATCACCCTGCCGGAAGGGCTCAAAAAGGATCAGAAACTGCCGGAGATCCTCATCACTCCCTCCACCAAGGGCGTGCTGAAAGGGCTGGATGGCGTGCCGGAAGCCGATGACGTCAACGTCTCCCGTGCCGATATCGAGCGCCACTATAAAGGCTTCAACTTCAGCAAACCGGCCGACATCGACCGCTACGAAGTGCTGCTCAAAGAGGGCTTCAACGTCATCAGCGACGCGCTGGCCGGGCTGGATCAGATCTTCGTCGATACCAAGTTCGAGTTTGGTTACGTCCACGATGCGGCGGGCAATGAAAAGCTGATCTACATGGACGAAGTGGGTACTCCCGACAGTTCCCGTATCTGGGATGGCGCGGCCCTGCGCGACGGTCAGATTGTCGAGAAGTCCAAAGAGGGTTTCCGTCAGTGGCTGCTCAACCACTTCCCAGATCCGGACATCCTGCTCAACAAGAACCGTATGCCGGAACGTTTTGCCCTGGCCCGCGACAACAAGCTGCCTACCGAAGTGATGATGGATATCTCCAACACCTATGTCGGGATCGCCGAGAAGATCATCGGCCACAAGCTGGCGCGTTCTGCCAATCCCAAGCAGGAGATCATCGAGGTGCTGCGCGATCAGTACGGTCTGATCGACTAAGGGTTGCTCTCTTTTTTTGTCGTCAACAAACAAACGTTTGCTGATGGCGAAGGAGATAGGCAGAGAAACAGACGGGCCCCGCTACGGGGCCCGTTTTTATTGCTGGTCTGGCGGCAAGCGAGCGGCGATCAGCCGTTGACCCTGAACACCTGGCCGGTCTGGATGCCCAGCACCGACTTCTTGTAAGCCTGCGCCACCTTGGCGGCGGGCACCGGCACGAACCCCGGGAAGAAGTCGGCGTATTTGTCCATCGACTCCGCCAGCACGGTGGGGCTCACCACGTTGATGCGAATGCCCCTTGGCAGCTCGCAGGCGGCCGCTTTCACAAAGTGATCGATGGCGCCGTTGACGGTGCTGGCGCTCACGCCCCAGTTGATCGGCTCCTCGCTCAGAATACCGCTGATCAAAGTGATGGAACCCTTGTCAGTCAGATAGGGAATGGCGGCTCGGGTCAGGTTGATCTGGCCCATCAGCTTGCTCTCCAGTCCCACCTGCCACTGCTCGTCGGTCATCTCGGTCAGGCCGTTGAAGGCCACACTGCCGCTGGCCACCACCAGCGCATCAAACTGGCCCACCTGGGCAAACAGCGCCTTGATGGAGGCGGGATCGCGCATGTCGACCGTGGCATCGCCACGGCTGTGGCCGACCCGGATCACCTGATGATCTTTGGCAAGCAGTTCACTGACAGCGGAGCCGACGGTGCCGGAGGCACCCACAATCACAATTTTCATCTGCATCACTCCTGGTTGGGATGTGTTGATTCTAGCGCAACAGAAAATGCGAAAAAGCGCGTAAAATAAACCCATTGTTTCCATATTGGAGCTAATGATGGATATCGCCCATCTGGCCAGCTTTTACGAAGTGGTGCTGCGCGGCAGTTTCTCGGCTGCTGCCGATACGCTGGGGGTCAGCAAGGGGATGCTGAGCCGCCATGTCAGCGCGCTGGAGACCTCCCTCAATGCACAACTGTTGCAGCGCACCACCCGCCGCCTCAGTCTGACCGAGGCGGGCAAGACCCTCTACCAGCAGGCGGGGGAGATCTTCGCGCTGGCTCGGCAGGCGGAGCAGGATATTCAGGCGCTGACCGAAGAGGATTGCGGACGACTGCGCTTTACCTGCCCGGTCAGCACCGGCGATCGCATGGTGAGCGAACTGCTGACCAGCTTTGCCGCGCTCTGCCCGGGAGTGGAGGTGGAACTCAATTTCACCAACCAGATGGTCGACATGAGTCAGGGAGAAAACGACATCGCCCTGCGCGCCATGAGCGAGGTGCCGGACAATCTGGTGGCCCTGCCGCTGGGGCGGCTCAAGGATGTGGTGGTGGCCAGCCCCGCGCTGGTGGCGCGAGAGGGGTATCCTGCCACTCCCTATGAGCTGAGCGGGCGCAGCTGCCTGTTGCAGGGGCACAATCCGGCCTGGGAGCAGTGGCACTTTATCCGTGAGGGGGAAGAGGCCCACATTCTGGTGCAGGGCAAGGTGCGGGCCAACCACTACAGCACAGTGCTACAGCTGGCGCGCGCCGGTATGGGCTATGCCAAGTGCCCGCTGATGCTGGTGGAATGGCAGCTGACGGCAGGAGAGCTGGTGACCGTGCTCGACGAGTGGCAGAGCGGGCTGCATCAGCTCCATGTACTGCATGCCCAGCAGCGGCGGGTGCCGCGCAAGATCAGGCTGTTCAAGCAGGTGCTGGCCCAGTGGTTTGCCGAGCGACCCCACTACCTGCTCTGAGCGGCGTTATTTTTCTGTCATCTTCGGCTGCTACCCTGCGCCCATCATCGGCATCAGGAAGATCAGCGGGAATGAAGAGCAATAGAGGGTTGACCGGGTTTGTGCTGCTCTGTGCAGTGTTGGGGGCTGGCAGTGTGCAGGCCACGGTGGAAGTGAAGGTGCCGGAGAATTTCCGCATCCTCGCGGTGAGCAACGGCACCTTGCAGGATGAGCAGCATGCCACCCTGGCGGATGGCGAGCAGCAACTGCTGGTGCGCTTCGAGGGGGTGATCCCCAGTCGCAGCAGCAGCGAGAATGATCGGCAGGTACGCTCCGAGCCGCAGGTGGTGCGCTATCAGGGCAGCAATCAGCATTTGCAGCTGACGGCCAGCTTACCGGGAGACGAGCGGGGGATGCAGGCCTATGCCAAGGATCCGGTGGTGGCATTGCAGGAGAATGGCCGTGCGCTTGCTATCCAGCAGGATGCGCTGGTGACCAGTGGCATGCTGCTTGGGGTGGACTGGAACGGCAAACTGGCTGATTACAACCGCAGCGGTGGCAAGGCGGCGCTGACGGCCGTCGCTGTTACTACGCAGCCAACTGCCACGATCGCCAGCGGGACGCAACCCGTTGTGGCTGCCAGCGAGCTGGAAGGGCAGTTGCAGCAGTTGTTCCTCCAGGCCGATCCTGCCTTGCGCAAGCGCTTTATCGGTTGGGCCGTCCCACAGCTTTAAGTTTTCTGCCCGTTGCAGTAACGTGGACACTCCTTTTTCAGGCGCTCTGTTCATCGTACTCAACGAGGTTTTCATGTTTGAATTGCATTCACGCCTGCAGGCAGATACCCGGTGGCTCGGTGATCTGCCCCTCTGCCGTGTCTTGCTGGCCAAAGACAGCCAGTATCCTTGGCTGATCCTGGTGCCGCGAGTGACCGATTTGCGGGAAATTCACCATCTGGCGCCGGAGCAGCAGCAACAGCTGATGCAGGAGTCCTGCGCTGTCGCCAACCTGATGGAACAGGCCCTCAGCCCGGACAAGATCAACATCGGCGCGCTCGGCAATCTGGTGCCGCAACTCCACCTTCACCATGTCGCCCGCTTTGCGACGGATCGCGCCTGGCCAGGCCCCATCTGGGGCGCTCATCCGGTCGTGCCTTATGAGCCACAAGTTTTGGCACAGCAGGCCGATATATGGCGTGCCCGGCTCGCCAAGCTGAGCGGTTTCACCCCTGTGGCTGCTGATAACGGAGTCAACTGAGAGGCGTGTCGCTATTTCAGTCTCCGGGCCGCGCCATCTGTTAGAGTTATGGTATAGATAAGCCCATTTTCGATGTTCAGGAAGGTCCCATGATAGTGACAAGATCCGATGACGATGCCGTATTGACCACAGAGGATGTGCTGCTCAGCCTGTGCAACTCGGTGACGGACGTTTTGAGTGCCGCGACCATGAGTCAGGTGCGGTTTTCCGGCATGGTGCAGCGGATCAGCAAGACCTGCCTCAAGCCGGATATCGGCTGCTTCGTGCTGTTTGATGGCGGTTTTTCCGGTCTGGTGGTGATCAACTTCTCCGCCGCCGCCGCCATGGAGCTGTACGAGAGCTACATGCTGAGCATGGGGCTCTCCAAGGAGGATCTCGCCATCTCCCACACCTCTGATGAGGTGAGCAACGTGATGGGTGAGCTGATGAACCAGATCGTCGGCAGCTTTACCGTCAAGGTGGGCCGCGATCTGCAGACTCACATCACCCAGAACCAGCCGAAGATGCTGGCGCTAAACAAGCAGGTGATGCTGAGTGTCGATACCAATCTCGACAGCCCGGAGTCCCGCCGCGTCACTTTCTTCACCGCCCGCAACAACATCTTCTATCTGGAGCTGGCGATGGACAAAACCGAGTTCATCCGCATCCACAATGAGGGAATGGAGCATGAAGAGCTGGATCCCGATGCGCTGATCGCACAGGCCAAGCAGGATGCCGCCAAGCCGGCTCAGGCTGCGGCCCCGGTTGCCAACGATCACGACGATCTGCTCGACTCTCTGGGTATTTGAGGCAAACGCCGGATAGCAACAAGGCCACCTTCGGGTGGCCTTGTTGTATCGGTGCGCACAACAGTTGTTAGAAGTTGTAGAGCAGGCCGGTGTTGAACATCACGGATTCAGAATCGTAGAAGTTGATGTCGGAATCTGACTTGGCATAGCCAGCGGTAAAGGTCGCCGAGAGCGGCGCAATACCGAACAGGCGGTGCCAGAAGAAGGTACCGGTCAGGGCAAACTCGTCGGAGTCGGCGTTTTGGCCAAAGATCGGGTTGGCCTCATCATATTTGGTCTGGCCCAGATAGGCGTTGCTGACGAAAGACCACTGGGAAGCGCGCATGCCGTAGGTCAACTGGAGGCCGTTGCTCTTGTAGCTCTGGGCGCTGCCATCCAGATCTGCTTGGCGGTAGATAAAGGCTGGCTCCAGCATCTGACCGGGTGCCAGCTGCCATTTGTAGGAGAGGTCGAGGGCGTGGATCTTGCCGTTGCGATCCAGTTTGGCGGCAGTATCGGCGCCGTACTGGCTGCCGCTGCGCTCCTCATCCACCTCGATGTTGCGGGTGGTCAGGCTGCCATTGAAGTTGCTACCCCAGATGCTGTCCCAGGCGAAGCGCACCCCTTTTGACTTGATATCGGTCGACTGGCGATCAACGCCTACGGCGAAGGGATCGCTCCACTGCTCGGTCGGCATGGCATTAAAGACCACGGAGCCAGCTACGATGCCCTTGTCGCTCATCTCCTGACGGATACCGAGCTGCTGGGTGAAGTCGAAACGGATGGCATCCTGGATCAGGTTACCGAGGAAGACCTGGGTGCGGGTATCGGCAAAGGTGTAGCGGATATCGGCGTTGAGCAGCGGGGCAACGGCGGAGCTGCTCTCGGCACTGCCCAGTCCGCTCAGGCGGCGGTTTTCATCATCACCACTATAAAAATTCGATTCGTAATTGATGACACTGACCCCGCCAAGCAGGAAACCGGACCAGCCAGACTCCTTGGGAATTTCACCCAAATCAGCATAAGCACTATTTGCGACCAGCAGGCCCAGGCCCAGCAAGGTGGTGTTGCGCATCGGATAACTCCTAAATTAAATGGTGGTGAATTTTTTCGGCCGGTGAGTATAAAGAAAAAACCTTAATGGCAACTGACTCAATATTGCCAATTATCCTAACCCACTCATTTCATTCGGCGAATCGTTAATTAATTGTGCGAGATTAAGAAGAGTTCACTCGGTTGTGCTGGTATTCTGTACCGCGAATATCGGGGGAAAACAATAAGATGAAACAGATTAAATCCTGGGCGCAATATTATGTCGATCTGATGACCAAGCTGGGACTGGTGCGCTTCAGCATGTTCCTGGCGGCGGGTATTATCGTGCTGGCGGTCGCCATCCAGATGGGGGTGACCCTGTTCCTGCGCGGCAACATCGATGTGATCGACTTCGTTCGCTCGGTCTTCTTTGGCCTGCTGGTGACCCCTTGGGCGGTCTATTTTCTCTCCATCGTGGTGGATCAGCTGGAGGATTCCCGTCAGCGACTGAGCAGGATGGTGCGCAAGCTGCAAGATATGCGCGAGCGGGATCTGGAGCTCAATACCCAGCTGCAGGAGAACATCAGCCGCCTCAACGCCCAGATTGCCGAGACCAACCGGGCCGAGAGTCTGCGTCTGCAGGCCATCGAGGATCTCGAGAATGAGGTGTTCCAGCGAGAGAAAGCCCAGCTTCATCTGGGGGAGCGTACTGCCCTGCTGCGCTCCTTTATCGACTGCTCCCCAGATCTGGTCTACTACCGCAACGAGGATGAGCAGTTCTCCGGTTGCAACCGCGCCATGGAGGAGCTGACCGGCAAGGTGGAGGCCGAGCTGATTGGTCTGACCCCGTTCGATGTCTACAAGCAGGAGATCGCCAACAAGGTGGTGGAGACCGACAAGCAGGTTTTTGCCAGCAACGAGCCGCTCACCTACGAGCAGTGGCTGGAGTATCCCGATGGCCGTAAAGCCTACTTCGAGCTGCGCAAGGTGCCCTTCTTCGACCGCTTCGGCAAGCGACTCGGCCTGCTCGGCTTTGGCCGCGACATCACCGAGCGCAAGCAGTATCAGGACAAGCTGGAGAAGGCGAGCCGCGACAAGACTACCTTCATCTCCACCATCAGCCACGAGTTGCGCACCCCGCTCAACGGCATCGTGGGCTTAAGCCGGATGCTGATGGATACTCCCCTCGATCCCAAGCAACACCAGCAGCTCAAGACCATTCACCTGAGTGCGGTGACCCTTGGCAATATCTTCAACGACATCATCGACTTGGACAAACTGGATCGCCGTCGTCTCGAAATTGCGCCAACCCGTATCGACTTGCCTGCCTTCCTCGACGAGCTGGAGACCCTGTCGCGCATTCAGGCGGAGCAGAAGGGGCTCTATCTGCATTTCGATCGGGATGGCGACATGCCGCAATTTGTGATGGCTGACGGCACCCGCCTGCGTCAGGTGCTGTGGAATCTGGTGGGCAATGCGGTCAAGTTTACCGATGAGGGGGGCGTCACCGTGCGTTGTCTCTCCCATCCCGCCGACGAGCCGGGCAAGCTGGCCCTGCACTTCGAGGTGGAGGATACCGGTATCGGTATCCCGCGCGCCCAGCAGGAGAAGATCTTCGCCATGTACTATCAGGTGCAGGGCAAGAAGCACGCCACCGGCACCGGCATTGGCCTCGCGGTCTCCCGTCAGCTGGTGCAGGCGATGGGCGGCCAGCTCTATGTGGACAGCGATCCGGGCGAAGGTTCCTGCTTCACTGCCGAATTGGAAGTGGCTTGCGCCGAGCCTGTGTTGCCAGAGCAGGAGGAGGAGATGCCCTCCCTCGATATCCTGCTGGTGGAGGATGTGGAGCTTAACGTGACGGTGGCCTGCGCCCTGCTGGGCAAGTTGGGTCATCAGGTGCAGGTGGCACGAGATGGTACCCAGGCGTTGGCGATGGCCAACCCGGATGATTTCGACCTCATTTTGCTCGATATCCAGCTGCCGGACATGACCGGCTTCGATGTGGCGAAAACCCTGCTGGAGCGTTATGGCGACAGCCTGCCACCCATGGTGGCGCTCACCGCCAACTCCACCGGCGATCGCCAGTACTACCGGGATCACGGCATGCAGGATGTCATTAACAAGCCGCTTGGCTCCAAAGCGGTGCGGGAGGTGATTGGTCACCTGTTTGCCGATCTGGCCGAGGATGAAGCGGACGAGCAGGCGGATGCGGGCAATCAGGATGCCCTGCTGGATATCCCCTTCCTCACCGATTACGCCGATACCGTGGGCAAGCCTGTGCTGCTCTCCAGCGTCGATCTGTTCGAGAAGATGATGCCGGACTACATGGCAGTGCTCGACTCCAACATGATTGCCAAGGATCAGGCCGGCGTGGTGGAAGAGGCACACAAGATAAAAGGGGCGGCAGGCTCCATTGGCCTGCGCCGATTGCAGCAGACAGCCCAGCTTATTCAGAGCCCGGATCACCCCGCCTGGTGGGAAAACGTGGAAGACTGGATTGAGACGCTGCGCCGGGAATATCCCGGCGATATCGCCCGTCTGCGGCGCTGGTTGCTGTCTTGATGCTGGAGGTTGTCTTGAGTCTGATGGAAGTTGCTGGCAAGGAGCTGCGAGATGTATAGCCGTTTGATTACCCCCGCGCGCATCCACCCCTGGGGGGACGAGGATCTGCTGGAGGCGACCGAGCAGGATCGCGCCCGTATCGTGCAGGCCGCGCCGGTGCGTCGGTTGCAGCAGAAGACCCAAGTCTTTCCGCTCGATGTGAAGGCCTCGGTGCGCAGCCGTCTCACCCACTCGCTGGAGGTGCAGGAGACCGGCCGCCAGATCAGCCGCCGCATTCTGGCTGCCTTGCCAGCAGGCACGGTCTGCGAAGGGGCCTTTATCAATCTGGTGGAGATGTCCTGCCTGCTTCATGACGTGGGTAACCCGCCGTTTGGCCACTTTGGCGAGCAGGTGATGAGCCAGTGGCTCGGCGAGAGGCTCGATCCCCTTTATCAGCAGGCGCTGGCGCAGACACCCTCGGCCCAGTGGGCTGAATTGCGTCAGGACCTGCAACTGTTTGATGGCAACGCCCAGAGTCTGCGGCTGGTGCACAGCCTGCACGAGCTTAACCTGACACTTGGACAACTGGCGGCACTCTGCAAATACCCGCAGCAGCCCCAGCCCGGCGTGAGCTATGGTCAGCATCATGGCTGGAGCAGCAAGCGGGGCATCTTCTTCAGTGAGCTGCCGCTCTACCGCGCCCTCGGTCAGAGCCTGGGATTGGCCCCGGGCTGCCGTCATCCGTTGGTCTACATCATGGAGGCGGCCGATGACATCTCCTACTGCATCGCCGATCTGGAAGATGCGGTAGATCGGCGGATCCTGACTAAGAGTGAACTGCTGGCGGCACTGCGGGCCGCTGACCAGAGTGACTACATGGGCACCTTGCTGGATGAGGCGCTGGCTTCTGGTCGGGGCTTTTTCCCCCATTTTCGCCAGCAACTGACCCGGGATCTGGTGGCGCTGGCGGCGCAGAGCTATGTCAGCGAACATCAGGCCATTTTGCAGGGCTCCTATCCGCAAGCGCTGCTGCATGGCCAGGCGCCGGCGGCGCGGGTGCTCGATATCCTTAAGCGGGTGGCCCGTGAGCTGGTCTTTATGCGCCCCGAGGTGGAAGCGCTTGAGCTGGAGGGGTATGCGGCGCTGCGCGGGGTGCTGACCAGTTATGCCTGCCTGTTGTCGCTGCCAGCGCCACAGTTTGCCCGTCTGCTGGCCGGGGAGGGGAGTCAGACGCTTTTCTTTGCGCGCCGCCTCTATCACCGTCTCTCGGCCCGCCATCTCAAGGCCTATCGATTGGCGATCGCCACCCCGGATCCGCGCTTTGCCTGCCAGAACGAGCTGGAGTGGTATTACCGGGTGCGGCTGCTGCTCGATTATGTCAGCGGCATGACGGATACCTATGTACTGGAAGAGTACCGGCTACTCTCGGGGATCTGATGCCCCAAGCTCCCTGTCGGGCAGCATAAAATGCCGTAAAAACGTTTAAAAAGGAGTCGCAAGAGGCTTGTTTTAAATTCGGATATTTTTTAGACTTCTGCAACCTGTTCAACTTTTATCCGGTAAGGAGACGAATATGCAACATCTGATGCTTAATATTGCATTCTCTCGCGGCACTGCGTGCGGCGTGAAATCTCGTGCTCTTTTACCGCGTGGCGTAAACAGGTAACCCCTGTCTTTTTATCACCCGCGGTTCGTCCCGCAGGGTGATATCCACTTTCTCCGGGAGAACCGCATGTTCAACTGGAGAATGTCATGTCTATCGAACTGGTTTTACTGCGCAGTGTTGAATCCCTGGTCCAGAGAAAGATTGCCCGGGTCGAGCGTCGTCTCGTGCAGGTCAATCTGTCACCCGCCCTGCTCAGGGATATCGGGCTGGAAGGATATCAGGGTCAAATCGCCCTCGTTCGCGAGCGGGAGTATCAAACCGGCTTCCGCCTCGGGAATCGAATAACCTGATCGCGAGGGGGAGAATAAGATCCCCCTCGCTAGTGAAATGGCAGGCTGCATGCCTGCCATTTTTCCATCTTATGGTTGATTCCAGGTTCACATGTTGGTGACTCAGTATTATCCTCTCCGCCCTCTTTGTAACAGCTGCGATTGTTTTCTCGCCTTGCGTCGTCAGGATCTGCAAGATTAGAGGTGGCAGCCCTATCTGTTTTACTCATCAGGACAAGACCTTATGCCACTCCTTCGTCAGCTTTTTCTTCCCATTTTGCTGTTGTTTTCGGGCATGTTGGCTGTTGCGGCTCCCCAACCGCAAGATGAGAGCACAAGTAACGAGATTTCTGCACAAAAGGAGCTGCTGGTTGGGGTTCCCCGTGGCGGCTATCTCCCTTTCATCTATCAACTCCCCAACCTGCGTTATGCCGGTCCGCTCAAGGAGCTGGCCTCGCGTATTGCAGCCGAAATGGGCGTGTCATTGCGTTATATCCCCTATAACTCCTACGTGGATGCCCAGATTGCTCTCCAGGGCGGCCAGATCGATGCATTAATCGGGGTCGAACGTAATGCTCTTGAATTGAAGGGGATAAACCCTATTGGCAGTATCGGTTCTTATGCTCGCTCCATTTTAATGCATACCCCGGATCAGCGATTGACCCTGGAGCAGGCGCGCAAGTTACGCTGGGTCTGTATTCGCGGGTTTGGCAGTTGCACTGAGTTGGATCGTTTGGGGATCTCTGATGTAACTGAGCTTGAGAGCCGTGACGAGGCGACCTATATGGTCAAGCTGGGCGCTGTCGATGCATATCTTGATTTGGAACCAATTGTTTCCCTTAAGATGGAGAGAATGCCTGCATCAATGGGGGTTGTCGCTCCTGGGTGGCTTTCTGGCAGCACGCTGACGATGGCGACCAGCTCCCGCCAGCCAGAACTGAGCGAAAAGCTTTGGCATGCATATCAACAGATACCCGTTGCAGACTCACGATTACGGTTGCATCAGAAAGATGAACGCGCCAACGCTGGCCTTTTGCTGGAACCAGATGAGGCTAGTTGGCTGAAGCAGAGAAACAAGGTGATCAAGTTCGCCGTTGCCCCCGGATTTGCCGGCATCAGTGAAATCGATGACGAAGGTGAATTGCATGGCTATACAGCAGACCTGATGAAGTTGTTGAGTCTGCGCTCCGGGATCCGCTTTGAGCTGGTGTCGACAAATACTTGGCAGGAGTCACTTAAACTGCTGAAAGAGCACAAAGTGGACCTTATTCCCTTGATGACACCGCTCAAGGATCGTCAGTCCTTTGCCTCTTTTACCTCCTCCTATCTGAAGTTCGACAGCTATGTCGTAGCCAGACACGGTGCTCGCCCGCTGAAGTCACTGGTCGAGCTGAAAGGGCGTCTGATTGGTGGTGTGACGGGTTCTTACGAAGCCTCTCTCATTCACGCGCTGGGCGCCAATATTATCGAAGTGGGCAAGGATGCCGATTTACTGACCTTGCTTGACACTGGGCGAGCTGAATATGTGCTGTTGACCATGACCAATCTGGGACAGCAGGCAATGAAGGGTTTCAATGAGAAGTATCGGGTGGTGCTGAGTTCTCCCGAATTTTCCGTACCTATCAGTATGGCTGTCGACAATGCTCAGCCCGAGTTGCTCCGCATCATGGACAAGTTGCTGCTGACCATCACGGATGAGGAGTGGCAACTGCTGGAGCGACGCTGGCTCAATGTGTCGGTCAATATCGAATCCGATTACACCCTGATTTACAAATGGTTGGCCATAGGGGGGGGCGCCTTGCTCGTCAGCGGTTTGCTGGTGATGTTCTGGGCTCGCAGTTTGCGTCGCCAGATTGCGCAGCGGAAAATCGCAGAGGACAAGCTGAACGAACAGTTGCTGTTTGTGCAGACCTTGCTCAACTCACTGCCAACCATGGTGGCGCTACGTGATAGCGAGCAGCGGATCACCTTGTGCAATCAGGCCTACCGCGATGCTTTCCTTGGTGCTGGCAGTAGCAGTGAGGAGCTGCAAAACATGCCAGAGACTCTCAGAAACAGTGTGTTGGAAGAAGAGCGTTTGGTGTGGCAGACCGGACAGGATCTGGAGGGTGCAGGCAGTAACCTGCGAGCTGATGGTACGCCCTGCCATGTTATCTATGCCAAACGCCCTTATCGCGATCCCGATGGCAATATGTTGGGGGTGTTGACAGTATTGACCGATGTCAGCCGGATCAAGGAGGCGGAGGAGCGCGCCCGTCAGGCTGAAAATCGCCTTACCCAGATTACCGACAGCATGCCTGGGGTGGTCTATCAGTATTTGTGGCAAGGACCCGGCAAGGGGCGGTTTTTGTATGCATCTCAGGGTGCCAGCGAGATCCTCGGGGCTTCCCGGCAGGATCTGTTCAATGCCGAATCGGGTGGTGAGGTGTTCGGCTTTACCGAAGAGGCGCTGCAGGATTTTGTCAGCAAGGTGGCCAATCATGCCGAGACTCTGGCGCCCCTCGATCTGGAGGTCAAGGTAGAGCGACCTGATGGAGATCGTTATCTGCAAGTGCGTGGCAACTTTGTCAGACAGGAGCAGCAGGCACTGATCCTTAACGGGGTGATTCAGGACATCACCGCCCTCAAGCAACAGGAATATGAGCTGCGCGAAGCTCGCGCCTATGCCGAGCAGGCGATGCAGGCTCGCAGTCGCTTTTTGGCAACCATGAGCCATGAACTACGAACACCTATTTCAGGCATGCATGGCATGCTCGAATTGCTGCAAATGAGCGAGCTCAACGACGACCAGCGTTTTATGGTGCGCAATGTGGTCACCTCGACCAACAACCTGCTCTATCTGGTCAATGACATCCTCGATTTTTCCAAGATAGAAGCGGGTCAGTTGCAGTTGAATTACCAGAGCAGCCGGTTGCAAACGGTGATCTGCGATGCCATTCGTGGCCATGCGGCACTGGCTCATAACAAGGGGCTCAACGTGGTGCTGGAGTGGGAGCATGATGTGCCGGATTGGGCCGACATCGATGGGGTGCGTATCGGTCAAGTCATCTCCAACCTGCTCAACAATGCGGTGAAGTTTACCGAACAAGGGCGGATTACGATTCGGGTCAGCTACCTGAGCGAGCAACTGACCATCAGTGTCAGTGACACCGGTATCGGGATCGCCGAAGAGAAGCAGGCGCTGCTATTCACGCCTTTTGAGCAGGTGGAGTCAGATATCAACCGTCGTTTTGGTGGCACCGGACTGGGGTTGGCAATCTGTGAGCAGCTGGTATGCAAAATGGGGGGGGCACTGACACTGACCAGCAAGGCAGGAGAGGGCTCCTGCTTCCGCTTTACCGTACCGCTTACCAATCCGCAGTGGGATCCCCCTGCTCTGGCTGACACAGAATGGTGGTTTTTCAGCGATGACACCAACCTTGAAGCGGCCATGGTACGGCAGGGGGCCAAGCTCAGGTAC
The DNA here is from genome assembly GCF_054052385.1 of Aeromonas sp. 25-AL00135. Taxonomy (NCBI): domain Bacteria; kingdom Pseudomonadati; phylum Pseudomonadota; class Gammaproteobacteria; order Aeromonadales; family Aeromonadaceae; genus Aeromonas; species Aeromonas sp. 25-AL00135. The sequence continues at coordinate 95,430 of NZ_JBSTYQ010000016.1, read as the reverse complement.
TTGGGGGCCAGTGAGCTCAGTCGCTCACTGGAAGGGTTGCTGTTGGCCGATCAACGGTGGCTTGAGCAAGCGCTGGGAGGGGAATGGCAAAGCTGGCTGCAACACTCTGCGCTGAAGGGGATCATAGCGTCACCCGATGAGGCGTTACGGGGGCGGATTGGTGAACAGAAATGGTGGCGCCTGGGTCTATCTCCTCTCTATCCGGATCTTCTGCTGGAGAGCTGCCACGAATTGCTACAGGAGCGGGTCACACCAATCCTCCCTGCGCTTGCAGAGAAGCTGGGTGGCAAAGTATTGGTGGCCGATGATCATCCGGTCAATCGTGCCTTGCTGGCACGGCAGTTAGCCATTCTTGGTATCGAGGCTCAGGTTGTGGAAGATGGCGAGAAGGCTCTGCGGGCCTGGCAGGGACAGCAATTCTCTATGCTGCTGACTGATTGCCATATGCCGGTGATGGATGGTTATGCCCTGACCAAGGCGCTGCGGGCTGCGGGAGTGACGGCCCCCATCATAGGGGTAACGGCAGATACGTCGGAAGAGGCGAGTGCTCGTATGGTAGAGGCAGGCATGAGTGACATGTTACTGAAGCCCTACCCGCTGGATATCTTGCGCCAGATGCTGGCCCATTGGCTGGCAGAGAGGACGCCAACCAGAAGCGCGGTTGCGCCCGTTGTTGGGGCTACAGGCATGCAGGCTGAGCGCTGGTTGGCGCTGTTTGGTGACGAGCTGACCGCGCGAGCCATGGCGGTGGAGTATCTCGATTCCAACCGGCAGGATGGCGAGGCCATGATGGCAGCGCTGATTTGTCATGATGCCAGCGCCTTGGTCGAGACCGCCCACCGGATCAAGGGGGCTGCCCGAATGGTCGGGTTGGAGGAGCTTGCCAGTCAGGCTGCCATGCTGGAATCGGCAGCGCGATTGAAGCGGCTCGACGAACTCGACGATCTGGTCAGCACAGTGCAGAGGCTGATGACGGCGATTACCCACGACATTGGATTATGGCTCGATGAAAAAAGCACAACATGAGTTGGTCATCATGGTCGTGGAAGACCATGGATTTCAGCGCAAGGCGCTGCTGCACCAGATCCGCAGCCTGGGTTACCAGAATCTGCTGGAAGCGGTTGATGGTGTCGAGGCATTGGCGCTTAGCCAGCAACACAACGTCGATATCCTGTTTTGTGATCTGCGAATGCCCGGAATGGATGGCATGGCGCTGTTGCGCCGCCTGTCGCTGGGTGGTTTTCAGGGCGGCATTATCCTCTCCAGCGCGCTTGAGGGGGATGTGGTAGAAGCCGTATTGCGTATGAGTACCGCTTATGGCTTGCAGGTGCTTGGTCGCATAGAGAAACCCTCAACGCCGCAGCAGCTCCAGCTGCTTATCCAGGCTTGGTCACCCCGGCAGGAACCCGTCAGGGAGGAAGAGGGGCACAGAATAGGACTCGATGAGTTGCGTCGGGCGATCGAGCAAGATCAACTGCTGCCCTGGTATCAGCCCAAGGTGAGTTTTGCATCCGGCGAGTGGGTCGGGATGGAGGCGTTGGCCCGCTGGCAACACCCCGAGTTTGGCCTGATCCCTCCAGGGCGTTTTATTTCACTGGCGGAGAGCAACGGGCTTATCGATCCGTTGACCGAGGTGATCATCAGCAAATCTCTGAGTGATGGTCATTTATGGGAGGAAACTGGGTTGTCACTCAATCTGTCGATGAACCTCTCCACCACCTCGCTCATTGAAGGGGACCTCTGCAACTTATTGATTGATCAGTGCAAGCGCTGGAGTATCAATCCTGAGCTCATCACCCTAGAGGTGACCGAGAGCGCATTCGTGCAGGATCTGGGCAAGTCGCTGGAGGTCCTGACCCGGCTAAGGATGCATGGCTTTGGCCTCTCCATCGATGATTTTGGTACCGGCTACTCCTCGATGCAGCAGCTGGCACTGTTGCCGTTCACCGAACTCAAGCTGGATCGCTCTTTCGTCGATCGCTGCCATGCCGATCCGTCACGTTTGGCTATCATCGAGTCCAGTATCGAGTTGGCCCGCAAGCTGGGGCTGAAGTCGGTGGCTGAAGGGGTAGAGGATGAGGCGACCTGGCGAGCTCTGGCCCAACTCGGTTGCGACCTCTGTCAGGGATTTTTCTCTGCCCGCCCGATGCCGCGCAGTGAATTGGCTAATTGGCACCGGACTTGGCAAGATAGATTGCCTACACTGATATCTATCTGATTCTGTTGGTTGGATCCCTCCGTTTGAACAAGGATGTTCATGAAAATCTCAAGCAAGTTGCTGCTCAGCTTCGGTTTTATCAACCTGCTGATCCTGCTCTCCTCCACGCTGGTCTATTACCGGCTGACCCAGATCAATCAGGCCCAACACACCCTGCTGGAGCAGGCGCTGCCCGCCTTGCAGCGGGATGAGGCGAGCCAGAAGGCGCTGGTTACCACCGTTTCTGCCTTGCGTGGCTATCTGATCCTCGGCAAGGATCCGGCTCAGGCTTCCCGCCTCAAGCAGGAGTGGGAGTCGGCCTGGCAGGCCATTGCCCATCAGGCCTTCAGTCCGGCGCTCGCCAAGTCTCTCGAGACCTTCAAAAGCCATCAGGAGAAGGTGTGGACCATAGCTCAGAGCGAAGAGAATCTGCCCGCTCACACCCTGATGCTGCAGGAGGCAGGGCCGCTGGCGGAGGCGGCGCTCGATCAGTTGCAATCCTTTGCCAATGAAGAGGTTGGTACTCCGCAGGATCAACTCTCCGGCGATCGCCGCATGCTGCTCAAACAGGTGGGGGATGCCTACAACAGCTTCGCCAACGCCCTCTCTGCCCTGCGGGATTTTCTTATCTCAGGTGACCCCGAATACCGCAGCAAGTATCAGGATTACTACCAGTTTCATCAGCAGCGGGTGGCTGAGGTTAAACAGCAAGCCGCGCTCTTTACCGACACCCAGCAGAGCCTCTGGCAGCTGTTTGAAGAGATGGCGACCCCTTTCTCCGAGCTGGTGGGGCAGGTGATCGAGAAGCGCCAGGCGCCGGATTGGGATCAGGCAAACTACCTGATGGCCACCGACATCGAGCCGATGCAGTCCAGCCTCAGCGAGCAGCTGGTCAAGCAGGTGGGGAAAACCCGTGCCGAGGTGGATCAGATTTCGGCGCAGATGACCGGAGCCGGGAGGGCCATCAACCAGACACTGCTGTTGGCTACCGGCAGTGCCATCGTGCTTGGCATGCTGGTCGCATGGCTCTTTAGTCGCCGTCTGACCCGTGACATTGCCTGTCTGGTGACCCGGGCGGGGCAGGTTGCGGATGGCCGGCTGGCGGCCGAGCCCTTGCCAATCACAGGGCAGGATGAGTTGGGAGAATTGACCGGTTCCATCAACCGGATGTCTGCCCAGTTACATCATCTGGTCGGGGAGTTGCAGGGGGCTGTGGGGCAGGTCGAGGTGGCCTGTCTCGATGTGGGCAGCACTACCAGAGCCATAGTGGCGGACCTGACGGAGCAGGATCAGCGGGTCGATGCGGTGGCGGCGGCTATCGATCAGATGTCAGTGAGTGCTCGTGATGTGGCTGGCAACATTGCCGGTGTGGCGGATGGAGCCCATCAGGTGCGGCAGCAGACCCGTCAGGGAGAGGCCGCGCTGGCGCGAATGAGCGATACCATGCAGCAGATTGCCGCCATGATTGGACAGGCCAACGAAGCCATGGGGCTGCTGGAGCATCAGAGTGAACAGGTGGGGCAGATCACCGAGGTGATCGCCACTATAGCCGAGCAGACCAATCTGCTGGCACTCAATGCGGCGATAGAAGCGGCGCGGGCAGGCGAGCAGGGGCGCGGTTTTGCGGTGGTGGCCGACGAGGTACGCCAGCTGGCGACCCGTACCCATCAATCCACCGCCGAGATCAGCCAGACTATTGCGGCCATCTCCCAGCAGACTCGCCAGACGGTAAGTACCGTCAGCAGCGGTACCCGGTTGGTAGAGCAAGGGCGGGATGCAGTCGGATTGGTGACAGATACCCTGAGAGCCATGAACCAGCTGGTGCACTCGCTGTCGGGCCAGCTGGAGGCCATTTCGGTGGCAACCGAGCAGCAGTCGCGGGTGGCCGCCGAGGTATCCGGGACGGTCGACGACATTGCCGCGCTCAGTCGGCAATCCTGTCAGCGCAGTCAGCAGGGGGAGGAGATCGTAGCCAGACTGGCTGGCGATACAGGTAAGCTGAAGGCGGTCATCGTCCGTTTTGATCTGGATGCGTGAGATGGCGGGGTCATCCCGCCATTGCTATTGCCATGCACCGGGCCGCCTGGCCCGTGGGTTTAATCCAGACGTCGGAAGGTGTGGTTGTCGAAGCTGCTGGTGGTCTCCCGGTTGAGCAGGCTGACCAGCAAAATCGCACGTTTATCTCCATCCGGCTCCATATAGATGGCTTCGAAGCCGGCAAGCGGCCCCTCTTCAATCAGCACCTTATCGCCCGAGCAGGGCAGGCTGGCGTAGCTGGCTCTCGCCTCGTCGCTGTCATCGCGGCTCATCAGCTGATAGACCAGCTTGCTGCTGATGGGGGTCCATTCACTGCCAAAGTGGATGATTCTGCTGATGCCGCGGGTCGATTTCAGGGTGACCGGTGTCACCTCTTCCAGATCGACAAAGATAAACAGATAGTTGGGGAACATGGGTTCCCGTACCGGAACTCGTTTGCCCCGGCGCAGCTTCTCGATCTCCACCATGGGGTAATAGGATTCGATACCCTGGGCATCGAGGTGGGCGCGGGCGCGGGCCTCTTCTTTTGGCTTGCAGTAGGCCAGATACCATTTTTTCATGTTATGAGTATGTTCGTGTTGCCGTGCTCGCGGATATGATAGCGGCGCCAATAAAAAAGGCCACGCATTGCGTGGCCTTTTTTGCCGAGTGAGCAATTACCAACCTTTTACCAGGCCGCCTTTGAACAGCTCGAGACCTTTCTTGTAGACATCATCGGTCTGGAAAGCTTGTACGAACTGTTTGACCTTCTCGTCATCCTTGTTGTTGTCGCGGGCGACGATCAGGTTGACGTAGGGGGACTCTTTGTCTTCAACAAACAGGCCGTTCTCGGTCGGGGTCAGACCAATCTGACCGGCGAAGGTGTTGTTGATGATGGCCAAGTCCACGTCTTCCAGCGAGCGCGGCAGCTGGGCTGCTTCCAGTTCCACAATCTTGAAGTTACGCGGGTTGTTGGCGATATCCAGCACGGTGGCTTCCAGACCGGCGCCATCCTTCAGGGTGATCAGACCCTGTTTGGCCAGCAGGATCAGGGAGCGGCCCAGGTTGGTCGGATCGTTCGGTACCGCGATCTGGGCGCCATCTTGCAGCTCGCTCAGCGCCTTGATCTTCTTGGAGTAACCGGCAATCGGGTAGACGAAGGTGTTGCCAACCGGCACTAGCTTGAAGCCGCGATCACGCACCTGCGCATCCAGATAGGGTTTGTGCTGGAAGGCGTTGACGTCGATGCTGCCATCGTTCAGCGCCACGTTCGGGGTGACGTAGTCGGAGAAGTTGACCACCTCGACTGTCAGACCGTATTTCTCTTTGGCTACCTTGGCAGCCACTTCAACCAGTTCGGTCTCCGGGCCGGCAATAGCGCCCACTTTCAGAACCTTGCTCTCTTCTTTTTGACCGCAACCGGCCAGAACCAGACCAGCCAGCAGCGCAGCCGCAACGGATTTGATGCCAAATTTCATAAAACCTCCTGTCAGAAATCGACGATTAACGATGATCACATTTGTTGACCAGGCGCTCACCCGCGCTCTGGATAAGTTGAACCAGTACTACCAGGATAACCACGGTCACCAGCATGACGGTCGGGTCAAAGCGCTGATAACCATAACGAATACCCACATCCCCCAGACCACCGCCACCGATGGCCCCGGCCATGGCCGAGTAGTTCACCAGAGTGACGAGGGTAATGGTGACACTGTTGAGGATGCCGGGCAGAGCCTCGGGCAGCAGCACCTTGGTGATAATTTGCAGCGGCTTGGCGCCCATCGCCTTGGCCGCTTCCAGCAGGCCGTCCGGCACCTCCATCAGGGCCCCTTCCACCAGACGAGCAATGAAAGGGATGCAGCCGACAGTCAGCGGCACGATGGCGGCGATGGTGCCGATACTGGTGCCGACAATCAGCCGGGTTAGCGGAATGATGGCGACCAGCAGGATGATAAAGGGCACCGAGCGACCCACGTTGACTACCATACCCAGAGTACGGTTGAGCAAGGGGTTGGCCAGGATCTGGCCAGCCTTGGTCACATGCAGTGCCACGCCGAGCGGCAGACCCAGCAGGCAGCCGAACAGAGCGGAGGCAAACACCATGATCAGGGTGTCGCCCAGGGCCGTGATGAGCAGATTAATCATGGCTTCGGACATAACCCATTACCTCCAGCTGAATGTGGTTGTCGATGAGGAACTGCTGGGTCGCCTCGCACTGGGCTTCATCCCCGAACAGCTCGGCCAGCAGGAAACCGAATTTGACACCACCGGCGTACTCGATGTCCGCGCTCAGAATGCTGATGTCGATATTGAAACGGCGGCTCGCCTCGGAAATCAGCGGCGTATCGACCGTGCTGCCGGTAAAGCCGAGCTTCACCAGTGGGTAGCTGCCCGGCACCCGCTCCGCACTCATCCGATCCTGATACTCCTGCGGTACCTCCAGATGGATGGTGGAGTGGATGAAGTCACGGGCCAGCTGGGTCTTGGCATTGCTGAAGAACCAGGCCACTTCGCCCTGTTCGATCAGACGGCCGTCGCTGATGATGGCCACTTCGTCACAGATCCCCTTCACCACGTCCATCTCGTGGGTGATGAGCAGGATGGTGAGCCCCAGCTTGACGTTGATCTCCTTGAGCAGGGTCAGGATCGAGCGGGTGGTCTGCGGGTCGAGGGCCGAGGTGGCCTCGTCGCAGAGCAGTACCTTGGGGGCCGGAGCCAGTGCGCGGGCAATGGCGACGCGCTGCTTCTGACCCCCGGAAAGCTCGGACGGATAGGCCTGGGCACGGGCTTCCAGCCCGACCAGTGCCAGCAGCTCGGCAACCCGTTGCTGGATCTTCTCTTTGCTCCAGCCTGCCAGCTCCAGTGGAAAGGCGATGTTGGCAAACACGGTGCGGGAGGCAAGCAGGTTGAAGTGCTGGAAAATCATCCCGATCTGGCGGCGAGCCTGGGTTAGATCCCGTTCGCTCAGGGCGACCAGATCCTGGCCATCGACAATCACCTGGCCGTCTGTCGGGCGCTCCAGCAGGTTGACACAACGAATGAGGGTACTCTTGCCGGCACCGGAGGCACCGATCACCCCGAAAATTTTGCCTTGGGGTACATGCAGACTCACATCACGCAGGGCGTGCACGGCGTCACTGCCTGTACCGTAGACTTTGTTGAGACCGATCAACTTAATCATGGATTCTTCCGTGCTAACAGCCTTAAAGCACAGGGCGCTACAGGCGGGGAAATTGGGCAGAGGTTCCACTGGGTTACTCTGTCATCATGGAGGATGATGCTAAGATGTCTGGATGGCCATGTCAACGCATGTTTTTACGTCTAGACGTCTAAAAAAGTGATAAGGATTTCTGTCAGGCGGATAACGATCAGGATGGTATTGTTGCTCTGCCAGATCCTGTTTCGTCCCTACGGCAGATAACCGAATTAAAGATGGTTTATGCCGGGTAAATGCTGGTTTTATTAGTGTGCCAGCCTGTTTCTGTCCATATCGGCTGTCGAGCTTAATGCTCCTCCATCGTTACACAAATTGCTGCACAAATCGTTCCCTATTCGTGACCGGATCACCTGATCGCCACTTTGTCGGCGTCAACCTTGATGCAGCGCAAGGGGGGCACGGATAGGGATTGGGTCGGTGGCGCCGGTTTTTTATACTGATGATGTCGACAAGCATGGAGGGCAGTGCGATGAGATTCCAACAGATCAAAGAGTTGCTGCACTATCTTGAGCAGGTTCATCACCAGCTCGGACTCTGTTACGGGCGTTTGACCAGTCAGGTCGACAGCGAACGCAGCCGGATGTTGCTGGTCTATCTGCAAGGGCGTGAGGATGCGGGCTGTGCCCATCTGCACGAATATACCGCTCAGCTGGGAGAGGCGGTCAGGGAGACCTGGCTGAACCAGAGTTTCAGCGAGGACATGCTGCCTGCCATTACCCGCTTCGAGCTGCCGGCATCAGTCCAGACCCAGGATATCGTCACTCAGGTATGCCGTTGGGAAGAGCAGCTGGTGGGCGAACTGAGTCATCTGGCCCGGGAGTGCCCGACACCGGCCACCACCGCCTTGCTCGAGAATCTGGCCAGGCTGGAGCAGACCCGCCTGACCCGACTGGTGCACGGAGTGCACCGACTCGACGACATGTAGCGGGTGATAAGCGCCAAACTCGCAAGATGACGGCCAAACAAAAGGGCCCGGCAGCAGTGCCGGGCCCTTTCCATTGGTATCTGCTGACTTGCAGTGAACGTCGGTCAGCCCTGCTGCTCGGCCGCGTAGAGGGCGGCCCCGATAATGCCCGCCTGATTGAGGCTGGCCGCCGGAATCAGCGGTGCCCGGGTCTCGATGCGATCGACAAATTTATCCAGCTTGGCTGCGCTGCCGCCCCCCAGAATGAAGAGGTCGGGGGAGAAGAGAAACTCGAGGCGCGCCAGATACTTGTTGAAACGCTTGCCCCAGCGGTTCCAGGAGAGATCTTCCCGTTTGCGCGCCGCATCGGAGCAGTAGTGCTCGGCGACCATTCCTTCCAGCATCAGATGGCCCAGCTCGGTGTTGGGCAGCAGATGGCCATTGACGAAGATGGCGGTGCCGATACCGGTGCCGACCGTGATGAGGATGATGACCCCCTTGCGATCCTTGCCAGCGCCAAAGCGCATCTCGGCCAGACCGGCGGCATCGGCATCGTTCAGCACATAGCAGGGCTTGCCGGTGACATCGGCAAACAGATGCTCGGCATCGGTTTCGATCCAGCTCTTGTCGATGTTGGCGGCACTCTTGGCAACCCCGTTGTGGATAGTGGCGGGAAAGCCGCAGCCCACCGGTCCTTTCCAGTCGAAGTGTTCGACCAGCGCCTTGAGGGTATGGGCGATGGCGGCCGGGGTGGCCGGTTGCGGTGTGGCAATGCGATGGCGCTCGCCAATCAATTCGCCGGTTTTGGTATCGACCAGACAGCCCTTGATCCCTGAGCCTCCAATATCCACTCCCAACATATGCATCTGTGTTGTCCTTGTTGTGTGCCGACCAGTTTGCAGTGACCACGCTGTTATGGGCACTGCAGGTCGGCAGAGCATGAAAAAAGTGCTGTAATCCGGCAAGGGGCAGATCACTTATGCGTGATCCGACAGACCTTTTTCGATGCAGCGGATCAGCAAACGGGTCTTCTTGTTCTCTTCATCCTGACGCCGGGCAAGGGTGGCCAGCGCCCATTCGATATGTTCGGCCACCATGGGCTCGGCGGTGGTCAGCCCCAGTTGCAGGGCGGCGATCACCTCGGGGGTCGCCGGGCCATTGCCAAGGGCGACTGCCAGATTGCGGCGCCAGCGTTGATAGCCGATGCGGCGGATCGGGCTCCCCTCGGTCTGTTTGAGGAAATCGCTCTCGCTCCAGCACCACAGCGCCAGCAGGGGCGGGCGGTGCAGGCTGGGGCGGGGGCTGAAGTCGGGTTCCGGGCTGGCATCGGCGTAGCGATTCCAGGGGCAGATAAGCTGGCAGTCGTCGCAGCCGTAGATGCGGTTGCCCATCAGGGGCCGGAACTCTTCCGGAATAGGGCCGTCATTCTCGATGGTGAGATAGGAGATGCAGCGGCGGCCATCCACCACATAGGGGGCGACAATGGCGCCGGTCGGGCAGATGTTGATGCAGGCGACGCACTTGCCGCACTGCTCCTTCTCCACTGGCTGGTCGAGCGGCAGCGGCAGGTTGAGCAACAGCTCACCGAGAAAGAAGAAGGAGCCGGCCGATTCGTTGAGCAGCAGTGAGTGTTTGCCAACCCAGCCTAGGCCCGCCTTGGCTGCCAGTGGCCGCTCGAGGATGGGGGCGGAGTCGACGAAGGGGCGCCACTCACCCAAGGTATCTTCGGTGCCCTGAAACAGCTCGGCGCAGCGCGCTTCGATGCGATCACCCAGCTGTTTGAGCCGGTTGCGCAGCACCTTGTGGTAGTCGCGGCCGAGGGCATAGCGGCTGATATAGCCGAGGGTCGGATCGCGCAGGGTGGCGGCAAAACCCGCCTCGAACGGCAGGTAGTTCATCCGCACCGACAACACCCGCACCGTGCCCGGCAGCAGCTCGTGGGGGCGCGCGCGCATCATGCCGTGGCGCGCCATGTAATCCATGCTGCCGTGATAGCCCGCATCCAGCCAGGCCTGCAATCTCGGCTCTTCGATACGCAGGTCGGTGTCGGTGATGCCCGCCTGGTCAAATCCTAGCTCCCGTGCCCAGAGCTTGATATCGTGGGCCAGCTGGTGGAAGTCAGGTGCGCTCATGCGGCTTGGCCTGGCCGGTGTTTGCTGGCGTGGGTCGATTGATAAGAGGCGGGAGCCGTCATGGTAGAGATCATCAGGGGCGCGTTGGGCACAAAAGAGGGGGGCAGTTTACCACAGGGGCTGTGGCAGACTGAACAGATCCGCACACTGGAGCGCAACTGGGCCACGCGTGAGGGGCAACCTCTCTATGCCCTGATGGAGCGAGCCGGTGCTGCGCTGCGCACCTATGCCACTCTGCATTGGCCCGAGAGCCGCTGCTGGTGGATCTTCGTCGGCCCCGGTAATAACGGCGGTGATGGCTATGTGCTGGCCCGCCTTGCCCGCCAGATTGGCATCGAGGTGGTGGTGATTGCCGCCAGAGCACCCGACCAGCTGAAGGGGGATGCCAGACGGGCCGCCGATGAGTGGCTGGCGGCCGGTGGCCGGGTCTGGCTGGCCGAGCAGTTTGATGATGCACAACACTCCGCCCCGGATCTGGTGATCGATGCCCTGTTTGGCACCGGCGTCAACACGCCCCTCTCGCCACTACTGACAAAGATCGTCGCAACAATGAATGGCTTGGCTGTGCCCGTGCTGGCGGTGGATCTCCCCTCCGGCCTCAACGGCGATACCGGCCGTGCCATGGGGGCCATGGTGCAGGCCACTCGCACCCTCACCTTTATCGGTATCAAGCAGGGGATGCTTACCGGCGACGGGGTGGATTGTGTCGGCCAGCTCGACTGTGATCCCCTTGGCGTCACGCCTGATGACACTATGCTGCCTGCCGCCTGGCGTATCGATTATCCGCAGCTGAGCACGCAGCTGACCCCGCGCCCGCGCGCTTCCCACAAGGGCTCTTATGGCAAGGTACTGCTGGTGGGGGGCAATCGCAGCATGCAGGGGGCTATCGTGCTGGCGGCCCGCGCCTGCCTGCGGGCGGGGGCCGGGCTGGTGAGGGTGTGTCAGCATCCAGAACATCCGCCGGTCAGCCTCTACCAACCCGAGCTGATGAGCCTCACCACCGCTGATGACGAGGGGTGGGCGTCGGTGCGGGTCATTGGCCCCGGGCTCGGTCAGGATGAGTGGGGAAGAGCGCAAATCGCTCGTAATCTTACCGATCGGCTGCCACTGGTTTTGGACGCCGATGGATTGAATTGGCTGGCGCAATCTCCCCGCCATCAGGATAATTGGGTGCTCACGCCCCATCCCGGCGAAGCGGCGAGACTGCTGGGATGCTCCATTGCCGAGATTGAAACCGACCGGTTTGCCGCCGTGCAGGCACTGCAGCGGCGTTATGGCGGTGTGGTGCTGCTAAAAGGGGCGGGAACACTTATTTATGACGGCGAGCGGGTCGCTCTCTGTTGTGAAGGCAATCCCGGCATGGCAAGTGGCGGCATGGGCGATCTGTTATCTGGTATAATCGCCGCCCTTTTGGCCCAGGGCTGGTCTGTCACCATGGCAAGCTGGCTGGGCGCCGTGATCCACGGTGAGGCTGCAGATCTGGCCGCCGCTGACGGCGAGCGGGGCATGCTGGCGTCAGATCTGCTGCCGCTGATCCGCAAACTGGTTAATCCCGACACCATTACAAGTTAAAAAGAAGAACATGGCAAAACAGTTGATGATGACACTGCCGGACGAGGCAGCAACCGTGGCACTGGGCGGCCGTCTGGCACAGGCCTGCCAGCAGGCGACTACAGTGTTTTTGCATGGCACGCTTGGCGCCGGTAAAACCACCCTGACCCGCGGCTGGGTGCAGGGCCTTGGCCATCAGGGCAAGGTAAAAAGCCCGACTTACACCCTGGTCGAACCCTATGAGCTCGATGGCTGGCAGGTCTACCATTTTGATCTCTATCGCCTGGCTGATCCGGAAGAGCTGGAATTCATGGGCATTCGGGACTATTTTGCCGCCAACACACTCTGTCTGGTGGAGTGGTCCGAGAAGGGCGAGGGCTGGTTACCGGCTCCCGACCTGGAAATTACCCTCACTTATGTAGGCGAGCAGCGCGAGGTTCTGATAGAGGCTCGTACTGCTATTGGCGAAGCCATTCTGGAACGGTTGTCATCTACGTGCGCTTGATCCTTGTTATTGCTCTCTCTTTGATGGCGTTACCCTCCTGGGCGAATCAGCTCAAGAGCGTACGAATCTGGCCATCACCGGATAACACCCGGGTGGTGCTCGATATGAGCAGCGCCCCCAATTACAACTACTTCACCCTCACCGGTCCGGATCGGCTGGTGATCGATCTGAAAGGGGCGAGCAACGCCGCCAATCTGGCCCGGATCGAGAACAACAGCGAACTGGTGCGCAAGATCCGCCAGAGCACTCCGCTGGAGAAGGGCGGTCTGCGGCTGGTGATGGATCTCAGCTCCGCCATCAAGCCGGTGGTCTTTCCGCTGGCGCCAGCCGGGCCCTATGGCCACCGTCTGGTCATCGACCTCCCTTATGAAGAGAAGCGCTCGGCGGCAGCAGTGCAATCCACGCCTGTCGGTGGCAAGGGCAAAGGGGTGGTGATTGCCATCGACCCGGGCCACGGCGGAGAAGACCCGGGCTCCATCGGCCCGCGCCGTACCTATGAAAAACGGGTGACGCTGGCGGTCTCCCAGAAGCTGGCGGCACTGATCGACCGCGAGCCGGGGATGCGCGCCGTGATGACCCGTCGTGGCGATTACTTCGTCGACCTCAACAAGCGCTCCGAGATTGCCCGCAAGGCCAAGGCGGATCTGCTGGTCTCTATCCATGCAGACAGTTTTCATAACTCGACCCCGCGTGGTGCCTCGGTCTGGGTCTTGTCGACCAACCGTGCCAACCGCGAGATGGGCAGCTGGCTGGAGAAGCAGGAGAAGCAGGGCGAGCTGCTGGGCGGTGTCGGCAAGGTGTTGGCGGAATCCGATCCCAACCCCTATCTGGCGCAGACCTTCCTCGACCTCTCCATGGACAAGTCCCGTGCCGAAGGATATGACGTCAGCCGCCAGATCCTGCGTTCCATGGGCAAGGTCGCCCGACTGCACAAGAAGGCGCCGGAACACGCCAGTCTGGCGGTGCTGAAGGCGCCGGATATTCCCTCGGTGCTGGTGGAGACCGGTTTTATCTCCAACCATGCGGAAGAGAAGCTGCTGGCCACCGCCAGCTATCAGGACCAGCTCGCCCGCGCCATCTTCGAGGGGATCCGCAACTACTACCGCGCCCACCCGACCAAGGGGGCCATGCTGACCGGCAAGGGGCAGGTGAGCCAACCTGTCGCGACCACTCGCCCTGCACCGGTAGCCCGGCAGCCGGTGAGCCAGCCCAGGCAGACACAGTCGCAGCCGGTAGTGACCAACAAGATGCCCGCCACCGCCCGCGACGGCGGTGCTGGGAGTGGCTCTGGCGCCGGGGTGATCAAGCCTTACTCGGCGGCAGCGCAGGAGAGCGGTGCACCGGTCAGCAGTGTGGGGGACTATGACAAATCGCGGATGCTCCGCCATGTGGTCAAACGGGGTGAGAGCCTCTCCCGCCTTGCCGAGAAGCATGGAGTGAGTCAGTCCACTCTGGTGGAGATCAACCAGCTGCGCAGCCGGGATATTCAGATTGGTCAGACCATCTATATCCCCCAGCAGGGGCAGAGCCGCGCTGCTGCTCCCGTTCGCAGTGACGACAAGTCGCAGATGATCCGCCATGTGGTCAAGCGGGGCGAGAGTCTCTCCCGCCTTGCCGAGAAACATGGGGTGAGTCAGGCTCGGCTGGTAGAGATCAACAAGCTCAAGTCGCGGAATATTCAGGTAGGGCAGGTGCTCTACATTCCGCAAAACTGACGCGCGGGAGCGGGCGATGCCGCTCCCGCTGTTAGCGAATACCATCAGCAAGATTGAAATTCAGGAGTCAGCGATGCCGATCCGTATATTGCCCCCTATCCTTGCCAACCAGATTCCGGTTGGTGGAGAGGTGGTAGAGCGGCCCTCCTGGAGACTTAAGAGACTGACCATCCGCAAGATTGAAATTCAGGAGTAAATGATGCCGATCCGTATTTTGCCACCCATTCTGGCCAACCAGATTGCAGCCGGAGAGGTGGTGGAGCGGCCCTCTTCTGTGGTGAAAGAGCTGGTGGAAAACAGCCTGGATGCGGGGGCTGACCGGGTCGAGATCGACATCGACAAGGGGGGCGCCAAGCTGATCCGCATCCGTGACAACGGCTCTGGCGTCGCCAAAGACGAGCTGGTGCTGGCGCTGTCGCGTCATGCCACCTCCAAGGTGGCCACGCTGGACGATCTGGAAGGGATCAACAGCCTCGGTTTTCGTGGCGAGGCGCTCGCCTCCATCAGCTCGGTCTCCCGTCTCACCTTCACCTCCCGTACTGCAGATCAGTCCGAAGCCTGGCAAGCCCAGGCGGAAGGGCGGGAGATGAGCGTCACTATCAAGCCGGCGGCCCATCCGGTAGGCACCACGGTGGAGGTGGTGGATCTCTTCTTCAATACCCCGGCGCGGCGCAAGTTCATGCGCAGCGAAAAGACCGAGTTTGCCCATATCGACGAGCTGGTGCGCCGCATCGCGCTCTCCCGCTTCGATGCCACCCTGATCCTGCGCCACAATGGCAAGGTGGTGCGCCAGTACAAGGCCGCCAATACCGTGCCGGAGCAGGAGCGACGTCTCGCCGCCGTTTGCGGCACTCCCTTCATGCACCATGCGCTGGCGGTGGAGAGCGAGCATAGCGACGTGCGTCTGTGGGGCTGGCTGGCGACTCCGGAGGGGGCAAGACCGCAAAACGATCTGCAATACACCTATGTCAACGGCCGGATGATGCGCGACAAGCTCATCAATCACGCCATTCGTCAGGCCTATGACGAGCTGCTGCCTCCCGATCGCTTCGCCGCTTATGTGCTCTATATCGAGCTGGATCCCCGTCAGGTGGATGTCAACGTCCACCCGGCCAAGCATGAGGTGCGCTTCCATCAGGCGCGACTGATCCACGACTTTATCTTTCAGGCGTTGTTTACTGCGCTGCGCCGCGAAGGAGTCAGCGCCGCTCATCAGGACGCGCCGCTGGCCGAAACTCTGGTCGAGTTGCCGGTCAGTCCGCAGATTGAATATCCCGGTCAGGCGCCACGCCCGGAGTGGTACGGTGCCGAGCACAGCTACCGGGCACCTGCACAGGTGCGGGAGGGGGGCGGTGGGTCTGGCCGAGCCAGCAATTATCAACCGCCCGAGCCCCCAAGCCGGGAGGCGATGCGCGGCATGGGCGCTCTGCTCACTACGCTGCCTATCGCAACTGCGGCTGAGGCTGCTCCCGCACAGTCCACCGACACAGTGCCGTCACCTAAACAGGGGGGATGTCGCGCCCTGACTCTGGTGGAGCAGGCCTACTTGTTGATCGAGCGGGATAATCAGCTGGTGCTGCTCTCGCTGGTGCGCGCCGAGCGGGTGCTGCTGCGCCACTGGCTGCTGGAGACCTGGGGCCAGGGACTGGCGGCCCAGCCACTGTTGCTGCCGGTCTCCTTCAAATTGCCGAAGAATTTTATCGCGCTGGTGACCGAGCAGGAACGTTTGCTGAAACGGATGGGGCTGGAGTTGAAAAGCGGGGGGCGCGACACCATGATCCTGACTCGGGTGCCGGCTCTGCTGCGCCAGACCGATCTGGTGCGTCTGTTACCCGAATTGCTGCAAATTATCGAGGGCGGATCTGACAGTGATGCTGGTCAGCAGGCTGAAGTATTATGCCAATGGCTGGTGGAGCAGGGGATAAGCCGCGAGAAGATATACGATTTTTCAACTGCCAGTCGTCTGCTGACGGAACTTGTGGCCGCTCACGCTGACCAACTGACAGACATTCGCATGGTACGCCCCCTTTCGCTGGCGACCGTGCTGGAGGAGTTTGAACATGGCGAGTGACTTGCCGACCGCAATTTTTCTGATGGGGCCGACGGCCTCCGGCAAGACGGATCTCGCCATTGAACTGTGCCAGGCGCTGCCCTGCGACATCATCAGCGTCGATTCGGCGCTGATCTATCGCGGCATGGATATAGGTACGGCCAAGCCGACCGCCGATGAACTGACACGTGCCCCGCACCGGCTGATCGACATTCTTGATCCCGCAGTGAGCTATTCGGCAGCCGATTTTTGCAAGGATGCCCTGCGGGAGATGAAAGAGATCGCCGACCGTGGCCGCATTCCGTTGCTGGTGGGCGGCACCATGCTCTATTTCAAGGCGCTGCTGGAGGGATTGTCCCCGCTGCCCTCTGCCGATCCCGCCATTCGTGCCGGGATTGAGGAAGAGGCTGCCCGCCTCGGTTGGCAGGCTCTACATGACGAGCTGGTGCGCATCGACCCGGTGGCCGGGGCGCGGATCCACCCCAATGACCCGCAACGACTCTCCCGGGCGCTGGAGGTCTACCGCATCAGCGGCAAGACCCTTACCGAGCTGACGCAGGTGCAGGGGGAGGGCTTGCCCTATCGGGTGCAGCAGTTTGCCATCGCCCCGAGCGATCGCGCCGTGCTGCATCAGCGGATCGAACTGCGCTTTGACAAGATGCTGCAAGGCGGCTTTGAACTGGAGGTTCGCGCGCTGATGGCGCGCGGCGATCTGCACCCTGATCTTCCCTCCATTCGCTGTGTGGGTTATCGCCAAATGTGGGACTACCTGTGCGGTGAAGTGGGGTATGATGAGATGCGTTATCGTGGCATTGTTGCCACACGCCAATTGGCAAAACGACAGATGACCTGGTTGCGCGGCTGGCCCGATGTGACCTGGTTGGAATCTGGTGAGTCTGGCAATCTCGACCGCGTGCTTGCTCGCGCTGGTGCGGCTTGACACTCCCTGTATAATCAGGTTGTTATATTGATATTCGGTGTTTAAAAACAACAAACTATAAGGAAAAGAAAAATGGCTAAGGGGCAATCTCTCCAAGACCCGTTTTTGAATGCGCTGCGCCGTGAGCGGATTCCTGTTTCTATCTATTTGGTGAACGGCATCAAACTGCAAGGTCAGATCGAGTCTTTTGACCAGTTTGTTATCCTGCTGAAAAACACCGTGAGCCAGATGGTTTACAAGCACGCCATCTCGACTGTCGTACCGGCCCGTGCCGTCAATCATCACCAGCCCACTCCGGGTGGCGCGGCTGATGAACAGGGTGATGCCGAGGCGTGATATCCCTGGGCGAGTCGACTCGCCAACTCAGATTCATCATGATTCCTGTTAAGGAGCAAGCGCTTGTTTGACCGTTATGAAGCTGGCGAACAGGCCGTTCTGGTGCATGTCAACTTCAGTGATGAGGGTGAGCGGGAGGATCTGGAAGAGCTCAAGATGTTGGTGAGCTCGGCCGGAGTCAATGCGCTGGGAGTGATTACCACCAATCGCAGTGCGCCCAGTGCCAAATTTTTTGTCGGCAGTGGCAAGGCTGAAGAGATCGCGTCCCAAGTCCAGATGCTGGATGCCGACGTCGTCATCTTCAACCATGCCCTGACCCCTGCCCAGGAGCGCAACCTGGAGCGTCTGTTCCAGTGCCGGGTGGTGGACCGAACCGGCCTGATCCTCGATATCTTTGCCCAGCGCGCCCGTACCCACGAAGGTAAACTGCAGGTCGAACTGGCCCAGTTGCGCCATCTTTCCACTCGTCTGGTGCGAGGCTGGACCCACCTTGAGCGTCAAAAGGGCGGGATCGGTCTGCGTGGCCCGGGTGAAACCCAGCTTGAAACTGACCGACGTCTGCTGCGGGAACGCATCAAGGCGATTTTGCGTCGGCTCGACAAGGTGGCCAAACAGCGGGAGCAGGGACGCCGCGCCCGCAACCGCAACGAAGTGCCGACGGTGTCACTGGTTGGTTATACCAACGCCGGAAAGTCCACTTTGTTCAACCAACTTACAGCTGCCAGCGTGTATGCTGCCGACCAATTGTTCGCAACTCTGGATCCCACCCTGCGTAAACTGGTGATTCGGGATGTGGGTGATGTGATTTTGGCGGATACAGTTGGATTTATTCGACACTTGCCCCATGATCTGGTCGCGGCCTTCAAGGCGACCCTGCAGGAGACCCGTGAAGCGGATCTGCTGCTGCATGTGGTGGACTGTGCCGATGAGCAGATGCAGGAGAATATCGACTCCGTGCAGCAGGTGTTGGCCGAGATCGAAGCCGATGACAGGCCCCAGCTGATGATCTGCAACAAGATCGACAAGCTGGCGGATCGTCCGGCAGGTCTGGAGCGAGATGACGAGGGGCGCCCGTTGCGCGTCTGGTTGTCGGCCCAGACCGGTGAAGGTTGTGAGCATCTGTTTACGGCGCTGACCGAATTGCTGGCTGGCTCCATGGTGCATCACACCCTGCAGTTGCCTCCTTCTGCCGCGAGATTGCGCAGTGCGCTCTATCAGCTGAAAGGGATTGAGCAGGAAGGTTTTAGCGAGGAGGGTGATTTCGTGCTGGAAGTCCGCTTGCAAGTGGCCGACTGGAACCGCCTCGTGAAACAGGAAGGTGAGAGTTTACAACGCTTTATCAGGCATTGATTCGTCGATGAAGATGAACCCTTAGGGGCTTCTCAACGTATGATGGCCCGATAGAGATGATATCCATCCGCATGTATTAATGGAGACGCTGATGGCTTGGAATGAGCCTGGTAACAACGGCAAAGACCGTGACCCTTGGGGGAATAACGGCAAGAATCAGGGACCCCCTGATCTGGATGAAATGCTGCGCAAAGTGAGTCGCCGTTTCGGTGGCTTGTTTGGTGGCGGCAAATCTGGCGGCGATGTAGGTCGCTTTGGTATTTCCATCGCGCTGGTTGTGGCTGTGGTGGTGTGGGTCGTCAGCGGCTTCTACACCATTCGCGAAGCGGAGCGTGGTGCCGTGCTGCGGTTTGGCAAGTTTTCCCATATTGTCGAGCCGGGCCTGCGCTGGAAGCCGACCTTTATCGATCAGGTGATCCCGGTGGACGTCGAGTCCGTGCGTTCCCTGCCTGCCTCCGGTTTCATGCTGACTCAGGATGAGAACGTGGTACGGGTCGAGATGGACGTGCAGTACCGTGTGGTCAATCCCGAGCAGTATCTGTTCAGCGTGACCAATGCCGACGAGAGTCTGGGTCAGGCCACCGATAGCGCACTGCGCTACGTGGTGGGTCATACCCGGATGGATGACGTCCTGACTACCGGTCGTGAGAAGGTGCGTCAGGAGACCTGGCAGGTGATCGATGGCATCATCGAGCCTTACCAGATGGGTCTGCAGATCGTCGACGTCAACTTCCTTCCGGCGCGTCCGCCGGAAGAGGTGAAAGACGCCTTTGATGACGCCATCTCCGCTCAGGAAGATGAACAGCGCTTCATTCGTGAAGCAGAAGCCTATGCCCGTGAAGTGGAGCCCAAGGCCCGTGGTCAGGTGAAGCGTCTGGAGCAGGAAGCGGAAGCTTACAAATCCCAGATCGTGTTGAAAGCCCAGGGTGAAGTCGCTCGCTTCAACGAGCTGCTGCCCCAGTATCTGGCTGCCCCCGAGCTGACCCGTGAGCGTATCTATCTGGAAACGATGGAAGAGCTCTATCAGCAGGCCAACAAGGTGGTGGTCGACATGCCGGCTGGCAACAACAGCATGATCTACCTGCCGCTCGACAAGCTGTCTGGCAAGCCGAAGGCTGCCCAGTCTGATCGTGCCACTGTCGCCCCGGTCACAGAGCAGGTCCCCGTTTCCAACGAGGGTGCCAACTCTACCCCGACAATGCCGCTGCGTAGCGGTGACCGCTTCAGCTCAGGGAGAAACTGATAGATGAAAAAGCTAGCTATTGGTGCAATCGCTGTCGCGGCCATGGTCTGCTTCTCCTCTGTCTTTATCGTTGATGAAGGTCAGAAGGGGATTGTGGTGCAGTTTGGCAAGGTGAAGCGGGTTGACTCCGGTGAACCCCGCCTCTATGAGCCGGGCCTGCACTTCAAGGTGCCGCTCATCGACCAGGTTCGCAAGATGGATGCCCGCATCCAGACCATTGACAGCCAGGCCGACCGTTTTGTCACCTCCGAGAAGAAAGACCTGATCATCGACTCCTACGTGAAGTGGAAGATCGAGGATTTCTCCAAGTACTACCTGGCAACTGGTGGTGGCAACAAGCTGCAGGCTGAAGATCTGCTCAAGCGCAAGATCAACAACGGTCTGCGTTCCGAGATAGGTAACCGCACCATCAAGGACATCGTCTCCGGTGAGCGCAGTACCGTGATGGAAGATGCCTTGAAGAAGATGGCGCGCTCCTCCGAGCTCGGTATCAAGGTGGTGGATGTGCGGATCAAGCAGATCAACCTGCCGGTGGAAGTCTCCAACTCCATCTACCAGCGGATGCGCGCCGAGCGTACCGCGGTTGCCCGTGAGCACCGCTCTCAGGGTCGCGAGAAGGCTGAAATCCTGCGTGCCGATATCGACCGCAAGGTGACCGTCATGATCGCCGACGCCGAGAGTAACGCTCGCCAACTGCGTGGTGAAGGGGATGCGGAAGCCGCCAAGATCTATGCCGACAGCTACAAGAAAGACCCCGAGTTTTTCAGCTTCGTGCGTAGCATGGAGGCCTATCGCAAGAGCTTTGCCGGTGGCAACGACCTGATGGTGTTGAAGCCGGACAGCGAGTTCTTCCGTTACCTCAAGTCTCCTCACGGCACCAAGCAGTAATCGCCACGAGGTCACATTCAAAGGGTCTGCATTGTCAGACCCTTTTGTTTTTGGTGCCAATGCCAGCCGTCGACCCGGGTGGCTGGTTGCATTGAAGGAGGTCGGATGCTGACATCCATGCTGATGGGGTTGGGATTGCTGCTGTTGTTCGAGGGGCTCGGCCCGTTGTTGATGCCCAGGGCATGGCAGCAGATGTTGCGGCTGCTGAGCGATCAGCCACCGGAGCAGTTGCGCCGTATCGGCGGCTCGTTAGTGGTTGCGGGTAGCGTGATCCTCTGGATGCTGAGTCGCTGAGTCGCTGAGTCGCTGAGTCGCTGAGTCTGGTGCAATGCACTGTCCAGCAGATAGCAGACAATAAAAAAGAGGCCGAAGGCCTCTTTTTTCATCCATGTCGTTTACTCAGGCACTGCGCTGCACGGCCATGTGGGCCAGTGTTTCCAGCGCCTGTTTGTGCGGGGAGTCCGGCAGGATGGCGAGGGCGGCAATGGCCTTGTCGGCCTCTTCTCTGGCACGCATGCGGGAGTACTCCAGCGCGCCAGTGCGGTCGAGAATGCCGAGGATCTGCTCAAGATGCTCCATGCCGTTGCGGTGCTCGATGGCATCGCGCACCAGCTGGCGCTCTTCCGGCGTGCCCACTTCCATGGCGCGCAGCAGCGGCAGGGTCGGTTTGCCTTCGGCCAGATCGTCGCCGACGTTCTTACCCATCTCTTCGCTCTGGGAGCAGTAGTCCATCACGTCATCGATGATCTGGAACGCGGTGCCCAGATACTTGCCATAATCGGTCATGGCCTGTTCGACGGGCTCGGGCTGATGAGTCAGCACGGCTGCAAGGCGAGTGGCGGCCTCGAACAGCTTGGCGGTCTTGCAGTAGATGACCGTCATGTAGCTCTCTTCGGTGGTATCCGGGTCGTTGCAGTTCATCAGCTGCAACACTTCTCCTTCGGCGATGGTGTTGGTGGCATCCGAGAGGATCTCCATCACCCGCAGGTTGGAGAGTTCGGCCATCATCTGGAAGGAGCGGCTATAGAGGTAGTCACCGACCAGCACGCTGGCGGCATTGCCAAACATGGCGTTGGCGGTCTCCCGGCCGCGGCGCAGGTCGGATTCGTCGACCACGTCGTCATGCAACAGGGTAGAGGTGTGAATGAATTCGATGATGGCGGCCAGTTTCAGGTGATCCTCACCCTCATAGCCCAGCGCACGCGCAGCCATCACGGTCAGCATGGGGCGCATCCGTTTCCCGCCGGCGCTGACAATGTAGAAACCCAGCTGATTAATCAGACTAACGTCGGACTGGAGTCGGGCCAGGATCAGTTCATTGACCGCCGTCATGTCGGCGGCACAGAGCGCACGGATAGTCTGTTGGTCCATAAGTCTCGTAACGTGACAGCAGCAATAACTGCGATTTTAGTAATGGCAGGGATTCTACACGATTTCACAATGGGTTACAGTTAGGCGTTTATCCACGGCGGCAGATATGCGCACAAAATAAACTTTTTGCTAAATTGGCCTTGCCTGAGCAGATCGATTTGCGTAGAATGCCCGCCCATTGTTATAGGTTTTTGCGCATGTCTAGCCTTGAGCAAAAGACATGCCTTTACGGAGTTAATCAAATGTACGCGGTATTCCAAAGCGGCGGAAAACAACACCGTGTGGCCGAAGGTCAAATCGTTCGTCTGGAAAAGCTGAACGTTGAGACTGGCGCTACCATCGACTTCAACGAAGTTCTGATGGTTGCTGCAGGCGACACTTTTAAAGTAGGTGCTCCTTTCGTTGAAGGTGGCAAGGTTGTAGCTGAAGTTGTGGCTCACGGCCGTGGCGAGAAAGTGACTATCGTCAAGTTCCGTCGTCGTAAGCACCATCGTAAGCAAGCGGGCCACCGTCAGTGGTTCACTGAAGTCAAAATCACTGGCATCAGCGCTTAATTAGAGGAGTCCGATAAATGGCACACAAAAAAGCTGGCGGTTCATCCCGCAACGGTCGCGATTCTGAAGCTAAACGCCTGGGCGTGAAGCGTTTCGGCGGCGAAACAGTTCTGGCTGGCAGCATCATCGTTCGTCAACGTGGTACCAAGTTCCACGCTGGCACCAACGTTGGTCTGGGCAAGGATCACACCCTGTTCGCAACCGCGACTGGTAAAATCCTGTTCGAAGTTAAAGGTCCGCTGAATCGTAAATACGTTAGCATCGTTGCTGAGTAATTACGGACCGCAAGGATCCGAAGCCCCGCCAACAGGCGGGGCTTTTGTTTTTCTGACGTCTTTCTGATGTCGTTGACGAAAAAACGGAACGCAGCTGACTTTGGCTCTGACGGGCATGATTGGCAAGATGCGTATCGCCCGCAGGGGTCTGTACCACTATAATTGCGTATCGGTTTTTCGAATTAAGGTGACGGTTACCTATGAAGTTTGTTGATGAAGTCCAGATTCGAGTCGATGCCGGTGACGGTGGTAACGGTTGTGTAAGCTTTCGCCGTGAAAAATATATTCCCAACGGTGGTCCGGACGGCGGTGACGGCGGTGACGGTGGCGACGTATATCTGATCGCCGACGAGAACCTCAATACCCTGATCGACTACCGTTTCGAGCGTTTCCATGCTGCCGAGCGCGGTGAGAATGGCCAGAGCGCCAACTGTACCGGCCGCCGCGGCAAGGACAAGATCCTGCGCGTGCCGGTCGGTACCCGAGCGACCGATGAAGATACCGGTGAACTGCTGGGGGATCTGACCCACCACGAGCAGAAGCTGCTGGTTGCCAAAGGTGGTTTCCATGGTCTGGGCAACACCCGCTTCAAGAGCTCCGTCAACCGTGCTCCCCGCCAGAAGAGCAACGGTACTCCGGGTGAAGTGCGTACCCTGAAGCTGGAGCTGCTGCTGCTGGCCGATGTCGGCATGCTGGGTCTGCCCAACGCAGGCAAGTCTACCTTTATTCGCGCCGTTTCTGCGGCTCGCCCGAAAGTAGCTGATTACCCCTTCACTACCTTGGTACCGAACCTAGGTGTGGTGCGTGGTGAAAACTCCCGCTCCTTCGTGATCGCCGATATCCCGGGTCTGATCGAAGGTGCAGCCGAAGGCGCAGGCCTGGGTATCCGCTTCCTGAAACACCTCGAGCGTTGCCGCGTGCTGATCCACCTGGTGGATATCTGCCCGGTTGATGGCTCCGATCCTGCTGAAAATGCCGTGACCATCGTCAAGGAGCTGGAGAAGTACAGCCCGGAACTGGCTGGCAAGCCGCGCTGGTTGGTGTTTAACAAGATGGACCTGATCCTGGAGGAAGAAGCCCGGGAGGTGATGGATCGCGTCAAGGCAGCCCTGAACCACGAAGGTCCGGTCTATGCCATCACTGCCATTAGCAAGGAAGGTACCAAGAAGGTCTGCTACGACATTCTGGATCTGCTGGATACCATGCCCCGTCAGCTGGCGGAAGATGCCAAAGACGCCATTGAGAAGGTGGAGTTCAAGTGGGACGACTACCACAAGAACCAGCTGGCCAAGGCTGAAGCGGAAGCACTGGCTGCCTCTCTTGCCTTCGATGAAGGGCTTGATGATGACGATTGGGATGACGACGAAGATGATGGCGTTGAAGTCATCTACGTCCGTGACTGATCCCCGTCACTCTCATTGAAAACCGGAGCCTGAACAGGCTCCGGTTTTTTTATGTCTATCGAGCAGAAACTCATTAGGTATATTTGTGATGTCACTTATTGCCTGCCACTGATAACCGATTATACTGCCCACCAAAATTAACAATAACGAAACAATCATCTGGCGATGTCGATTGAATCGATATGCGCATCTGTATCTTATTGTTTTAATGGAAGGTTTGCCTGTATAAATATTTATGCGCAGATTTCTGACTTAAGGGCTTGTTTGTGCATTTTTTTAGAGTATTCTTGCGCCCGTTTTGCCGGTTAATGCATGAATACGCAGGTTGGCCGGGCTAGGGAAAAGTAACATTAGGGTAGTCATATCATGTTGGAAAAGAGTCTCGAAGCACCTGCGGTCAATACTCGCCGTAACTTGTTGATGTTTCTGATTCCGTCACTTATCGGGATCCTGTTGTTCATGACGCCGGTCGTCTATGACGGTAACGTCACCATCCCGGTGGCCGTGCTGGCCAAGCTGGTACAGCGCGTTTTTGCCGATTATCTGGTCGCCATGGTCAGTGCGGTGATCACCACCACCATGCTGATGACGCTGATTGCCTGGCTGTTCAAGCCAGCGATCTTGGTGCGTCGTCCTTTCCTCAACAGTTTGTTCAATGTCTCCCCTTTCTGGGCCTGCGTGCGGGTATTGGGCGGTATCTTCGTGCTGCTGACCTTCTTCCAGGTGGGGCCAGAGGTGCTTTACTCCGGCGCAACCGGTGGACTGGTGCTCAACGATCTGCTGCCGGTGCTGTTTTCAGTCTTCATTTTTGCCGGCCTGCTGCTGCCGTTGCTGCTCGATTTCGGGCTGCTGGAATTTGTCGGCACCATGATGACCCGCATCATGCGTCCTGTCTTCCGGTTGCCGGGTCGCTCCGCAGTGGACTGCTTTGCCTCCTGGCTTGGCGATGGCAGCGTTGGCATCCTGCTGACCAGCAAGCAGTATGAGGGTAAGTTCTATACCCAGCGTGAAGCCGCGGTGATTGGCACCACTTTCTCTGCGGTCTCCATCACCTTCTGTCTGGTGGTGATCTCCCAGGTGAAGCTGGAGCACATGTTTGTCCCCTTCTATCTGACTGTCTGTCTGGCTGGGGTGGTTGCCGCTATCGTGGTGCCACGTCTGCCGCCGCTATCCTGGAAGAAGGATATCTATATCGATGGCGCTCCCCTGTGTCGCAAGCAGGAGGCGGTGCCCCACCAGCACAGTGTGATGAGTTATGGTCTCGAACGTGCATTGACCAAGGCAGAGCAGATGACCGGTCTCGGTGCCGTCGCCCGGGAAGGGGTGAAGAATGCACTGGATATGGTGTTTGGTGTGCTGCCGGTGGTGATGGCGATCGGTACCTGTGCCCTGATGCTGGCCGAACATACCCCTATCTTCAACTGGCTTGGCGCCCCGTTTGTCCCCTTGCTGGAGCTGCTGCAACTGCCGGAGGCGGAAGCGGCTTCCAAGACCATCATGGTCGGTTTTGCCGACATGTTTATTCCGGCGGTGCTGGCCTCGACCATCGAGAGCGACATGACCCGCTTCGTGATTGCCGCCATGTCGGTAACCCAGCTGATCTATATGTCCGAAGTGGGCGCCCTGCTGCTGGGCAGCAAGATCCCGGTCAAGCTGTGGGAACTGTTTGTTATCTTCCTGCTGCGCACTCTGGTTACCTTGCCGGTTATCGCCGGGGTGGCACACCTGCTGTTCTAAGGACGCAACGCAGTGAAAAACGGTCAACCTCGGTTGACCGTTTTCTTTTTCGCAGTAACGGGAGAGAGTACCCCTTCGGTTGGTTTAGCCTCTAGTGACAGGACACTGGATGGTTAACGAGTGGACCGTGTTGGCGATGCGATAGGGCTTGGCAGCTTGGTAGATTTTCTTCTCCTTGTCATAGCTTCCCCCCAGATACTGGGTGCTGTAGAGCGTCTGCTGGCGGCGGTCGGTCTCCTTGTAACCTTGCGGGCAGGTCTGGTTGGCCTGCTGGAAGCAGGCTTTCATGCTGCTGCACTCGATGTAGAAGCCGCGCTGGCTGGTATCGGCAAGGTGCACCGGGGTGACGGTGGGGGCGGGGGGAGACAACAGGGCGCAACCGGACAGCGTCAGCGCGCCCAGCAGAACGAGATGTTTTGACATAGATAACCTGAACAGTGTGGTGTGACAAAGAGTGAGGGGGAGTCTGTTGCTCCCCCTTCGCTATAGGGGCACCGTTATAACCAGCCCGGGGCGCTCAGGCCAGCCCGCAAATGTAAGAAAATATGATCCACCCCCGGGCTTGTGCGGCCAGCAGGATGAGCGTTCAAACAATACTTGCCTGAGATTTGTTCCGTTCGATTGCTGCCGCTTGGCAGGCAGAGTGTGGCAGGAGATAGTGATTCATTCAGGTATCCCGTGCTACATTGCCCCACTTGTTACTGGCCTGTAAATCAATGGAGTGACCCATGTCTGCCATCCCCTATTCCGTGCTCGATCTGGTGCCTGTTGCCGAAGGATCTGTACCTGCCGAGTCGTTTCGCCGTTCGCGGGATCTTGCCCGCCATGCCGAGGGTTGGGGTTACCAGCGCTACTGGCTTGCCGAGCATCACAACATGCCGGGCATTGCCAGTGCCGCCACCTCGGTGCTGATCGGCCATCTGGCCGAAGCCACCACCACTCTGCGGATCGGGGCGGGTGGCATCATGCTGCCGAACCACTCGCCACTGGTGATTGCCGAGCAGTTTGGCACTTTGGCTTCTCTCTATCCCGACCGCATCGACCTTGGCCTTGGCCGCGCCCCCGGGACCGATCAGCGCACCATGCGGGCGCTGCGGCGTATGCGCAGTGGCGAGGTGGATGATTTCCCGGCCGATGTGCGCGAGCTGATGAGCTATTTTGGCGACGAGATCGGCGCTGTGCAGGCGGTGCCCGGTCAGGGGCTGCATCTACCCATCTGGCTGCTTGGCTCCAGCCTCTACAGCGCGCAACTGGCGGCGGCGATGGGTTTGCCGTTCGGTTTTGCCTCCCATTTTGCTCCCGCCATGTTGCTGCAAGCGCTGGAGATCTACCGTAGCCAGTATCGCCCCTCTGCGCGCTGGCCCAAGCCCCATGCGGTGGTCTGCATCAACATGATCGCCGCCGACAGCGAGCGGGAGGCACGCTTCCAGTTCACTACCGTGCAGCAGCAGTTCTTGCGCCTCCATCGCGGTGATGCGGGCAAGCTGCCCGCGCCGGTCGTCCAGCTTGGCGACGAGTGGGCACCCCGTGAGCTGATGGCGATGGAGCAGACCTTGGCCCGCTCTCTGGTGGGAGATCCGGAGCAGGTTCGTCACGGTCTCAAGGCGCTGCTGGCGGAAACCCGTGCCGATGAGCTGATGTTCAATGGCCCCATCGTCGATCATCAGGCCCGACTGCGCTCCTTTGAAATTGCCGCCGAGCTGATGCAGAGCCTGTAAGCCATGACGAACCCTACTGTCGCTGTGGATGAGGTGTATTGGAATCCCATGGTACCGGAGCTGTCGGTTACCGATCTGGCTCGATCTCTGGTTTTCTATACCGGTTTGTTGGGCTTCTCGGTCCGCTATCGGCGCGATGACCCTCCTTTTGCTTATCTTGAACAGCAACAGGTACAACTGATGCTGGAGCAGGTACATCCGGCGGGTTGGCAGGTCGGGGCGCTGGAGCCACCGTTCGGTCGGGGGATCAATCTGCAGATGGAGCTGACCGAGATCCAGCCGCTACTCGACCGCTTGCAGGCCGCCGAGATTGCACTTTTCCGGCAGCCCACTGAGGTCTGGTATCCAGTGGGCGAGATGCTGGCCGGGCAGCGCGAATTTTTGCTGCAGGATCCCGATGGTTATCTGTTACGGTTTGTGCAATATCTGGGGAAACGAGCGGCTGACTGACAAGATCAAAATCTTAACCATCTGATTTTAAAGGACTGTCAGATGTATGTCGGCTATCTGTCGTGTCACCTTTCGCGGCGCAAGCCCTATGCTGGCCCTGTCAATTACCACAAGGAGTTCGAGATGATCGTCAGGAAGTTGAGATTGCAACGGGGTTGGTCCCAGGATCAGTTGGCAACGTTGACTGGTTTGAGTGTCCGCACTATCCAGCGGATCGAGCAGGGGCAGCAACCCGGACTGGAATCTCTCAAGGCCCTGGCCGCCGTCTTTGAACTCGATGTGGCTCAACTGGATGGATCAGAGCAACAGGAGCGCGAGATGAGAGGAAGTGACACTATGGGTCAGGATGTGGTGCAGGTATCGGCAGAGGAGCGGGCGGCAATGCGCTATGTGGAGGAGCTCAAGGGCTTCTATCACCATGTCGCCAGCTACGTGGTGGTGATCTGCGGGCTGTTTGTCATCAACTACCTGAGCAATCCGGAGTACATCTGGGCCTGGTGGCCAACCCTGGGTTGGGGGCTGGGGCTTGCCTCCCATGCTGTTCGAGTGTTTCAGCCCTTCAAGCTGTTTGGCCCCGAGTGGGAGCGGCGCCAGATCGAGAAGCGGCTGGGGCGCAAGTTGTAACTTCATTCGCCGGAAAACAGGGAACCTAAAACAGCAAGCCCGGCAGATTGCCGGGCTTTGTTATTGGTGCGGGTTGTTGCAATCCCTGCGGCAGCGACCGCCAGATTGCTGCGTCCCCCTAGCTGGCGTGAACCGGGCAGGGGGTGGCGATCAGGGCATCATCCTCGTAGCGCCACAGGGTCAGGCTGTTGCCCCAGACACAGCCGGTATCGAGCGCCTTGATATCGCTCTTGCCGGTGTTGCCCATCAGGGCTGCCCAGTGGCCGAACACCAGAATGGGGTCGTCCACGTGATGCTCGCGCTGCTCGAACCAGGGACGCAGCCCCGGGGTCGACTCCTTGGGCCCCTTCTTGCATTTGAAGTCGAGACGACCGTCGAAATAGCAGAAGCGCATCCGGGTGAAGGTGTTGATGATGTAGCGGTAGCGGTCGATCCCGACCAGATCATCTTTCCAGCCATCGGGCTGGTCGCCGTACATGTTGTGCAGCAGCCAGCTGTACTGGTCACCGCGTAGCAGGCTCTCTACCTCGCGGGCGCAATTGCGCGCGGTGCGGACATCCCATGCGGGGGAGATCCCGGCATGCACCATCATGATGGGGAGATCCGGATGTTCGGCCAGTAGCGGGCGGTGGCGCAGCCACTCCAGCAGTTCATCCCGATCAGGGGCATCCATCAGGCTTTGCAGCTTGTCTTTCTTCTTGAGCGGTGCAACGCCATCGGCGACGGCCAGCAGGTGCAGGTCGTGGTTGCCGAGCACGGTAACGGCGCGGTTACCCAGCCCTTTGACAAAACGCAGGGTATTGAGGGAGTCCGGGCCGCGGGCGACCAGATCGCCGCACAGCCAGAGCATGTCTTGGTCGGGATCGAACGCGGCAAGATCCAGCAGACGGCGCAAGTCGTCGTAACAGCCCTGGATGTCACCGACAAAACAGTTCGCCATGAAACCTCAGTTGATAATATTGGGGATGGCCAGCGTGAAGGGGGCGATGGGCGCCTCAAACTGCTGACCAGAGCCATCTTGCAGGGTATAGCTCCCTTCCATCACCCCAAGCGGGGTCGCCAGCGGCACGCCGCTCTGGTAGCGGTAGGTCTCACCTTCGGCAATGACGGGTTGTTCCCCGACCACGCCCGGGCCTGCCACTTCCAGCATCTTGCCATTGGCATCGGTGATGAGCCAGCGCCGATGCAGCAGTTGCACCGGGCCGGGCCCCAGATTCTCAATCTCGATCAGATAGTGAAACTGGTAAGGGTCTTTGGAGCCCGCCACATACACGGGGTATGGGCGGATCTCGATGTGCGGGAGTGCCACAGGATCAGGCCTGTTGCTGATCCGCCAGCCAGTTGGCGATCATGACAAACTGCTCGAGGGAGAGATTCTCCGGGCGCAGGTTGCCATCGATACCAAGCTCGGTCAGCTGGGCGTCGGTGATGAAGTTGGAGAAGCTGTTGCGGATGGTCTTGCGACGCTGGCCAAAGCCCTCGGTACAGACGCGATTCAGACAACGAATGTCTTTTGCGACTATGGTCGGATTCTTGTGCGGGATCAGGCGAACCACGGCAGAGTCCACTTTCGGCGCCGGTTTGAAGGCGCCCGGGCCCACTTCCAGCACCGGCACCACCTGGCAGTAGTACTGGGTCATCACGCTCAGACGGCCATAAGCCTTGCTGCCCGGGCCGGCGGCCAGACGCAACACCACTTCCTTTTGCAGCATGAAGTGCATGTCTTCAACCCGGTCGGCAAATTCGCACAGGTGGAAGATGAGCGGGGTGGAGATGTTGTAGGGCAGGTTGCCGAAGATGCGCAGCGGCCCCTTGCCTTCACCCATCAGGGTACTGAAGTCGAAGCGCATGGCATCCGCTTCGATGACGGTCAGCTTGTCTTTGAGGGTCGGGTGCTCGCGCAAGCGAGCTGCCAGGTCCCGGTCAAGCTCGACCACGGTCATTTTGTCCATCTGGGCGGCAACCGGCTCGGTCAGCGCGGCCAGACCCGGACCGATCTCCACCAGATTCTGACCCGGCTGCGGGTTGATGGCGGCGACGATTTGATCGATCACATACCGGTCGTGCAAGAAGTTCTGACCGAAACGCTTACGGGCCGTGTGACCCATGTGCACCTTACTGCTCATATCTTTTTTTCTCTACCATCTTGATGGCGTGGTTAATCGCGGTGACAAGGCTGCCCGGATCGGCCAGGCCCTTGCCTGCCAGATCCAGCGCGGTGCCGTGATCCACCGAAGTGCGGATGAAGGGAAGCCCCAGGGTGATATTGACCGAACTGCCGAAGCCCTTGTATTTGAGCACAGGCAGCCCCTGGTCGTGGTACATGGCGAGTACCGCATCCGCATCCTTGAGGTATTTCTCCTGGAACAGGGTGTCGGCCGGCAACGGGCCGACCAGATCGATCCCTTCCTGGCGCAGGATGGCCAGGGCGGGTTCGATCACGTCAATCTCTTCACGTCCGAGATGGCCACCTTCCCCCGCATGGGGGTTGAGGCCACAGACGTAAATACGGGGTTTGGCGATGCCAAACTTGGTGGCGAGATCCTCATTGAGGATCCGGATCACCTTGCCGAGGCGATCCTCGGTGATGGCCATCGCCACATAGGCCAGCGGAATATGGGTGGTTGCCAGCGCAACCCGCAGCCCCTCGGTTGCCAGCATCATCACCACATCGGCGGTGTTGGATTGCTGGGCAAAGAACTCGGTGTGGCCGCTGAACGAGACCCCGGCCTGGTTGATGATCCCCTTGTGCACCGGCCCGGTCACCACGGCGGCAAATTCGCCGCTCATGTTGCCATCGCAGGCACGCTGCAGGGTCGCCAGCACATAGGCGCCATTGCCTTCGTTCAGCTCGCCCGGCACCACAGAGGCGCCGAGGGTGACCGGACAGACGGTCAGGGTGCCCGCCCGCTGGGGGCGGGCAGGTGCGGCGGCATCGTAGGGCTCAAGCTCGATGCTGAGCCCCAGCAGGGCGGCCCGCTCGCGCAGCAGCGCCGGATCGGCGATCACCACCAACTGGTGGGGCCAATCCTGCTGGGCAATCTGCAGCACCAGATCCGGGCCGATCCCGGCCGGTTCGCCCGGGGTAACGGCAAGGCGACGGCAGCTCATCAGCTACCGGCTCCTTCGATCTGGATGTAGGCCTCGTCACGCAGCTCATCCAGCCACGCCTGGGACTCTTCCACGAAGCGGCGATTGTAGATCAGCTGGTAGGCGCGCTGCTCCTGAGCCTTGTCGGTCGCATCCTGGCTGCGGCGATCTTCCACCTGCACGATGTGCCAGCCATGGCTGGTACGGAACGGGGCACTGATCTGGCCCGGTTGCAGACGGTTGACCATGTCGCGGAACTCGGGGACATAGACGTTGGGATCAGACCAGCCCAGTTCGCCACCCTGCACCGCAGAGCCCGGATCTTCGGAGTACTTCTCCGCCATGCTGGCGAAGCTGGCCTTGCCGCTCTTGATGTCGTGCAGAATGCCATCCAGCATCCCCTTGGCTTTCTCTTCGCTCAGGATGATGGAGGGCTTGATCAGGATGTGACGTGCTTTCACCTCGGTCTGCATCACTTGCTGCTGACCCTTGGTGTCGAACACCTTGACGATGTGCAAGCCGGCGCCGGAGCGCAGTGGGCCGACGATATCGCCCTTCTGGGCACCCTGTACCGCTTCGGCCATCAGGGTCGGCATCTCTTGCGGGCTCATCCAGCCCCAGTCACCCCCTTCCAGCGCCTTGGGACCATTACTCTCGGCAATGGCCAGTTTGCGGAAGTCGGCACCTTGCTTGAGGGCGGCCAGAATGCGCTCGATCTTGCTCTTGGCGGCATCCAGC
Source organism: Aeromonas sp. 25-AL00135 (assembly GCF_054052385.1). Classification (NCBI taxonomy): domain Bacteria; kingdom Pseudomonadati; phylum Pseudomonadota; class Gammaproteobacteria; order Aeromonadales; family Aeromonadaceae; genus Aeromonas; species Aeromonas sp. 25-AL00135. The sequence continues at coordinate 62,426 of NZ_JBSTYQ010000016.1, read as the reverse complement.
TGGGCGGCAGTGGGGTTGTCCGGCAGGGCAATCTGGATATGGCCGACGTGGTATTCGTTCTGCTGTTGACCCTGTTTCTTCAGGATCTCCACCACCTGCTTCACCTCCTGCTCGGAGATGTTGATACGGCGGCGCACCTGGTTGCGGCGCACCTCGTTCATCAGGATCTCGCGGCGAACCTCTTCCCGATATTGGGCATAGGTCATCCCTTCACGGGCGAGCTGGGCCCGCAGCTGATCCAGGGTCATCTTGTTGTCGGCAGCGATGCCCTGAATAGCCTGTTCCAGCTGGGTGTCGCTGATCTTCAGCCCCTGGCGCTCCGCCAGTTGCAACTGCAGGCTCTCCTGGATCAGGCGATCCAGCGCCTGTTTGCGCAGGGTGGCGTCGTCAGGCAGGGACTGGCCGCTCTCCTGAGCAGAGAGTTTTACCTTGTTGACCAGTGCGTCCTGTTGGCTGGACAGCACCACGTCCTTGTTGACCACGGCCAGCACCTTGTCCATCAGCTCGGGCGCAGCCAGTGCGGCCTGGCTCATGGCACCGAACATTCCCGCGGTCAGCAGGGCAATCAGGGTCTTTTTCATATCCATCTCTCAAGGCTGGGCCAGCATCATTGCTGGCCTTTCAGATTAAACGGGCGAACATAGGGCAACAGCTCGGTATCCAGGGTGACGCTGCGGCCACCTGTACCCACGCTGCCAAGTCCCTTCATTTCAAACTGCAGACCAATGACTCTTTCCGAAGTGGGTTTCAGGGTGACGTTGTCAGGCTGATTGTGCCACTCCAGGCTCATATTGATGCTCCAGCAGCAGGAGTCGTATTTGACACCGATCTTGCGGTCAATGTTCACATCCTGCTTGATGTCACGGTAGTAACCGCCATACATCTGCCACTGATCGGCGATCGGCGCCATCATCACCAGACCCGCCTGGCTCAGATCTTCTGCCAGCGCCGTGTTGGTCGGATAGCGATAGTCCAGGTTGCCATCCTTGATGTAGCGGTAGTTGGCCTGAGTGGTCAGCTTGCCGGTCCGGTATTCGACAGCACCGTTGCCAGCCGTAAATTCACCCTCGGAGGTATCGTACTGGGTTCCTGCGTGGGCAAACCACTCATCGGTGATGCGGGCATCCCCCTCGAACGAGAGCAGGGAGCGGGCGTTGGTGCTTTCCGGAGCGGACGAGTAGAGGCGCACCTTGGGTGGTGTCATTTCGAAGGCCTGGGCTACCGCCAGTCGCAACCGTTCATCACCCACATTGTCATAGACCCGGCTGGTCAGGCCAACGGTGACCCGATTGGCATCGCTGATGCGGTCGAGACCGGCAAAGCGGCGATCACTGAACAGGCTGTAGTAATCCTGACGGGTGGTGGTGGTGTCGTAGATCCCGATCTCGTCCTGATTTTTGTAAGGGATATAGAGGTACTGGAACTCGGGCTCCAGGGTCTGGGTGCCCTTGCCATCATACCAGTCGAGCGGCCGATCGAAGTTGACTCCCCCCTTGAGGCGGAAGGACGGTAGAGTACGGGTAATAGTGCCCTCTTTCAGGGTCAGCTGTTTGCTGTCTGCATCGGTGAAGCGGCTGCGGTCCTGGCTAACCAGATCCTTGGGTACCTCCTGGTTGTAGGAGGTAAACATCAATTTGTACTGACTGGTCAGGTAGTAACCCGGCGCATCCACCAGGGGCACAGTCAGGGTGGGTGCCAGATGCAGACGGGTGGCGGTATAGCGCTCACCGGCCTGCTGGATGGTGGCACTGCCGCTGTTATAGCCAAACTTGGTCAGTTCACTGTTCCAGGCCAGATCGAACCACTTGCCCTGCTGGAAGTAGTTGTAGTCGATACGCGGCAGCATCTCGTGGGGTAGCAGCGCATACGGACTCAGGATCTGGTAGCGGCGCACCTCGGAGGTGAGGTTCCAGTTGTGCTGGTAGTAGCCGGCGGTGAAGGATTGCTGCAACTGGCTGTCGACCTGAGTGCCCACTTGCGGGCTGAAGTCGTTGAAATAGTTGTAATCCTTGTCGCGCACTTGGGTGTAGTCGATGCCCAGACGCAGGGAGCCATCCATCAGGGTGGAACTGTGGCGGACGTTCATCAGGTAACGATGCCCATCGGAGAGGTACGGAGTCCCTGTCGAAGGGTTGGTAAAGCTCGGGTTGCCAGCATCATACTGCTTGTCATCCCTGAGGCTTTCAAAATAGAGGGTACCGGTGTGGGCAGGGTCCGGCATATAGCGGAACTCCACCTGCTCCATCAGGCCGCGTTTGTCCATAAAACGGGAGGTGATGGTGGCATCATAGTTGGGGGCAATATTCCAGTAGAAGGGCTGGGTGATATCCATGCCGTTGCTGGAGCTTTGCTTGTAACCCGGGTAAAGCAGACCGGTCTTCCGCTCATCCTTGATGGGGAAGTTGATATAGGGGAAGTAGAACACCGGGTAGTCATAGAGCCAGAGGCTGGCGTTCCAGGCTTCGCCGAACACCTCTTTCTGGTCGATGTCGATACTGCCCGCCTTGAGGGTCCACACTTCCTGACCGGGGGGGCAGGTGGTGTACTGGGCCCCCTCCATGGTGATGTTCTGGTTGTTGTTGGTCATCACCACGCGCTTGGCAAAGCCGCGCACCGGTGAGCCATGCACCTGATACTTGCCCTCTTCCAGTTCGGAGTTCTTGGTATCCAAGTTGGATTTGAGGGTCTTGTCGCTGGTGACGGTCACCTGACCGTCGTTGTAATAGATGTTGCCGATGGCGATGACATCCCGGCTCTTCTGGTCGAGCTGGGCATAGTCGGAGTCAAACTTGCGAACACCCTGACGAACCTTGACGTCGCCTTCATAGACGGCGGTGCCGCCCTGTTTGGCCTCGAGACGGTCGGCATCAACCTCGACCGGCTGTGCGTTGGCATCCTGACCCGATGCAGGCTTCTCTATCTTGGGAACATAGTCATAGCAGAGACTATCGAGAATGCCGGTGGCTGGCGGCGCTTCGAACGGGGCCGCCTGCACCATCATAGGGGTGAGTGCGGGGGCCAGGCTGATAGTCAGGGCGATGGGATAGCGGTACCCCAGTGTCCATTTTGTCATGTGAAAGACTCGTGCAATCCGTGATAGATACGGTTGATCCAAGGCATGCATTTTACGACAGGTTTCATCGAGTTGACATTGCATGTCATTGCTTTATGTTAGCCGGCAATGATAAAGCATTATTGCGGCCAGGGCTAACAGCCAAGTGCTGCTTTCCACCTTGGTCCTCTACTTATGCACGATCGCGATTCCCTGCTATTGCAGTGGGCACGCCGTATTTCCGGTGATGCCACTCTCACGCTTACCCTCATTTCCGGTGATGCCAGCTTCCGCCGCTACTATCGCGGTGGTGGTCTGGTGTGGGTGGATGCCAATCCGAAAACCGAAAAAAATCATGAGTTTGTTCGTAACGCGGCCGCCTTGCAGGCGCGTCAGCTGTTGGCGCCAGAGGTCAAGGCTGTGGACTACGAACAGGGTCTGCTGGCGGTCAGTGATCTGGGCGATACCCAGCTGATCAGCTGCCTGAACGAGCACAACGTGCTGGCCTGGTATGGCAAGGCGATTGATTTGCTGCCCCGCCTGGGGGCGGTTGAACTGGCGCTTGAACCCTTCGATGCGGCTTTTATGGCGCGGGAGAACAGCATTTTCCCCGAGTGGCTGCTGGGTCATCATCTGCAACTGACTCTGAGCCATGAAGAGCAGCAACTGCTGGACGAGACCTTTGCCTGCCTCACCGCCTGCAATCTGGCCCAGCCGCAGGGGGTGATGCATAGAGATTTCCACAGTCGCAACCTGATGGTGTGTGGCGGAGACACTCCTGATAGCAGCGAACTCGCCATCATCGATTTTCAGGATATGGTCATCGGGCCGCTTACCTATGACTTGGTTTCCCTGCTGAAAGATTGCTACGTGCGCTGGCCGGACGAGGTGATCGATGAAGGGATGCGTCACGGCTTTGCCACCCTGCAACAGGCGGGTCTGCTTGGCGAGCTAGATTATGCCAGTTTCCGTCGTGATGCCGACCTGACCGGCATGCAGCGACACCTCAAAGCGGCCGGAATCTTCACCCGGCTCTATCATCGCGACGGCAAGTCCGGCTATCTCAAGGATATTCCCCGTACCCTTGGCTACGTGGTGGATGTCTGTCGCACTCACGGTAGCGCCTATCCGGTATTGGCCCGTTTTGGTCAGTGGCTGGAGCAGGTGGTGTTGCCGGGGATCGCCAATGCTGGAGTTAAATCATGAAGGCGATGATCCTGGCCGCTGGCCGTGGCGAGCGGATGCGCCCGCTGACCGACTTGCTGCCCAAGCCGCTGCTGGCGGTGGGGGGCAAGCCGCTCATCGTTCATCACATCGAAAAACTCAAAGCCGCTGGCGTGACCGAGTTGGTCATCAACCACGCCTGGCTTGGCCACAAGCTGGTTGAGAGCCTGGGTGATGGCCGTGCCCTTGGCGTGACCATCCACTGGTCAGCCGAGGAGAGCGCACTGGAGACCGCAGGCGGCATCGTGCAGGCACTGCCGCTGCTGGGCGCAGAACCCTTTCTGGTGATCAACGGCGATACCTGGCTCGATCTCGATTATCACACTCTGGCCAGCCAGCCCCTTGGCGATGATCTGGCCCACCTCTGGCTGGTGCCCAATCCGCCTCAGCACCCGAGCGGGGACTTTGCCTTGCAAGGAGGGCGAGTTATGGATACGCCAGCGTTTACCTTCAGCGGGGTCGGACTATATGATCCGGCGGCCTTTGCCGGTCTCGCGGGCGGCGCCCGCAAACTGGCGCCCCTGCTCCGTGACTGGATGGCGCAAGGGCGGGTGGGCGGTAGCCTGCTCGCTGGCGAGTGGCGCGATATCGGCACGGTCGATCGACTGCGCGAGCTGGATGACCAGCTCCAGGCCCGCACTCATTAACTTCAAGAGGTCTTGAACCATGCGTATTTGGGGTAAGGTGCTGGGCGCCTTCTTCGGTTTTTTGCTCGGCAATATCATCGGCGCCCTGATTGGCCTCTGGATCGGCCACCGTTTCGACCGTGGCATGGGGCTGCAGGGGGCGTTTCGTCGCGGCCCGAGTCAGGAGCAGCAAGCCGTCTTCTTCCACGCCACTTTCTCGGTGATGGGTCACATCGCCAAGTCCAGCGGTCAGGTGACCGAGCAGGAGATCCGGGTTGCCTCCAACCTGATGGATCGGATGCGGCTGGCGGGTGAACAGCGTGCTCGGGCACAGGAGTCATTTCGTCTCGGTAAAGAGGCCGACTTCCCACTGCGCGAGACCCTGGCCGAGTTCCGCCGTGCAAGTCTGGGGCAGCGCGACATTCTGCGCTTCTTCCTCGAGGTACAACTGCAGGCGGCCTTTGCCGACGGGCGGGTGGAGGAGGGCGAGCGCGCCATTCTGCACACCATTGCCGACGAGCTGGGCTTCAGCCGCATCGAGTTGGCCCGCATTCTGGCGATGGCCGAAGCGCAGATGAACTTCTTCAATCAGGCTCATGGCCAGTATCAGGGGGGCCATTCCGGTGGCCAGCAGTATCGGCAGGCGGCACCCTCTGCGGATCGCCTCAAGAATGCCTACCAGTTGCTGGGAGTGAGCGAGAGCGACAGCGATCAGGATATCAAGCGCGCCTACCGCAAGGAGATGAGCAAACATCACCCGGACAAGCTGGCCGCCAAAGGGCTGCCGCCGGAGATGATGGAGATGGCCAAGGAGAAGACCCAGGAGATCCAGCAAGCCTGGGAGTGGATCCGCGAGGCCCGCGGCATCCGTTAAGCGCCAAAATCTGGCTGTAACAGACAATAAAAAGCCCCGCAGCAGTGCGGGGCTTTGTTTTGCCGTGTGGCGCAGGCCGGGTTATTTGGCCGGAATCGCTTCCAGTACGTGCACCAGCAGTTGCCAGAAACGTTCGACCGCCGGGATATGTACCTTCTCGTCAGGGGAGTGGGCACCGCGGATGGTCGGGCCGAAGGAGACCATGTCCCACTCCGGATAGGCGCTCTTGAACAGACCGCACTCGAGACCGGCGTGGATCACCATGACGTTGGGCATGGTGCCGAACAGGGTTTGGTAGCTATTGCGTACCAGCGCCATGACGGGGGAGTCCACGTTCGGCGCCCAACCCGGGTAGGCACCGGTGAATTCGCAGCTGGCGCCTGCCAGGGTGAACAGGGAGCGGGTCATCTGCTCGATGCTCTCGCGGCCGGAGTCAATCAGGGAGCGGATCAGGCACTGTACGTACACTTCGCCATCCTGAGTCTTGATGACCCCCAGGTTGGTCGAGGTTTCGGTCACGCCGGGCATGGCATCGCTCATGCGCATCACGCCGTTCGGGCAGGCCATCAGGGCATCCAGCAGGCGCTGCTGCAGAGAGACGCTCATCAACTTGGCCGGTTTGGCGGCGCTGTTAACCAGCACGGTCAGGTTCGGCTCGGTGGCGGCCAATTCGGTCTGGTAGATCCCGGTGTAGCGGTCAACCAGCGCCTTGAACTCGTTTACGCTGGCAGCAGGCACCAGCAGGGTGGCACGGGCTTCGCGCGGGATGGCGTTGCGCAGCGTGCCGCCGTGGATCTCGGCCAGACGAACACTCAGCGGCTCGGCTGCTTTGAGCAGACGCACCAGCAGCTTGTTGGCATTGCCACGACCGCGATGGATATCGCAACCTGAGTGGCCGCCACGCAGCCCTTTTACGGCCAGCTCGAACGCTTCGCCTTCGCTGGCGTTAACCAGCTCGAGCGGGAAGCGGATATTGGCATCCACTCCGCCAGCGCAGCCCATATAGACTTCGCCATCCTCTTCGGAGTCGGTGTTGAGCAGGATTTCGCCCTCCAGCCAGCCCGCTTCCAGACCGAAGGCGCCGGTCATGCCGGTCTCTTCGTCTGTGGTCAGCAGCACTTCCAGCGGACCGTGCTTGATGGTCTTGTCAGCCAGCACTGCCAGGCAACCGGCCATGCCGATGCCGTTGTCGGCACCCAGGGTGGTGCCACGGGCAGTGACCCACTCGCCATCGACATAGGCATCGATGGGATCGGTCGCGAAGTCGTGTTTGGTGTCGGCGTTGGCCTGCGGCACCATGTCGATGTGGGCCTGCAGTACCACGGCTTTGCGATTTTCCATCCCCGGGGTGGCCGGTTTCTTGATGATGATGTTGCCGACCTTGTCCTGCTTGACCGCCAGACCTTCCCCTTGAGCCCATTGGATGATCCAGGCGCTCAGTTTGGCTTCATGTTTGGAAGGGTGGGGGATGGAGCAGATCTGTTCGAAGAAATGCCAAATCAGTTTGGGAGAGAGAGAGCTAAGCTGTGCCACGTCGGGACTCCTTACCAGCACGGAATTAACAGGGCCCCATCAGCGGGCCGGGGAAGAGGATAACGATAATACAGTCAATCACACAAAAATGTGAGCAATCAGCGCAAATCGCAGGCAGCTTGTGCTGGCTGATGGCAACCAGGCAGTACGATCGTCAGGTTCGGACGACGCTGACCGATAGAAAAGAAAATGTGTGACCGATCTCACAAAAATATTGAATTTAATGCACCGACTGGTAAATTAGCTCCCGTGGTTCGCCACCCGTCAGGATGACGATGAAAGCCTCCAGGGAACCGAAGCAAAGCAAGTGCGCCTCCATGGAACCGAGTGTTCGTTCAAGGATTTGAGCCCGCATTAAAGGTACGTAACTTGTTAAGCAATCAGGAGTTTCAATATGCCAGGCAGCAACTCAACCTATTGGTTTGCCCCCTCTTTGTATACCCAGGGTTTCAGCTACCCTAATCCCTTCGTCACTCGTCGCTGAGACGAGCTGCCTAACCAGGCAGAGGCGAGAAAGCAGCAGGTGCGTGAGGTAAATCCTCCCCCTGCTATTTTTTTATCTGCGATTTGCCGCACAGCCCATCTGGACTCGGCAGCAGGGACGGCAGGTTAGTCGTTTGGCGCTCTAGATGTGCCGAATGGAGAGGGTGATGCCGATTTTTCCTGTTTTTGGCATACGTTTGCCAGGCATTTTCTCTGCAAACGGTGCTATCATATCGGCCCAACAGCCTGTCCGCGGTTTGGACACATCATCTAACCGATCGCCGGATAAGCCCATCTTGCTTCCATTGTTATCAGATTTGCTGCCGAGGCTTAGCCCTGAGGCAGCCGAAGTGCAATCTGAATTCAGTCGGGCAAGGGCCGCCATTTACTGGCATCCGCAGGATAATTGCGGATGTTGTTATTTTAAGTAATTGTTTTTAAATAACTATTCGAGATCGATAACATGCCGAAAAAGTTCTATGTGTCGTGGGACAACCTGCAACGTGAAGCTCGCCGTCTGGCCCGTCGTCAGCTGCCTGTCAGCCAGTGGAAAGGTATCATCGCGGTCAGCCGTGGTGGCCTGGTGCCCGCAGCCCTGATGGCCCGTGAACTTGGCATTCGTAATGTGGAAACCCTCTGCATCTCCAGCTATGACCATGACAGCCAGCGCGAGCTGGTGGTCGTGAAGGCTGCCACCACCGCCGGTGACGGCGAAGGCTGGTTGGTGGTGGAAGATTTGGTGGACACCGGCACTACCGCCAAGGCGATCCGCGAGCTCTACCCGAAAGCCAAGTTCATCGCGATTTTCGCCAAGCCGATGGGCGAAGCGCTGTTGGACGATTTCGAAGTGGCGATCCCGCAGGATACCTGGATCGAACAGCCGTGGGATATGGCACTGGAGTTCGCCACACCGATCTGCGACGAAAAGTAACGGGATCGGGATGTGACGTTCGCTGCGTCCATTGGTCGCAACCGGCAACAATGGTTTCACTGGGCTCCAATTCGGAGCCCTGTTTTTTTGTGTATCAATCTGTTGCAGGGTGGCTGATGGGCAGTAAAAGTGGTTAAGATGAGCTATTGCCTGATATGAATGGGACACTATCTTGGACTTGAACGAAGACCTAAACCTGACCGAACAGCTCTTTACCCGCGTCAAGAAGGTATTGGAAACATCCGAGATCTCCAACTCCAGTGCGGCTGATCTGGCCCAAGCCGAGTCAGACGAGATGTTTATCGACGGCTCCATGTCAAAGAGCTGGTATCGCCTGCTGCGCCGCCCCTCCTGGACCTGGCAGGGGGCAGATCCCATCGAAGTGGAGCAGACCCTGGCCCGTATCGCCATGGCGACCGGCGAGCGTACCCACGATTGCTATCTCGATACCATCAAGGGCTATGTACCCGGCAACTGGATCTACGAGTGGAGCCAGGTGGCTGGCAACTATTTCAAGCAGGGCCGCGAACTGCGCGAGAAGGGTGATCCTTCTGGCGCCTTGAAACAGCTGCTCAAGGCGGTGCGCTACTACTCCATCGCCAGCTATCCCCATCTCAAGGATGACGAGCTGGCGGATCAGGCCCAGCTGCTCGGTAACATGGCCTATCGCGAGGCGGGTCGCCTGTTCAAGGTGCCGCTCAAAGAGATCCAGGTGCCTTTTCGCGGCAAGCATATTCAGGGTTATCTCCACCTGCCGACGACCGAAAAACCGGTACCGCTGGTGATCATCAGCGGCGGGATCGACTCCTTGCAGCTCGATTTCCTCAACTTCTATCTCAAACGGCTCGAGCCCAACGGTATCGGCATGCTCTCCCTCGATATGCCCGGGGTTGGCTATGCCGAGCATTGGCCACTGGTGCAGGATACCAGCCGTCTCCATCAGGCGGTGCTCCATTACCTCTCCGAAGTGGCCTGGGTCGATCATCAGCGTATCGCCATGGTGGGGATGCGTCTGGCGGGTAATATCGCAGCCAGACTGGCCTTTATCGAGCCGTTCAAGCTGCGCACCGTGGTCTGTGTCGGCGCCGGGGTCAATCAGGTGTTTACCAATCAGGAGCTGTTTGCCAAGTGCCCGCGCATGATGCGGGATAGTCTGGCCAACCGGTTGGGGGCTGATGCGGCGCAGTGGGACGGCATGCGTACCAAGTGCCAGGTATTTTCACTTAAAACACAAGGATTACTGGGGACTCGCACCTCTGTGCCGATATTGAGTATTGGGCACAAGCGAGATTTTATTTGTCCCGAGCAGGATGTACGGGCATTGGCGGCGGCCAGTCGTAACGGCAAGGCCATCGTATTCGACAAACAGCCTTTGCTGGAGGTGTATGACAAGGCGCTGGACGAAATCGTCGAGTGGCTGAAACAGCATTTGTGTACCTGACATTGCGCTAAAGAACTGACGCCATCCCGAGGTGGCGCGGCTTGTTTAACAGGGAGGTTAACATGTCTGAAAGAGTGACCTACAAGCGACTGCTGAGGCAGTTTGCTGCCATTGGCCCCTATTTGCGCGAAGATCTCTGCGAAGAGGGGCGTTATCGTTTCGACTGCCTGTCGGTCTGTGTCAGTGCCAAGCCGGCGCCGGACAAGCGGGAGTTCTGGGGCTGGTGGCTGGTGCTGGAGCAGGACGATCACCATTTCCGTTACCACTATCAGCTCGGTTTCTACAATGCTGATGGTGAGTGGCTGGACAAGCCGATCCCCAAGAAGCACCAGGTAGAAGTGGAGCGGACCCTCAACCGCTTCTACAAGCTCATCAGCGACAAACTGACGGCTCTGGAGTGTCAGTTAGCGCCAGCGGATCAGGTCACCAATGAGTTGACCGTGACCGCTGCTTGATCCCTGATGCCCGGTGAGCAGCATCCCGCTGTTTGCCGGGCCATCAGTCAGCCATCTCCCCTTCCGACCGCAATCATCCGGGCCTTTGCTTCATCTCCTCGCCCCGGCGTTAATTGCCTTGCAGGGCACCATGGCCGTGGGTATAAAGATATTCCTTACTTTTTAGCCTTTATGCTCCCATGGAAAACAGAACCATAGTTGTCAAGTTGGGCACCAGCGTGCTCACAGGGGGGTCTTCCCAGCTCAATCGTGCCCATATGGTCGAGCTGGTCAGACAGTGTGCGGCCTTGCACCGTCACGGCCACAGGGTCGTGGTCGTCACATCAGGGGCTATCGCCGCCGGGCGTGAACATCTGGGTCACCCGCCACTGGCGCCAACCCTGCCCAACAAGCAGATGCTGGCGGCAGTCGGTCAGACCCAACTCATTCGGGTGTGGCAGGATCTGTTCAACCTCTATGGCTTGCATATCGGCCAGATGCTGCTGACTCGCGCCGATCTGGAAGATCGGGAGCGCTATCTCAATGCCCGCGACACCATGCGCACCCTGCTCGATCACCGCATCATTCCGGTCATCAACGAAAACGACGCGGTGGCGACCGCCGAGATCAAGGTGGGCGACAACGACAACCTCTCCGCCCGCGCCGCCATCCTGGCCGATGCCGATCTGCTGATCCTGCTCACCGACCAGAAGGGGCTCTTTACCGCCGATCCCCGTACCAATCCCGATGCCCAGCTGATCGAAGAGGTGCAGACCATTGACGATACCCTGCGTTCGCTGGCGGGTGACAGTGTCAGTGGCCTCGGTACCGGCGGCATGGCCACCAAGCTGCAGGCGGCCGATGTGGCGCGTCGCGCCGGCGTCAACGTGGTGATCGCGACCGGCCAGATGCCGGAGGTGATCGGCCGTCTCGCCAAGGGCGAGCGGATTGGCACCCTGTTCCCGGCGCTGGCGTCCCCGCTGGAAGGGCGCAAGAGCTGGATCCTGGCAGGCCCACCTCCTCACGGCGAAGTACATGTGGATCAGGGCGCAGTGGCCGCCATGAAGGAGAAAGGCTCCAGCCTGCTGCCCAAGGGGATTGTGGCGGTCAAGGGCGACTTTATTCGAGGCGATGTGGTGCGGATCCTCGATCCCAAAGGCGCCGAGCTGGCGCGCGGTATCTGCCGTTACGACCATCTGGAGCTGGATAAGCTGCGCGGCGTCCACTCGGATCAGATTGAGCAGGTACTGGGCTATGGATATGGTTCAGTAGCCATCCATCGAGACGATATGGTGCTGCTCTAATCAGGGCGGCACGGCATGAACAAAAGGGAACCGAGATGAGTCTGGAGAAAATGGGGCAGGCGGCCCGTGAAGCCGCCTATCAGCTGGCTACCATCAGCACGGCGCAGAAGAACCGGGCGCTGGCCGCCATCGCCGACGAGCTGGAGGCGCGCAGTGAACAGATCCTCGCTGCCAACGCGAAAGATATTGCCGCCGGTTGTGAGGCTGGCTTGTCAGAAGCCATGCTGGATCGCCTGCTGCTCAATCCGGCCCGGCTGGCCGGGATTGTGGCGGATGTGCGCAAGGTAATTACTCTGGATGATCCGGTCGGTGCCGAAATGGATAGCCGGGTGCTGGAGAATGGCCTGCGGCTCTCCCGTCGTCGGGTGCCCATCGGGGTTATCGGCGTCATCTACGAGGCGCGCCCCAACGTCACCATCGACATCGCCAGCCTCTGCCTCAAGACCGGCAACGCCAGCATCCTGCGCGGCGGGCGCGAGACCTTCCACTCCAATCTGGAGCTAGTGCGGGTGATCCAGCATGCCTTGGCGGCCTCCGGTCTGCCCGAGGCGGCGGTGCAGTACATCGACAACCCGGATCGGGCGCTGGTCGGCGAGTTGCTACGTCTCGACCGCTATGTGGACATGATCATCCCCCGTGGCGGTGCCGGCCTGCACAAGATGTGCAAGGAGAACAGCTCCATCCCGGTCATCATCGGCGGCTTTGGCATCAGCCACATCTTCGTCGACGAGAGCGCCGATCTGGTGCGCTCTCTGGCGGTCATCGACAACGCCAAGGTGCAACGCCCCTCCGCCTGCAACGCCCTCGATACTCTGCTGGTACACGAGAAAGTCGCTTCGGCTTTCCTGCCGCAGCTGGTGACGCTGATGAACGAGCGCAAGGTGACGCTGGTGGCCGCGCCCAACGCCATGCCGTTGCTGACTGGCGCCGATAACCTGTGCGAGGCAGGGCCGGAGGATTTCGATACCGAGTGGCTCGGGCTGACGCTGGGGGTCAAGTTGGTGGCAGACGTCAACGAAGCGCTGGCCCATATGCGCGAGCATAACGCCGGCCACTCCGATGCCATCCTGACCAACGATCTGGGCAATGCCGAGCGTTTCGTCAACGGGGCCGGTTCGGCGGCTGTCTATGTCAACGCCTCTACCCGTTTCACCGATGGTGGCCAGTTTGGTTTGGGGGCCGAGGTGGCGGTGTCGACCCAGATGCTGCATGCCCGTGGCCCCATGGGGTTGACCGAGCTCACCAGCTACAAGTGGGTGGGACAGGCCGATTACCTTAGCCGCGCCTGATAACAGTCTGTTTCACATACAAAAATGCCGACCCCTTGGGTCGGCATTTTATTTGGCGGATATCGGGCGATCGGGTTATTCCCCGTGATAGAGCGCCTTGTCACCGTGCTTGAGCACATAACCCTTCCAGATAAAGAGGGTGTAACCGCTGCCCTGCCACAACCAGTTGCCCTCCGCACCTTGACGGGTCAGCAGGTGCTGCTCGCCGCTTGGCAGATGCAGTTCGGCCTGCGTCTGGTCGGTGTTGAACAGCACGAAGGCGCTGCTGGTCTGGCTGGCATCGGTCGGATTGAGCCGGATACCCTGCTCAAACAGGCGCACACATTTGCCAGTCAGTGCTGACCACTGATAGCCCGCACTGCCGATACAGCCGTGACTGTCGCGATCGCTGCCCACCAGATGTTGTTCCGGTGTACTGCATGCCGCCAGCAGCAGAGAAGCGGCCATCAGAGTCAAGGTGCGCATGGTTACTCCTGAAGATCCCGTTCGATGACGATGTTGGAGAATCCCAACTCTTTGAAGTAGTTCTCCTGATAATCCTTCACGCTCTTTTTGTCACGGCGACAAACCTGAGCCAGCTGGGCCTCCATGGCGTGAAAACTGGTGAGATCCAGCCCTTCGGCAGCGGCGATGGCGTCGTAGATGCTGCGGAACTTGTCGTTCGCGTAGCCGATCTCTTTGGCCTGCTTTTTATAGGTATACGTAATCTTAAAGGCCATCTTGCCCTTCCTTCTTCGATTTGGCTTGCTTGCGCTGGACGTAGAGGTAGAGGCTTTCGACCTTCTCCCGAGCCCAGGGGGTCTTGCGCAAGAACTTCAGGCTGGACTTGATGCTGGGATTATCGGTAAAGCAGCGGATATTGATCTGCTGCCCCAGCTCTTCCCAGCCGTAGTGTTCGACCAGCGCGGTGACGATGGCTTCCAGTGTCAGCCCGTGCAGCGGGTTGTTCTTCTGCGAGGCGTTCGGTTGCTCGCTCATGCCTGCTCCGCCAGCTTGGCAAAGGGCTGACCCATGCGGGTAGTGACCCCGTTGGCCAGATGGGGTTCGAAACCGGCCAGCATGCCCGGGCCAAACAGGCAGACCACGGTGCTGCCCAGCTTGAACAGGCCCATTTCGGCGCCTTTCTGCAGGGTAATGGCCTCATCGCCGGTGTAGTCCCAGCGCACCACCTTCTTCTCTTTGGTCGGCGCAATATTGCCGGCCCAGATGGTCTCAATGCTGGCCACGATCGTGGCACCGACCAGCACCAGCGCCATGGGGCCGTGCGGGGTGCGGAAGGTGGCGACCACCCGCTCGTTGCGGGCAAACAGGTTGGGCACGTTCTCGGCGGTGAGCGGGTTGACGGAGAAAAGATCCCCCGGCACGAACACCATGCTCTCCAGCACGCCGTCCAGCGGCATGTGGATGCGGTGGTAATCCTTGGGCGCCAGATAGATGGTGGCGAAGTCGCCATCCTTGAACGGCGCCACCAGATCCTCATAGCCGCCCAGCAGCTCGCGAGCGCTGTAGTCGTGGCCCTTGGCCTGAATGATGCGACCTTGCTGGATGGGGCCGAGCTGACTGACGGTGCCATCCACCGGCAGCGCCAGAGTCATGGCATCTTCTACCACGGGGCGGATACCGGGCTTGAGCTCGCGGGTGAAGAACTCGTTGAAGCTCTTGTAGTGGGCCGGGCTCTCGTGCAGCGCCTCGCTCATGTCGACCTGGTACTGCTTGATAAAAGCCTCGATCACTTTGGTGGTGATGTTGCCCGCTTCGGCGGCGGCAAACTTGCCGATCAGACGGGAGAGGGCGTGCTTGGGCAGACAGTATTGACCGGCAATTTTCAGGTTGTCAGTAATGCTCATGTTCATCATCAACGTAGGTTTATTAGGGTCACAGGCGCGCTTGCTGGCGACCGTGACGGGCTTCCTGCATGGTTTCCAGGATGCGGTGATAGTTGTGGAAGCGATCGGCACTGATAGCGCCCGCGTCGACCGCGGCGCGCAGGGCACAGCCGGGATCGTCCTTGTGGGTACAGTCGCGGAACTTGCAGCCACCCAGATAGTCGCGAAACTCGACGAAGCACCAGGTGATGCGGTCGGCTTCCAGATGCCAGAGGGCGAACTCGCGGATCCCGGGGGAGTCGATGAGATCGCCACCGCTCGGGAAGTGGTAGAGCCGCGCCGTGGTGGTGGTGTGCTGGCCGAGCCCCGAGTTTTCGGAGATCTCGCCGGTCAATACATCCAGCCCCGGCATCAGGGCGTTGGTGAGCGAGGATTTGCCCACCCCGGACTGGCCGACGAAGATGCTGATCTTGTCGGTCAGGGCGGCTTTTAGCTCATCGAGCCCTTCGCCGCTCTCACAGCTCACCAGCAACACCTCGTAGCCGAGCTTGCGATAGGTTTCGAGCTGGCTTTCGATGCGCGCTCTGGCGGCATCATCCAGCATATCGACCTTGTTCAGCACGATGAGGGGGCGGATCTCCACATCCTCGGCGGCCACCAGGTAGCGGTCGACGATGTTGGTGGAGAACTCGGGCATCACCGCCGAGACGATGATGATCTGGTCGATGTTGGCGGCGATGGGTTTGACCCCGTCGTAGAAGTCCGGCCGGGTCAGTACCGAGTGGCGCGGATGCACCGCCTCGATGACGCCCGCTGTCGCGGCATTGAGGCCGGGACGCCACACCACCTTGTCGCCACAGACCAGACTGCTGATGCTGCTGCGCCGCAGGTTGCTGCGGTGGATGGTGCCATCGACCGCTTCCACGTCTGCGTGCTGACCAAAACGGCTGATCACCACCCCTTCGATGGCGGGGCCAAACAGGGTGTCATCCACCACTGTGGTGTGATCTTTTTGCAGCCGCCGTTCGCGGTTGGCCTGGACGCGCCTTTGTTGACCCAGATTGAGTTTTGCTTTCTTTGCCACTCGATTCGCCAGTTTATGAACAGATCCAAAGCCAGTATGATACATGCAAATTGGCAAAATTCCGCCATTCCTCCCAATAGAGAGAGCAATCATGACAGTCAGCGCGCAGAACCTGGTATGGATCGACATGGAGATGACGGGTCTCGACCCCGAAGAGAACGTGGTACTGGAGATTGCCACCATAGTCACCGACAAGGATCTGAACGTACTGGCCGAAGGGCCGGTTATCGCCATTCATCAGAGTGATGAAGAGCTGGCCAAGATGGACGACTGGAACGTCAACACCCATACCAACAGCGGTCTGGTGGCCCGGGTCAAGGAGAGTCAGCACGACGAGGCGAAAGCCATTGCCGAGACCCTCGCGTTTATTCGCCAGTGGGTGCCGGAGCGCACCAGCCCGCTGTGCGGCAACAGCATCGGTCAGGATCGCCGCTTCATGGTCAAGCACATGGCCGAGCTGGAAGCCTTCTTCCACTACCGCAATGTCGACGTCAGCACCATCAAGGAGTTGGTACGCCGCTGGCAGCCGGAACTGCTGGATCAGTTCAAGAAGAGCGGCACCCACCAGGCGCTGGACGATATCCGCGAATCCATCGCCGAGCTGCAGTTCTATCGCAGCCACGTCTTCAAGATCTGATTCCCCGGCAAGGGTTTGTCATACTCTGGCTGCTAAAATCGACAGTTCGGCCAGCTTTTGAGCGAACGCGCGCAACCAGACAAAAAAGCCCTTGCAATTGGAATGTCTGCTCTTATAATTCGGCTCCCGTACAGTAGCGCAAGCAACCAAATGCTGTACGGCCGTTTTAAGGTAGTTGCGGGAATAGCTCAGTTGGTAGAGCACGACCTTGCCAAGGTCGGGGTCGCGAGTTCGAGTCTCGTTTCCCGCTCCAAAAAGTTTGCTGATGACGTTCCGATGCGGGAATAGCTCAGTTGGTAGAGCACGACCTTGCCAAGGTCGGGGTCGCGAGTTCGAGTCTCGTTTCCCGCTCCAATCATCAGCACAGCCTCAAGACAACCTAATGTTGCGGGAATAGCTCAGTTGGTAGAGCACGACCTTGCCAAGGTCGGGGTCGCGAGTTCGAGTCTCGTTTCCCGCTCCAAAAATTTGTAAGTGACATTCCGTTGCGGGAATAGCTCAGTTGGTAGAGCACGACCTTGCCAAGGTCGGGGTCGCGAGTTCGAGTCTCGTTTCCCGCTCCAATCACTTGCAAATGACATTCTGTTGCGGGAATAGCTCAGTTGGTAGAGCACGACCTTGCCAAGGTCGGGGTCGCGAGTTCGAGTCTCGTTTCCCGCTCCAATCTCTCTTCAAATTCACTATCTTTCCCCCCAAGCTCACGAATTCAGTTTCTCCATACAATCGCAGCCACATTCAGTTGGTAGAGCATGATCCGCGCTTGCCAAGGCTGGGGTCGCGAGTTCGAGTCTCGTTTCCCGCTCCAATCTCTCTTCGAAGTTTTCATAATCCCTTTGAATTGCCCTTCACATCGCGCAGCGATGCTTTGTCGTATCTGGCGTTTACTAGGCGCTCCTGCCAACAGGAAGGGGATGTGGGCTCATGGTGCGGATTGTACGAGGCAAGCGGTTGCGACAGGTGGTGGGAGGCGAGAACTGCGGGCAAAAAAGAGGAGGGGCCTTGGCTCCTCCTGCATGATTCACTGGCGCGGGCTTAGACCAGAGTAACGTTCTCAGCCTGAGGGCCTTTTTTGCCCTGGGTCACAGTGAACTGGACTTTTTGACCTTCAGCCAGGGTTTTGAAACCGGTGCTCTGGATGGAGGAGAAGTGAACGAATACGTCCGGACCCTGGGATTGTTCAATAAAGCCAAAACCCTTGGTTTCGTTGAACCATTTTACCTGGCCGGTGCGAATGTCAGACATGTGCTAAATCCTATCAATAACAAAATGAAACTAAGCCCGTGCTGGGCTGCATTTGCCTTGCAAGCAGGGGTTGGCTCATGACTGACCACGTCTCTTTGTCCCAGTAGCACGTAGAACAATCCCTGTCTAAAGCACAAACGATTGTACGTTAGCGCCGATCCTTGTCAATTTGACCCCTTTCGTTTTTTGAACAAGCTAAAAATATTGTGAAGTCAGTAGCTTATTTGAAGATATTTGACTGAAAAAAAAACGGGAGGCCAGCGCCTCCCGTTTTTGTTATTCCTTGAGGGCGAATCCTTCGCCCTGCCGGTCGTAGCGGTAAACCGCCTGACCGTAGGAGCGGATCTCCACCCGCTGGATGCGGCGGGTGTCGTCCACCAGGATGAAGATAGAGCGGCCCGATTGCAGGCGGGTCAGGGGGCGATCCGGCCCCTCGATGGCGATCAGGCGGCTCAGCTCGGCACCCGGCAACTCGAATTTACGCCAGATGGAGTAGAGGGTCTCACCCGCCTGCACATCGTGTTGCAGCCAGGTGCCGTTGACCTTCTCTTCGACCGGCTTGGCTGCCGCGGGCGCACTGCCTGCAGCGCCACTGCCGACAGTTAGAGCTTGAGCAGGCACGGCCAGCGGCACTTCCAGCGAGCCGGAAGGGGCGGCTTTGGGGGCGGATGGCGCTGGCTCCCAGGCCAGCACCAGCAACCAGAGCGGGAGCAGGATCAGCAGACCTATGGTGTTTTTGCGGGGCAGCGGGCTGGACAGCTTGAATTTGCCTGCTTTGGCATCCTGGCGGCGTTGGCCGAGGTTGCTCATCCCTTGGCCAAAACGTTGGCGCAGGGACAGGGTCGCGGCATTGATGCGATGGAGCAGGGATCCTTGTGATTCGTCTTGGCGACGCTGCTGGGCTCGTCTGTTATGGCCTCGTGGGCGACGGTCCGGGGTGGGCACGGCATTTACCTCTCACTACATTGCCTGCCATCAGGCAAATTCGTCGCCTATGGTAAACGGACTCGCCCCCGAGGGGGAGAGTCCTGAAGCGGAAAATTATCAGCTGAGACGAAATTGACCCAATAATTGCTGCAATTTGTCGGCCGCCTGACGCAATGCCTGACTGGCTTTGGCCGTTTCGGTCGCATCCTGAGCAATGTCGTTGGCCAGTGCGTTGGTTTTTGACAGGTTGCCGGAGACGGTTTCTGAGACCGAGCTCTGCTCTTCGGCGGCGGAGGCGATCTGATAGGTCATGTCGTTGATGGTGGAGATGGCCTGGTAGATGCTGCCGAGCGCCTCTTCCGCCAGATCCGCCTCGCCCACCGCCTGATGGGTCAGCTGCTGGCTCTGGGTGATGGCGTTGACTGCATTGGTGGAGCTGAGGCGGATCTTCTCTATCAACTCCTGGGTGTTCTGTACCGCCTGCTGGGTATTGCCCGCCAGTTTGCGCACCTCGTCGGCGACTACCGCAAAGCCGCGGCCCTGTTCGCCAGCCCGGGCAGCCTCGATGGCGGCGTTGAGGGCCAGCAGGTTGGTCTGGTCGGCAATCCCCTGAATGACGGTGAGGATGCTGGTGATCTGGGCGCTGTCGTGAGCCAACCCTTCCACCACTTCGGCCCCTTTCCCGGCTTCTGCCGCGACCTTGTGCATCGACTGGATCACCTGCTGGAAGCGCTCCTTGCCCTGATCGGCTGCGCTTTGCGCCTGTTTGGCCGAGTCGGCGGTATTGTTGGCGTGGGTGGCGACCTCCTGACTGACGTAGGACATCTCCTGTACCGCGGTCAGCATCTGCTCCATCTCCGCCTGATGGTGCTGCAGGTTGTTGTCGGTCTGACCAGCAATGCGGTCTGTGTCACCGGCGTAACGGTTCACCTCGCTGGCAGTCTTGAGCACATCCCCGAGCAGCCCTTGCAACTTGTCGATAAAGCGGTTGATCCCCTTGGCGAGATCCCCCAGCTCATCCACCGAGCGGGTTGCGAGACGTTTGGTGAGATCCCCTTCACCATCGGCGATGTCATCCACCAGGCTGACCATCTGACGGATGGGGCCTGTGATGCTGCGGGCAATCACCAGCATGGTGGCCAGCGCCAGCACCAGTACGATCACGGCACCCACCAATTGCTGGGTCATGGCTGCCTGGTTCATGTCGCTCAGCTGGCTCTCCAGTTGATCGGCCCCCGCCAGTACCACCTTGTAGGGCAGGGTGACGATGATGGCCCAGTTGCGGCTCATTCCCGGTACCATGATGGGGACGGAAATACGGAATGACTCGTCCAGCTCCTGACGCTGAACTTCCGGTTTCAGGTACTGCTGCCACTGGTTGCCCAGCACCTTACTTGCGCTGCTGCCGAGCAGGCTGGCATCGCCGCTGGTGCCGGTGATGACACCGGCGGCGCTGACGATCAGGGTTTCGCCCTGGCCGTCATAGATGTTGCTGTTGAGGCTCTTGGCCTGACGGCTGATGGAGTCCACCGCCAGATCGAGCGCTGCGATCCCCTTGAACTGACCATTCACCATGATGGGGGTGGTGATGGTGCTCACCAGCACCTGCTGACCGTTGATATCCACCTTGAAGGGATCGATGAGGCAAGAGCGTCCTTCCCGCTTCGGGCAGGCGTAGTAGTCGTTGGCGGGATTGCCGAATTCGTCCGGGTCGGTTTTTTCGATGGAGAGCAGCAGATCGGTACCGATTTGATCCTTGTCGCGATAGAAGTAGGGCACGAAGCGCCCCTTGTCATCACTGCCCAGCGCACTCTGGCCAGCAAAGCTGGCATCCTGACCGTCGAAACCGTTGGGCTCGAAGCCGGCGAAGGCGCCATAAAGCTGGGGCTCCAACGCCAGTTGTGCCTTGAGCAGGTCGGTGGCCTGCTGGCGATCCAGCGGCAGTTTGCCTTGCTGTTGCAGGGCGAGGGTGCTGGCCATCTGCTGGGTGTAGGAGAGCCCTTTTTGCAGCAGCTGGGTGATGGTGGCTGCCTCGGCGCGGGCATTGGCGCTGACCTTTTGCCATGCCTCCTGCTGCAGCGCTTCACGGCTGGAGCTGATGGTTAGTTGTTGGGTCTGTTTGCCGGAGTATTGGTTGAGCAGGATCAGGATGACCAGGGCTGCGGTCATGGCGATCCCGGCCATCACTAGAATGCGATTCTGGATAGAACGGAACTGCATCGTCTCTTCCTTGTTCGTGAGAAGTGTGGTGAGCGTTATTTGGGTATCGACCGGAGGAGGCAGCTCTCCAGCATTGTGCATAGCAAATCGGAAACGGGGCTTCTGTTTTGCGATCCTCTTCAAATATCGGGCTACAGATGCAAATGGCGACAGATTTAATCCCCTACTTTAGCCCGCAATGGCGTCATGGTTTTCCCATCCGTGATTGTCGGTGCTAAAATGCGACGGTTTTTTTAACGAATTGGCCCAAGGCCCTCTACACAAGGCTTAAAGATGAAAGTCAAAACCCGTTTTGCTCCCAGCCCGACCGGCTTTTTGCATGTCGGCGGTGCCCGTACCGCACTCTATTCCTGGTTGTTTGCAAAGAACCAGGGCGGTGAGTTCGTGCTGCGTATTGAGGATACCGACCTGGAACGTTCCACTCAGGAGGCGATCGACGCCATCATTGAGGGCATGGAATGGCTGGAGCTGAACTGGGATGAGGGCCCCTACTACCAGACCAAGCGCTTCGATCGCTACAACGGTCTGATCGACGAGATGCTGGCCGATGGCCGCGCCTACAAGTGCTTCTGCTCCAAAGAGCGTCTGGAAGCACTGCGCGAAGGCCAGATGGCCAACGGCGAGAAGCCCCGTTACGACGGCAAGTGCCGCGACCACGCCCACGATCACCCGGCCGATGCGCCGCACGTCATCCGCTTCCGCAACCCGACCGAAGGTTCCGTGGTGTTCGATGACCATGTCCGTGGCCGTATCGAGTTTGCCAACACCGAGCTGGACGATCTGATCATCCGCCGTACCGACGGCGCGCCGACCTACAACTTCTGCGTAGTGGTCGATGACTGGGATATGGAGATCACCCACGTGGTGCGTGGTGAAGACCACATCAATAATACCCCGCGCCAGATCAACATCTACAAGGCGCTGAACGCGCCGGTGCCGGAGTTTGCCCACGTCTCCATGATCCTGGGTGACGACGGCGCCAAGCTCTCCAAGCGCCACGGTGCTGTCTCCGTGATGCAGTACCGCGATGATGGCTACCTGCCGGAAGCGCTGCTGAACTATCTGGTACGTCTGGGCTGGTCCCACGGCGATCAGGAGATCTTCACCCTGGAAGAGATGATCAAGCTGTTCAGCCTGGATGCCATCTCCAAGTCCGCCTCTGCCTTCAACACCGACAAGCTGCTGTGGCTGAACAACCACTACATGCGCAGCCTGGATCCGGCTTATGTTGCCAAGCATCTGGCATGGCACATGGAAAACCAGAAGATCGACACCAACAATGGCCCGGCGCTGGCCGAGGTAGTCACCCTGCTGGCCGAGCGCTGCAACACCCTGGTCGAGATGGCCGCCCAGAGCCGCTACCTGTTCGAAGAGTACGAGGCCATCGACGAAGCAGCTGCCAAGAAGCACCTGCGTGGCGTCGCTGCCGAGCCGCTGGCTCTGGCCAAGACCAAGCTGGCAGCACTGGATAGCTGGACCACTGAAGCGCTGCACGAGCTGATTGAAGCGACCGCTGCCGAGCTGGGTCAGGGTATGGGCAAGGTTGGTATGCCGCTGCGCGTGGCCGTCACCGGTCTGGGTCAGTCCCCTGCCATCGACGCCGTAATGGCACTGGTGGGCAAGGAGCGCGTACTGGCGCGTATCGACCGCGCACTGGCTTACATCGAAGCCCGCATGGCTGCCGAGTAAGTTCTGCCGATGTGGCAGGCGAGGGGATAAAACCCCGCTCTGCCACATGCTGAATAGCAAAAATCCGAAACCACTGGTTTCGGATTTTTTTATGGCCAGCGCACAGGCCGAAAATACTTTGGATAAAAAAATGCCAGTCAGCTGACTGGCATTTTTATTGGGACAGAGTGTCGCTTAGTGACTGTCGACCCAGACGAACTTGAGCACGAACAGCAGGGCAACCACCAGCACGCAAGGGTTGATCTCGCGCCAGCGGCCGGTACCTGCCTTCATCACGCAGTAGGAGATGAAGCCCACGGCGATCCCCTCGGTGATGGAGAAGCTGAACGGCATCATCACCGCGGTCATAAAGGCCGGTACCGCTTCGGTCAGATCTTCCCACTTGACCCGGGTCAGCTCGGAGCACATCAGCACGCCCACATAGATAAGGGCGCCAGCTGCGGCGTAGGCCGGCACCATGGCGGCGACCGGAGAGAAGAAGATCGCCAGCAGGAACAGCAGGCCGACCACAATGGCGGTCAGACCGGTACGGCCGCCGACGGCGACGCCGGAGCTGCTCTCAATAAAGGCGGTAACCGAGGAGGTACCCATGAAGGCGCCGCCGACCGAGCTCACGCTATCGACCAGCAGTGCCTGCTTCATGCGTGGGAAGTGGCCCTTGTCATCGGCCAGCTTGGCGCGGTTGGTGACACCGATCAGGGTGCCGGAAGAGTCGAACAGGTTGACCAGCATAAAGGAGAAGATGATCCCTGCCAGGCCGATGTCGAGCGACCCCATCAGATCCAGCTGGCCGAACACTGGCGCTATGCTGGGGGGCATAGAGACGAACCCTTTGAAGGTGACATCGCCAAACAGCCAGCCCAGACCCGTGGTGACCACGATGGCGATCAGTACCGCAGAGTGGACGCCACGGGCGGAGAAGATACAGATGATAAAGAAGCCAAGCAGCCCCAGCAGGCAGGGCAGGGAGGTGAGGTTGCCCACCGTCACCATGGTGGCCGGGCTTGCTACTACGATCCCTGCGTTGTGCAGGCCGAGCAGGGCGATCAGCAGACCGATACCGGCGGTGATGCCGACCCGCAGGGTGAGCGGGATGTTGCCGATCAGCCAGTAGCGCACCCGCAGCAGGGTGAGGATCAACAGACCCATGGCGCCCCAGAAGATGGTGCCCATGCCCACTTGCCAGGAGTAACCCATACCTGCAACCACCACGAAGGCGAAGAAGGCGTTGAGGCCCATGGCGGGGGCCAGCGCGATCGGCAGGTTGGCCAACAGGCCCATCAGGATGCTGCCGATACCGGCGATAAGGCAGGTGGTGACGAACACGGCCTGGGTGTCCATGCCCGCAGCAGAGAGGATCTGCGGGTTGACGAACACGATATAGACCATGGTCAGGAAGGTGGTGATACCGGCGATCACTTCGGTGCGGGCGGTAGTGCCATGGCCTTGCAGAGCAAACAGGCGCTCAAGCAATCCTTGCCCGGCGGCCTGATTGGCAGCTTGGTGTTGTTGATTCATGTTGGATTCCAATAGGTGACGTGAAATAAGCAGCAGGGGAACGGGCTATCCCATCCATGCGGGGTAAATTGCCCTGTTTCTGGCGGTTAAGTAACCAGACTCGTCCTGATACCGTGACAGCGCGCACATTTTTACACAGGCGGCGCCGTTTACAAACCCCGGATCTGCGAAGCAGATCAATGAATAGAGTAAAAATTCAAACGTTTGCTTTTTGAGCGTGAAAAAAGGTTCTCAGCAGAGAACCTTTTATCGAAAATTGGGGGCTTAAAGGGTCTTGAAGTAGCGCTCGACCAGCTGGGCCAGCACCGAGTCGAGCCGGTCTTGTACCTCACCCAGCTCGCGGCCGAAGCGGCGCAGAAAGAGGCTTGCCTGCTCTTCGGTCAGCTTGCGCCCCTCGATAAAGAACTCCTGCTCCGGTAGTTGCTTGTTGTAGCGGGGGATCAGCACCCAGCTCACCAGCTCGGGCTCCACGGCGGCAAAAATCTTGGCGGCAGCAGCACAGAAGGTCTCTATGTGCTCCTTGCCATCCGGCCCGAGGCAACCCGGTTCAACCCGGATCTGGATGGTGAGTTTTTTCTCTATGGGGGTCGTCATCGTGCTACATCCATGCAAAGGCATCCGTCTAGGATTGTAAGTCAAAAGGCAAGAGAAAGGGGAGCCGAAGCTCCCCTCAACACGCAGTCAGCCTTATTTGGCGATGCGCTTATATTTAGCGCGGTGCGGCTGGATCGCCTCGGCGCCGTAGGTCTTCTTCTTCCACTCTTCGTATTCGGTAAAGTTACCTTCGAAGAACTCGATCTTGCCCTCATCCTGATAGTCGAGGATGTGAGTGGCGATACGGTCGAGGAACCAGCGGTCGTGGGAGATGACCATGGCACAACCCGGGAACTCCAGCAGGGCGTTCTCGAGGGCGCGCAGGGTTTCGATATCCAGATCGTTGGTCGGTTCATCCAGCAGCAGCACGTTGCCGCCGGTCTGCAGCAGCTTGGCCAGATGCAGACGACCGCGCTCACCACCGGAGAGTTCGCCAACCCGCTTCTGCTGATCGGAACCCTTGAAGTTGAAGCGGCCGATATAGGCGCGGCTCGGGAACTCGTAGTTGCCGATGCGCAGGATATCCTGACCGTCAGCGACCTCTTCGAATACCGTCTTCTTGTCATCCATGCTGTCGCGGAACTGATCGACAGAGGCCAGTACCACGGTTTCACCCAGGGTGATGGAGCCGGAATCCGGCTGTTCCTGACCCGACATCATGCGGAACAGGGTCGACTTACCGGCACCGTTCGGGCCGATGATGCCGACGATGGCACCCTTCGGAATGGCAAACGACAGATCGTCGATCAGTACACGATCACCGTAGGATTTGCGCAGGTTGGCCACTTCAACCACCTTGTCGCCGAGGCGCGGTCCGGGCGGGATGAACAGCTCGTTGGTCTCGTTGCGCTTCTGGTAGTCGTTGGTGTTGAGCTCTTCGAAGCGAGCCATACGGGCCTTGGACTTGGCCTGACGGCCTTTCGGGTTTTGACGAACCCACTCCAGCTCTTTCTCGATGGACTTGCGACGGGCAGCTTCGGAACTTGCTTCCTGCGCCAGACGGGCGTCCTTCTGCTCCAGCCAGGAGGAGTAGTTGCCTTCCCACGGGATACCTTCGCCGCGGTCCAGCTCCAGGATCCAGCCCGCCACGTTGTCGAGGAAGTAACGGTCGTGGGTGATGGCTACGACCGTGCCTTCGTAGTCGTGCAGGAAGCGCTCGAGCCAGGCCACGGATTCCGCATCCAGGTGGTTGGTCGGTTCGTCCAGCAGCAGCATGTCCGGCTTTTCCAGCAGCAGACGGCAGAGTGCCACACGGCGGCGCTCACCACCGGAGAGGTGCTTGATCTTGGCATCCCAAGCTGGCAGGCGCAGGGCATCGGCCGCACGCTCCAGCTGGTTTTCCATGTTGTGGCCGCCCTGGGCCTGGATGATGGCCTCCAGCTCGCCCTGTTCGCGGGCCAGCTTGTCAAAGTCGGCATCCGGGTCGGCGTAGGCCGCATAGACCTCGTCCAGACGGGCCATGGCGCGCTTCACCTCGCCAACGGCCTCTTCGACCGCTTCGCGTACGGTCTGCTCCGGCTCCAGCTTCGGCTCCTGCGGCAGGTAGCCGATCTTGATGCCGGGCTGTGGACGGGCTTCCCCTTCGATCTCGGTATCGATGCCCGCCATGATGCGCAGCAGGGTCGATTTACCGGCGCCGTTCAGACCCAGCACGCCAATCTTGGCGCCCGGGAAGAAGCTCAAGGAGATGTTCTTGAGAATATGACGCTTGGGCGGCACTACCTTGCCGACCCGGTTCATGGTGTAAATAAATTGAGCCATTGGCTAATTCTCTTCCTTTTCAGCAGGTTAATGTCTTGGCATTAACAGACTGATGTCGTGGTGGGGCCAGGTCGACACAGGTCAACCGGGTTCCAAAAAACCCGTCGATTGTAAACCAACGGACGAGGGGGGGCAAAGGTGGCACCCGGCTATGTCCCCCCTTTGCCGCAGCGGTCACGCCTTGCTGCATCAGCCGTGCAATTTGGGCATGATGTGGGCTGCCGTTTTGTTCCGGAGCCGTCATGAACCCATCTCCTCAAGCCCCCTCACTGGCCGACTTTCTCTGCACAATGGGATTGGACGCCGCGCTGAGTGAAGCTCTCTGCCAGCGCTTGCCACGGCAGACGCTGCGCGCCGGTCAGGCACTGTTGGCGCAAGGGGCAGGGCAGGAAGCTGCCTTCTATATCGAAGCGGGCATCGCTCGCGCCTGCCACTACACCCGGGACGGACAGGAGCGCTGCAAGGAGTTCTACTTCGAGGGGGAACTCTGCCTGCTCTATGACAGCTGGCTCACGGGATCGATCGCCCGCTATCAGCTGGAGGCGCTGACGGAGTTGCAGGTGGTGCGGGTGCCGCTCACCCTGCTGGATGAGCTCGCTTGGCAGCCGGTTTGCATGGCCCTGCTACGCCTGCAGCTCGGTTACAAGGAGCGCAAGGAGGCGTTTTTGCTGCTTCACTCTCCCGAGGAGCGTTATCGGGAGCTCTGCCACACCTTCCCTCACTGGCCTGCGCGGCTCACTCAGGTGCAGCTCGCCAACTATATCGGTATCAGTCCGGTCACTCTGTCACGGATCCGCAGGCGCATTAACACGGGTTAATGCCGCTCTCCGACCATCCCCTCAAGCTGCGCCATCCAAATGACGGATGAGGTGTGGATGATGTCGCTGTTTCTGTGGTCGCAGCTGGTGGTGAGCCTGGCCTTGTTGCTCGATCTGTTGTCGTTTCAGTTGCGGGATCGCCGCAGGATCCTGGCCTGTCTGGCCCTCTCCTGCGCCCTCAATGCCGGTCACTTTGCCCTGCTCGGGCAGTGGTCGGCCGCCAGCCTGTTGCTGCTAGCCAGTATGCGCTTTGTTGTGAGTATCTGGCTGGTTCGCCGCATCTTGATGTGGTTTTTCATGGGGTTGGCCTGTGCGGCTGCGCTGGCGACCTATCAGGGCCTGCTCTCATGGATCGGGCTGCTGGCGAGCCTGCTGCAAACCCGGGCGGCCTTCTGCCAGGATGATCGCCTGCTGCGGCGCTGGATGCTGCTCGGCACCCTCTGTTGGTTGGCCAACAACTTGCTGGTGGGTTCACCGGTGGCAGCGCTGATGGAGGGGCTGTTTCTGGTCAGCAATCTGGTGGGTTACTACCGCCACTATGGCTTCTATTATTGGGGCCGTGGCCGCCACAGTGGCCGCAGAAAGAGGCGCGTGCCGCCTTCCGATCGGGCGAGCTCCTGATTTTCCGCTCAGGGCTGCTTGTGGCCAGCGAAGTAGAGCACCCGTTTCACATACTCCCGGGTCTCGTCATAGGGCGGGATCCCGCCATAGCGCTCCACCGCTTTTTCCCCGGCATTGTAGGCCGCCGAGATCAGTACCCAGTCGCCATCGAAGCGGCGATCCAGCCACTTGAGATAACTGACGCCTCCCTTGATGTTCTGTGCCGGATCAAAGGGGTGAGTGACACCAAACCGCTGCTGGGTTTCGGGGATCAGCTGCATCAGCCCCTGAGCATTCTTGGGTGAAACGGCACGGCTGTTGAGATTGGATTCGGCGATGGCAATCGCCAGCACCAGCCGGGCATCCACCTTATGGTGTTTGGCGGCGTGGCGCAGCATGGTGACCAGCTTTTGCTTGGCAGGAGGCTGGCGGGCAACCCAGGTGTCGACATTGAAGGGGGTGGAGGGGAGCCCGGCCAGATAGCCACCCTGACCGCCACGGATCCCGATGCCGCACTGATCACCTATGGGGGCATTGCCGATGCGAGCGTTGTAGTAGCGGGCAGCCTGTCGGTTACCAAGGCGCATTGCCATGGCGAGGTAGCTGTTGGCCAGCTTGGCGCTGCGTATCGAGGTGGGGCCGGTGGCGAGCAGGCGGCCGATCCGGAAATAACCTTCGGGATTGCCGGTGCTGGCGGCTACGCAGTAGAGGGCTATCGCCTTTTGCAGATTGCCGCTGTGCTGGGCTGCTTGCCCCTGCCTGAGCGCCGTCATTGCCCTGGGGGCTTGTCTGAAATCCCTGCCCTGTGCCGTCTGCGGAATGCCCGCCAGTAGCGACGACAAAAAAAGCAGCAAAAACAGTCCGTTTTCGCTGATCTTCCCCATCGTTTATCTCCTGCTTGAGTAGAGAAGATATAGAGGAACATGGCTGCCATCGCCATGAAAGCAGTGGATCCTGTTGTTATAGCGGGGGGATTTCAGAGAGCAAAATGGTATGGAACTAACGGCATTGCGAGAGTTTCACACCATTTTTCATCCGGTTAGAAGTCGTGGTGATACTCCTGCTCATCCAGCACGGCGGGAGGAAGCGTGCGATAGAAGCTGCCAATTTCACTGACAACCCAGAGCGAAAGCAGGGCCAGCAGGCTGAGCAGGGGAAGCAGAGAGTGGCTCTGGGTCAGGGCATAGGCCGCAATGGCGGCACCGGTCAAAAGCAGGGTTCGGATCATGAGGTGGCTCCTTGTCGTCATGGGGGTGTTGCGTGGCCACGGACAGAGCGCCTGGGGTCGGGAGTTGTTCCCGGGTGGCACGAAGCGCGCTGAGTATATCGCGTCATGCCGCTGCCGATCCGTGGTGTCATCACACTTTCCATAGTCATGGGTTTCGTATCGAGTTGAGCCCCGCCAGATGCGGGGCCAGTAATGGTTTGACGGTCAGAAGAAACCGCCGTTGTTATCGTCACTGTCGGCCCAGCCGCCACTCAGGTTATCGTCGTCGAGAAAACTGCTGCCAACATCGGGAGGTGAATCCCAGCCGTCCCAGCGTACCGGTTCCGCATCGACCGGATTGGCGATGGGCGCTGGCTCTATTATGTCGATGATCTCCTCGGGCCGGTTGCTGTGAAACAGTCCGCCGATCATATCGGCCAGCATCACGCCACCGGCAACCCCGGCTACGGTTTGCAGGGCGCCCCCTAAAAAGGAGCTGGCACGGGACGCGGGCTGGGCAGGCGCGGTTGCCGGTGGCGGCGTAAAGCGCGGGGGCGTGCTGCTCTCGCTACCAAACAGGCCGGAGAGAAAACTGCCGCCGCTCGAACTGTTCTGGCTGGCCTCCAGCTCCTTGACTCGATCGTTGAGGCGGGTAAGGGCTGCCTGCTGAATTAGCAGCGCCTGGGCCATGTAGTAGGGGGCATCGGGCTGCTGGGCCAGATGCTGGCGGATCAGCTGATCCGCTTGTGGGTCTCGCTTGCTATCCCTGGCTTGCGCTTGCTTGAGGCGGTCGAACAGTCCATCGATCAGACCCTGTTCCTGTGATTGCATCTCAAATCCTCGCTATGGTGCGCAGACAGTGCGTTCAGCCATCCTAAAACCCGCGGGGCATCAGTGGTATCTGATTAACTCATCAATGACCGAGGGGCTACCGCGCTCGTCAGCGGGCGGGCCGGTAGTAGTCGAGATACCAGCGGACAAACTCGGCAACACCTTGCTTGAGGGGCGTAGCGGGGCGCAGGCCGGTGAGGGTGTGTAGCGGTTCGCTGTCGGCCCAGGTGGTGTGCATGTCACCTGCCTGCATCGGCAGCATCCGCTTGATGGCGGGCTTGCCGATGGCCTCTTCCAGTGCCTCGATAAAATCGAGCAGCCGCACCGGCTGGCCGTTGCCGATATTGAGGATGCGGTAGGGAGCTGCGCTCTCGGCCGCGCTCTGCTCGCTGGCGTGCCAATCGGAATTGGGGCGGGGCGGCTGGTCGGCCACGGCGAGGATCCCCGCGACTATATCGTCGATAAAGGTGAAGTCGCGGCTGAGATTGCCGTGGTTGTACACGTCGATAGGCTCACCCGCGAGGATGGCGCGGGTGAACTTGATGATGGCCATGTCGGGCCGACCCCAGGGGCCGTAGACGGTAAAGAAGCGCAGCCCTGTGGTGGGCAGGCCATAGAGCGCCGAATAGGCGTGGGCCATCAGCTCGCCGCTCTTTTTGGTCGCAGCGTAGAGGGAGACCGGGTGATCCACCTGCTGCGCGGTGGAGTAGGGCATCTGATCCCCCATGCCATAGACCGAGCTGGAGGAGGCGTAGATGAGGTGCTGAATCCCGTGGTGACGACACCCCTCCAGCACCGTCAGCATGCCGGTGAGGTTGCTGTCGGCATAGGCGAACGGATTGTCGATGGAGTAGCGCACCCCCGCTTGCGCCCCCAGATGGAGCACCCGCTCGAAACCGTGGCTGGCAAACAGGGTCGCCATCGCCTCGCGATCTGCCAGATCAAGCCGCTCGAAGCGAAAATTGGGGAAACTGGCAAGTTGGGCAAGCCGCGCCTCTTTCAGACTCACCTCGTAGTAGTCGTTGAGGTTGTCGATCCCCACCACCCGATGGCCTGCGGCGCACAGCTTGCTGGCCACATGAAAACCGATAAAACCGGCGACGCCGGTAACCAGATAGATCATGGTTGAGTCTCCGGGTTGCAGCTGGTGTTGGCAGGCTGCTTTTTGGCGGGAAGATGTGGCCGCCCGATGGCGTGATAGTCAAACCCGAGTTCGCTGAGCTGGCGCGGGTCATAGAGGTTGCGGCCATCGATGATAACGTGCTGGTTGAGCAAGGCTTTCAACTGCTGGAAATCGGGGGCGCGAAACGCCTGCCACTCGGTGCAGATGAGCAGGGCATCAGCCCCTTCCAGCGCAGATTCCTGAGTGGGGCAGAGCAGCAGATCCGGCCGCTGGCCGTAGATCTGGCGGGCACGCCCCATCGCCTTGGGATCAAAGGCCTGCACCCGGCCACCGGCAGCCCAGATGGCTGCCAGCAGCGGGCGGCTCGGCGCATCGCGCATATCGTCGGTGCCGGGTTTGAACGCCAGCCCCCACAGGGCGAAGGTGCGGCCGCGCAGATCCGGGCCAAAGCGGGTCTGCAGGGTTTGCGCCATCTTCTGTTGCTGGCGCAGGTTGACCTGCGCGACCGCCGCTAAAAGCGGGGCGTCGCAGCCGACACTCGCCGCGGTATGGCGCAAAGACTTGATATCTTTGGGGAAGCAGGAGCCGCCGTAGCCGCAGCCCGGGTAGATAAAGTGGTAACCGATGCGGGGATCGGCTCCCATCCCCTGACGCACCGCCTCGATATCGGCCCCCAGCTGCTCGGCGAGGGCTGCCATCTCGTTCATAAAGGAGATCTTGGTGGCCAGCATGGCGTTGGCGGCGTACTTGGTGAGCTCGGCGCTGCGCAGATCCATCACCACGATCCGGTCGTGATTGCGGTTGAAGGGGGCGTAGAGGGCGCGCAACTGCTCAAGTGCCCGCTCACTGTCACAGCCGATGATGATGCGATCCGGCCGCATGCAGTCGTTGACCGCCGCTCCCTCCTTGAGAAACTCGGGGTTGGCCGCCACCTCGCAGGCGAGAGTCAGCCCACGTTCGGCCAACTGTAGCTCAATGTGTTCCCTTACTTGCTGCGTTGTGCCGACCGGTACTGTGCTCTTGGTCACCACCAACTTGGGGCGGCTCATCAGTCGGCCTATGGTGTCGGCCACCGTCAGCACATGTTGCAGATCGGCCGAGCCATCCTCGTCAGCCGGGGTGCCCACGGCGATCAGCAGCAGGTCGGCGTGTGCCACGGCAATGGCGGGATCGACCGTGAAGCTCAGGCGGCCGCAGGCAAGATGGCTCTCGACCAGCGTGGCCAGCCCCGGCTCGTAGAAGGGGATCTGCCCCAGCCTGAGGGCGGCGATCCGCTCGTCATCCACATCCACGCAGCAGACCTGATGGCCCACCTCGGCCAGAACGGCGGCCTGCACCAGCCCGACATAGCCTGTGCCAAAAATGGTGACTTTCATGAAAAGTGCCTCGTGCTGTGAATGGGGGGATGGCGCGCTTAAACCGCGGCATGCTGCATCTTGGTGCAGCGAGTGTCAATGTCAGATGACAGGCACCAGAATGGGGCGTTCAGCCTGACTGTTGTGATCCTTTTCACAAAAAATAGACTGGATCCCATAACGAAGCCCTGTGGACAGGGCTCGCAGCCCGCCCGCAACGGCAGGCGACAGACACTCTCTCTTTACTTCGCTTGGATACAGGTTATGGACAACACCTCGATTCGCACTGCCCATCCTATTTATGAGGATGTGCTGGCCCTGCTGACGGCGGCCGGCTTTGTTTCCCTCGGCATCTTTCTGTTTCATCAGGTTGGTCTGCTCACTGGCGGCACCGCCGGGCTGGCGCTGCTGCTGCAAAAGGTGACCGGCATCAGCTTCGGCCTGCTCTTCTTCGGCATAAACCTGCCCTTCTATGCGCTGGCATGGCTGCGGATGGGGCCACGTTTTACCTTCAACACCTTTGTCTCGGTGGCGGCAGTCTCCTACATGACCGATCACCTCAACGGGGTGTTGCAGATCGGCAAGATAGAGCCCCTCTATGCGGCGCTGATCGGCGGCACCCTGATCGGCATGGGGCTGCTCATCATGTTTCGCCACAAGTCGAGTCTGGGGGGCTTCAACATACTGGCGCTCTTTATTCAGGATCGCTTTGGCATCCGGGCGGGCAAGCTGCAGATGGGGCTCGATTGCGCCATTGTTGTTGCCTCGTTTTTCGTGGTGCAGCCCTGGATCCTGGCGCTCTCCATCGTGGCGGCGGTTATCTGTAATCTGGTGTTGACACTCAACCACAAGCCGGGCCGTTACCAGATTGCCTGACAAGCTGCGGCAGTGGCTCGATAAGACAAGAGTGACCCGATAGTACGAGGCGGCCTGATGGCCGCCTCGTCTGTTTCTACCCTGGGGTTTGTTCGCTGCGCCTAGCTTGCCTGCTCCAGCCTGCTGTCGCCGCTCATGGCGTTGCCACTGATGGCGCTGCCGCTGATAGCGTGACCACCGACGGCGAGCGGGGTGTGGCAGGCCACCTGATGATGGGCATCATCACACGCCTCAAGCTTGGGCGCCTTGCTTTTGCACAACTCGGTCGCATGGGGGCAGCGCTGGTGGAAGTGGCAGCCGCTTGGCGGCGAGATGGGGGAGGGCACATCGCCGGTCAGCAGAATGCGCTGGCTGCGCCTGCGCGGGTCCGGTACCGGAATGGCAGAGATCAGCGCCTGGGTGTAAGGGTGGCGCGGCGCCAGATAGAGCGACTGGGCATCCGCCAGTTCGACGATCCGTCCCAGATACATCACCGCGATGCGATCCGAGATGTGTTTGACCACCGACAGATCGTGGGCGATGAAGATGATGGAGAGGTTCATCTCCCGCTGCAGGCTGAGCAGCAGGTTGACGATCTGCGACTGCACCGAGACATCGAGGGCCGAGACTGCCTCGTCGCACACCAGCAGCTTGGGCTTGAGGGCGATGGCGCGGGCGATGCCGATCCGCTGGCGCTGACCGCCGGAAAACTCGTGGGGGTAGCGATCCACCGCGCTGCCCGGCAGGCCCACTTTCGCCAGCAACTCCTGCACCCAGCCGCGGCGCTGCTCAGTGTTGCCTTTACCGTGGATGATAAAGGGCTCCTCCAGGATCTGACCCACGGTGTGGCGGCAGTTGAGGGATTCTGCAGGATCCTGAAACACCATCTGCATCTCCTGGCGCAGGGAGCGCATCTCCTTCGGGCTGAGGGCGGTGATATCGCGCCCCTCGAAGGTGATGGTGCCCGCGGTCGGCTCGAACAGCTTGAGCAGGCTGCGCCCGAGGGTGGACTTGCCGCAGCCCGACTCACCCACCAGCCCCAGCGTCTCCCCCTGCTTGAGATCGAAGCTGATGCCATCCACCGCATGAACCGTATATTGCTTGCGCAGGAAACCGCCTCCCAGCCGGAAATGCTGTTTTAGATCCCTGACCGATAACAGAGTGCTCATGGGGTCAACTCCTTCCAGTAGTGACAGGCGACATGGTGGCGCGGATTGCGTTGCTCCACCGCCGGAATGGCGCTGATGCAGAGATCGGTCGCATGGGGGCAGCGGTTGGAGAAGCGGCAGCCAGCGGGCATCTCGTGCAGGGCTGGCACCTGTCCCTTGATGGTCTTGAGCAGGCTCTTGGGCTCATCCTCGAGGCGCGGGATCGAGCTCATCAAGCCGTGGGTATAGGGATGACGGGGATGGTCAAACAGTTCGAACACATCGGCCTGCTCTACCGCCCGCCCGGCATACATCACCACCACCTCGTCGCACAGCTCTGCAACCACCCCCAGATCGTGGGTGATAAAGATGATGGCCATCCCGGTCTGGGCCTGCAGCTCTTTCATCAGTTCGAGTATCTGGGCCTGAATGGTGACATCCAGCGCCGTGGTCGGCTCATCGCAGATAAGCAAGGAAGGCTCGCAGGAGAGCGCCATGGCGATCATCACCCGCTGGCGCATACCGCCGGAGAGGTTGTGGGGATAGACCGCAAAGCGCTGGGCCGGTTCCGGGATCCCCACCTTCTGCAGCATGGCAATGGCCGCGGCTTTGCGCTGGGCCTTGTCATACTCGGGGCGATGGAGGCGAAACACCTCCATCAGCTGCTCACCGACCGTCTGCACCGGGTTGAGGGCCGTCATCGGCTCCTGAAAGATCATCGAGATGCGGTTGCCGCGCACCTTGTACATCTGATCCGGCGCAAGCGACAGCAGCTCCTCCCCCTGAAAGCGGATGGAGCCTGCTACCACCTGACCGTGGGGTTTGGGCAAGAGCCCCATGATGGCGAGTGAAGTGACACTCTTGCCACAGCCGGACTCGCCGACGATCCCCAGCGTCTGACCCGGGGCCACCTTGAAGCTGACCCCGTCGAGCACCTTGATCTTGCCGTCATCGACGGCGAACTCCACCTCGAGATCGCGTACTTCGAGGATTGGGGCCTGGTGCTGGCCGTTATCAACGGCGAACTCCCCCCCGTTATCCGGTACGTCAAGAATGGGGGCCTGAGTGTTGGGCATAACGGCTGCTCCCTTCGCAATGGCCTGAATATCAATGACGTGCATAGGTCTTGTCGAGCAGGTTGATGGGCGCCAGCGCCTCCCCTGCCTCCTTGGCGTTGCGGGTCTCTTCCTTCACCTTGGGATCGAGCCAGAGCAGACCGCCACTACTGTGAGGATAACCGTCCATCGGCCAGTAGAGCAGATCCGGCGTGTTCTTGGTGGCAGGCACCTCCGGCAGCATCACATAACGCCAGCTGCTGGCCCGCACATAGTTGAGCTGCACCCCGGGCACGAAGATGGCGAGGTCATAGATGCGCTGCTGGATCTGCTGGGAGAGCTTGGCCCGTTTGGCCATGTCGAATTCGACGTTGTAGGCATCGATCAGCGCGTCCAGCTCCTTGTCAGCCACGTTGAACAGGTTGTTGGTCTGCGGTTTGTTGGCGTTGGCGGAGTGGAAAAACTCCCAATATTGCGGATAGAGACCGCCGCCGCCCCAACCGAGCCAGGCCGCTTCGTGTTTCTTCTCCAGCATCACCTTGAAGCCGGTGGCGCCATCCACTAGGTTAAGCTCCAGATCGAGACCCGCCTTCTTGGCCTCCTCTTTCAGCACGGTCAGGCGCTTGGAGTGCTCCTGACTGGTGTAGGTGAGTGCCAGCGTCAGCCGCTCCCCCTTCTCATTTTGCAGGATGCCGTCCGGCCCCGGCTTGTTGTAGCCGCCCTTGGCAAAGTACTCCCGCGCCTTGCCAATGTCATAAGCCCGCTCCGGCAGCGTGATGTCAGTGAACTCGCCAAAGCCCGAGTCGAAGGTGGTGGCTCTGTCATAGTCGCCGCGCAGCACGGTCTCGATCATCTTGTCGATGTTGAAGGCGTGCTGGATGCCGAGGCGTACGTTTACGTCCGCCAGCTTGGGGTTGGCCACATTGAGGTGAACCCCCTGACCGCCCTGTTTGGTATCGGTCATGGCCATTACCTTCTGCACGTAGCCTTTTTTGTACTCCGGGGTGACCGCTTTTTCATGCCACCAGTTGGGCAGGATCATCTCGAAGGTATCGATCTCCCCTTTCAGGAAGTGGCGGAAGGCGATGTTATGGTCGCGGATCACCTGCACCTTGATGGTGTCGATGTTGAATCTGTGCTGGTTGTAGCGATCATCCTTTGCCCACCAATCCTTCTGCTTGCTGAAGGTAACCGACTTGCCCTTCTTGACGTCGCTGATCACGTAGGGACCTGTGGTGGGCACCACGGCCCAGTTGTATTGCTTCACCCAGTTGGGGGTCAGCTTGTAGTAGTGCTTGGGCTGGGGCCACAGCTCGGTAGTGTTGAGCAGGTCCATCTTGGCCTTGCGGTTGCCCGCTTTGACCATAATGGTGTGATCATCGATCTTCTCTACCGCGACCACTTCAGTGGTGTAGTAGTTGTTGAACCAGGGCCCCTTGATGTGTTTGGAGCGCATCATCTCGTAGCCGAAGGTGTAGTCGTCAGCATTGACCGGCTTGCCATCTGACCATTTGGCTCGCGGATCCAGCTTGAAGTAGACGGTCTGGCTGTCTGGCGCGATGGCCCAGTGGGTCGCGAGCGAGGGGATGGGGTTGCCGGTATTGGGGTGGAAGCTGATGAGCCGCAACTGGTTATCGAGAATAAAGGAGCGGAACGATCCGTTGGAGTCAGGCCCCACGGTGCGAAACGTCAGCGGAAAGCTCTCCACAAACATATTGAGGCTGCCGCCCGGTAGTGCCTTGGGGGAGGCGAACACCGGATCCGTGTCGTTGGTCTCCCATTTGAGATCCGCGGGCAGGCTGGCCGCCCAGACCCAGGATCCGTTTACCAGCACAAAAAGAGCACCTATCCATTTGATTTTATTTTTCATGTTTGACTTCCAGGTCTGGCCCCTGCACTGGGGGTCTTGATTGATAACGGGATTATCCCTTGCTCCCGGGACCGCCGATGGCGGTGGCCCGTCCTTCATTCATCACTGTTCGTTACCCGGCGCCAGCCGATGCGCTGGCATCGGCTGGCTCATTGGTAACGGGTAAATTTGCGCGGATCAAACGCCTCGCGGATTGCCTCGCCGATAAAGGAGACCATGATCAGCACCAGACTCACCGCTGCCACCACTGAGCTGACGATCCAGATGGCATCCAGATTGTTGATGCCCTGGGAGAGCAGCTCCCCCCAGCTCGGGGTCGGCGGAGCCAGCCCGAAGCCCAGATAGTCGAGCGCCGTCAGGGTGGAGATATTGCCCACCACGGCGAACGGCGCCAGGGTGACGATCATCATCAGGGTGTTGGGCAGGATGTGGTTGAAGATGATCCGCCCGGTGGTCGCCCCTTGCGCCCGCGCCGCCATCACATAGTCCCGTGCCCGCTCCTTGTAGGTGAGGGTGCGCATATACCAGGTGATCCCCATCCAGCCGAACAGCACGTTGATGGCGACAAACAGGCCGAAGTTGGGCTTGGCCAGCGACACCAGGATCATGATGACGTAGAGAAATGGCACCTGGGACCAGATCTCGATAAAGCGTTGCAGGATGAGGTCGAAGCGGCCGCCGAGAAAGCCCATGAGACAGCCGATTGTTACCCCGATGGCGTAACTGGCCGCCAGCGCGATAAAGGCAAAGCCGATGGCAATGCGAAAGCCGTAAACCAGCCGCGCCAGCACGTCGCGGCCGCTGGTGTCGGTGCCGAGGAAGTGGCGCTCGGCCGCGCTGGGGGCGTAAGGCGGGTAGGCATCCTCCTTGAAATCCTGCTCGTAGGGGTTCCAGGGCACCGGCGGCAGCAGTACCCAGTCGCCCTGGCCCTCTGCGGCAAACTTGGCCTTGAGCTGGCGGTAGTTGGTTTCGTACTCGTAATCGAGCCCGAACTGCTGACCGGGGATCACATCGCCATAGGTGGGGAAGTGCAGCTGGCCCTGATAGCTCACCATCAGTGCCCGGCTGTTGACCAGCAGCTCCGCCAGCAGGGAGAGCAGCACCAGGGTGGTGAAGATGATGAAGGAGTAGTAACCGCGCTTGATCGACTTGAAGCGCTTGAGTTTTTTCAAGGTAACCGGATTGAGCTTCATGGTCAGTCTCCAAACCGCACGCGGGGGTCAACAGAAGGTGCAACGCAGATATCGGAGACGATATGGCGTGATATCAGCATCGGCATGGCAATAGAGGTCTGGTTCATGGTCAATCTCCAAACCGCACGCGGGGATCAACCAGGGCAACGCAGATATCGGAGACGATATTGCCAATCAGCATCAGCATGGAGGTGATGGCCAGAATGCCCATGACGGTGGGGTAATCCCGCTCGACGATCGCCTCGTAACCGAGCAGGCCGATGCCGTCGATGTTGAAGATGGTCTCGATGAGGAAAGAGCCGCCAAAAAAAACAGTGAGCACAGACCCCAGGTGACTGGCGATGGGGATCAGGCTGTTGCGCATCGCGTGGTCGGTGACCGCCTTGCGAAACGGCAGTCCCTTGGCCACGGCGGTACGCACATAATCGGCCGACAGGTTCTCCATCAGGCTGTTTTTCATGGTCATGGTGAGGATGGCGAAATCGCCGATGGCGTAGGCGATAAGCGGCAGCAGGGCGTGGGCAAAGACAGTGCGGATTTGATCCCAGCTGCTCTCCATGTACTCAAAGTCGTCTCCCGGAAAACCGCCCATCGGCAGCCACTCCAGATGGAAGGCGAAGACGGTGATGAGGAAGATCCCCACCACATAGGCGGGCAGGGCATAGGCCATGTAGATAAGCATGGAGCTCAACGAGTCGAAGCGGCTGTTGTGCCTGAGCGCCTTCGCCACCCCGAGCGGAATGGAGACCGCATAGCTCAGCAGAAAGGTTGCCAGCCCGAAGAAGGCGGTAACGGGGAGCCGCTCCTTGATGAGATCCCACACCGGTTCGTAGTAGCGGGTCGATTCGCCCAGATCCAGCACCGCCAGCTTCTGCAGCCACTCCCAGTAGGCGACCAGCATCGGTTTGTCGAGGCCATAGAAGGCCTTGAGCTCCTCGATCTGTTCATCGGAGAGGGCCTGCGCCCCCTTGCTGCCGCTGGAGCGGCCAGATTCATTCTGGGAAACCTGGGCTTGCAGCAGCATGCGTTCGACCGGACCGCCCGGCACGAAACGGGTGATGGTGAAGACGAGCAGGGTGATACCGAGAAACGTCGGGATGATCAAAAGCATCCGGCGTAGGAAATACGACAGCATGGTGGAACCTCGTCCTTGTTGTTCTTTTTTGCGGCCAGTCAAATCCGGTGACGGGCCTGTCCTTCCTGGCATTACGCGCTGGATTGGTTGCCAAACAGCAGACAATCCGCTTGGCCACTGTAAAAGCTCTGCAACAAAAATCAAGTACAAGGAAATGGAAAACTGGGACAAATGACCCGCTGAGACCAAAAGCACCGAAAAATGACGTTTTTTATCTGAAAAGTGAAAATCAAAACAAAACGCTACTGCTCAACATTATTTTAAAAAATATAAACAGCTGTTTGCTTGAGCTTTAAATGTTTTTAACTTGTTGATTGGTAATGCTTTTGTTTTGGGGGTGAAATTGAAGGAAAACGATATCATCTCGACGACTTTAACTGTTATCCCCATGGGAGCGGTCAGGTTCAACCCTCATGAAGTTAGTGTTTTATTCTTATTAAGGCCGATAAATCAAAATAAGATATAAACGGACAGCACGTTAACTAATAAGTTCATCAATTTTTAATTCAGCGCCATTTACGCCATTTAACAATGTTTTTACATTGCGTGAATTGTTTTTGGTAGAATTATTCACTAATTATGCCGGTCAAAATTAATACACTCCGCTTATTCTACGCCTGACCTCGCCATACCCCTGCTCCATTGACGTCGCTAGTCAAAGATTGATAAGCCTTACACATCGCTCCAAAGAGGGCGGTATCAGGAAGCAAACAATAAACAACCAGGAAGGATATAAGCGATGCTTAGGAAGAGCAGAATCTCTGCTGCGATTGCGTTCGCCTTGGCGAGCCTTGCGGCGGCCCCATCCGTATCTGCCGAAGAAGGGCAGAACGTCGAAAAACTGCAGAAAATCAAAGTCACTGGCTCCCGTATCTCCCGTGTTGATGTTGAGGGGGCGACTCCGGTTGTCTCTGTCAGCAAGGCTCAAATTGAACAGTCTGGTCAGCAGACTGTGGCCGATTATCTGAAACAGGCCTCCTACAACTCCTTTGGTGGTTTCTCCCCATCCTCCGGTAGCTCTGCCCAGTCACAAGCCACAGTAGGGCTGCGTGGCTTGGGCTCAGAACGTACCCTGGTGCTTCTCAATGGCAAACGTGTTGCTGGATCCCCCTCCATGGGGGGCACTTCCATCAACCTTAACACCATCCCCATGGCTGCTGTTGAGCGGGTGGAAGTTAACCTGGATGGCGGCTCCGCACTCTATGGTTCTGATGCCATCGGCGGTGTTATCAACGTGATCCTCAAGGAGGGTTTCGAAGGATTGACATTCCAAGGGCGTCTTGGCTCACCAACCGAAGAGGGCGGTGATGAGAAGAGTGGCTCTGTGGTTGCGGGCGTCAATGGGGAGAAAGGGTCCCTGATGATGGTTTACGAGCACGATGAGAAGGACGTGATCTATTATCGTGACCGTGACTATCTGGCTTTACAAGGTGCAATGTCTCCCAGCGTGGCTGGCCGTAATATCATGGATTTAGATACAGGTGATCTGAAGCAGCTTGCAGGTATTAACTGTGCCAATGTCGGGACCGGCTTTGTTGAACAGGATGGTTTGTGCAACTTTGATTTTGCCAAGGTTGCTGCTAAAACAGCCTCTCGTTCTCGCGATACTGTCTATGTGAATGGTCGCTATCACATCAATGACAGCGTGGATTTTGTTCCTCAGTTTATCGGCTCTCGGGTGACCAGTTTTGGCCGCTTTGCCCCTGCTGCGGGCTCATTTGTGACTGATGATCCTGCGTTGTTGGCTGCGAACGGAATCACTGGCGGTCAGGCTGCAATTTTCTATCGATTCAACAATATTGGTCCCCGTGATAACGATGTGACGGACTTTACCGGCAGCATGAACCTGGGCTTTGACGGTGTACTACCTACCGAGGCCGTTGGGGATGTTGAATGGAACGCCGGTTACATGTACTCCAAGACTGACAATACCAGCGATGGTAGCGGTTATATCCTCAAAAGTGCTGCCCGTAATGCAATCAAAGATGGCAAGTTCACCAATGGTGAGTTTGATAAGTCAGTAAATGATCTGTTGTCCTACGATACCTCGCGTACTTCCAAGATGGACTTTTTCCAGTGGTATGGCGGTTTGGGTTGGGAAATGGGCGAACTGCCTGCCGGTCCAATCGGTTGGTACTGGGGCTCCGAGTATAACGACTGGACTTACTCCGATACCTATGACAGTCAGTCTGAAGCAGGCAACGTCATAGGTTCATCCGGCAACTCCGGTGGTGGTGTGCGCGATGTGTTTGCCACCTACATCGAGAGCCTGATCCCCATCACCGAGCAGGTCGAGCTGAACCTGGCGGGTCGTTATGACAAGTACAGCGACTTTGGCAGCGCCTTCTCGCCCAAAGCGAGCCTGCGTTACCAGCCGCTAGACAACCTGATGTTCCGGACCTCCTGGTCCCAGTCGTTCCGGGCGCCCGGGCTGGATGATCTCTATGCCGCAGACTCGTTCTCTGCCGACTTTGCCAAGGACTATGTACGCTGCAATGCTACCGGCACAGCTAACTGTCCTGAGAAACAGTATGACGTTACCCGTCAGTCCAATAAAAATCTGAAGGAGGAGACGGCTGATACCTTCACTATCGGGGCTGCTTACAACCCGCTGGATAACTTGAATCTGTCACTCGATTACTACTACATCAAGATTGATGATGTGATCCAGCTAGCCACGGCACAAACCCAGATTTATCAGGAGCTGAACAGTGGCAGCAACCCGAACGTAATTCGTCTCCCCAACGGCACCATCAAGGAGATCAAGGCTGGCATGGTCAACTTGGGGCAACTCAAGACCAGTGGTATAGATTTTAAAGCCGATTACAAGTACGACTTCAACACCTTCACCCTGCGTTATGACTTCGGTGGTACTTACATCCTGCAGTACGAAGAGGGGCTGTTTGCCGGTGGTCCGATGATCGACAAGAAGGGTTGGAATGGCAAACCTGACTTGCGCCTCAACTCCGGGATCGGTGCCAACTTCCCGCAGCTGTGGAATCTGGATACCTACCTGAGCGCCAACTATATCGACTCACAGAGCCAGGACTATGTTGATGGTCAGGAAGAGGGTCATATCGCTTCCAACACCGTCTGGAACCTGAACGTGGCGGTCGATACCAGCTGGAATGGCAAG
The DNA here is from genome assembly GCF_054052385.1 of Aeromonas sp. 25-AL00135. Classification (NCBI taxonomy): domain Bacteria; kingdom Pseudomonadati; phylum Pseudomonadota; class Gammaproteobacteria; order Aeromonadales; family Aeromonadaceae; genus Aeromonas; species Aeromonas sp. 25-AL00135. The sequence continues at coordinate 19,411 of NZ_JBSTYQ010000016.1, read as the reverse complement.
ATCCAGACCGGTGTGAAGAACATGTTCAACCGTGGCCCCTCCCTGTCCAACGATGGCTTCACTTACGATGAAGACCTCTACAGCATCGACGGCCGCATCTACTACATCGACTACACCCAGAAGTTCTAATCAACCCTGTTGATATACAACCTCAGCCGGCCCGGTCGGGCCGGCTGTGCCCAACGTCCAAGGAAGTTACGGAGATAGGGTAATCCTATGAAGACAAGGACCATTACAATGAAGAAAGCGCTCCTTGGCAGCCTGGTTTCGGCCGCCTTGTTGACCAGCTTCAATCTGAGTGCCGCCACTGCCAGTCAGGCCGTGGACGCTCAAGCCGCCACCGACAACGCATCCAAAGTTTCCCAGCAGAAGATCGACAGCTATGCCGAATCTGCCGAATCCGCACTGGCCCAGTACAAGGCAGCCCTGCGTCAGGTCGACAGTCTGCGCACCTACAACGAGCAGGTGAGCAAGATGGTCGAGTCCCAGAGTGCCGAGCTGGCGTCGATGCAAAAGCAGATCGCCCAGATTGATCAGACCAGCACCGAAGTGGTGCCCTTGATGCTCAAGATGATCGACTCCCTCGAGCAGTTTGTGGCGCTGGATCTGCCGTTCCAGAAGGTCGAGCGCGAGGACCGCGTGGCGGCCCTGACCGACCTGATGAACCGGGCCGATGTCACCATCTCCGAGAAGTACCGCAAGATCCTGGAAGCCTACCAGATCGAGGAGGGCTTCAGCCGCACCATCGAGGCCTACAAGGCGAGCCTGGACAAGGATGGCAGCGAGAAGACCTACGAGTTCCTGCGTGTTGGCCGCATCGCGCTGCTCTATCAGTCCCCGGATGGTCAGGAGACCGGCATGTGGAACAAGCAGACCCGTCAGTGGGAAGAGTTGCCCCAGGAGTATCGCAGTGCGGTTGAACAGGGCCTTCGCATCGCCAAGAAGCAGGCGCCTCCCGCGCTGATCAAGCTGCCGGTTCAAACTGCGGAGAAAGCATCATGAAAGGAATCAAACTTGCTATTGCCTCCCTGATTGCGGGAGCAACCCTGGTCACCCTGCCGGTGACCGCCGCCGAAAAACCGGTGGATCTCAATGCGCTGCTGAATCAGGTCAAGGCCTCCAGCCTGAGCGAATCCCAACTCAACAAGGAGCGGGAAGCCCGCTTCCTGGCTGACAAGAACGAGCAGGGGGCGCTGCTGGCCAAGGCCAAGGCCGAGCTGGCTGCCGAAACCGCCAAGGGCGAGCAACTCAAGGCGACCTTCGATGCCAATGACAAGCAGCTGACCGAGCTGACCGAAACCCTGCGCCAGCGTTCTGGCAACATGGGCGAGATGTTTGGTGTGCTGCGTCAGTTCGCTGGTGAGTTCAAGGGGATCTTCAACGCCTCCGCCCGTCGGGTCGAGCATCCGGAGCAATCCGCCCTGTTGACCCGTCTGGCCGAGAGTAAAGAGCTCCCCTCCAGCGATGATCTGGAAGCGTTCTGGACCACCACCCTCAGCCGCATGGTGGATGGTGGCAAGGTGAGCCAGATCCCGGCGACAGTGGTTTACGGCGAGGGCAACCAGGCCGAGAAGACCGTCACCCAGATCGGCGAGTTCAACACTGTCTCCGAAGGCAAGTACCTCACCTTCGTGCCGGAGACCGGCAAGTTCGAGCAGCTCTCCCGTCAACCGGAGAAGAGCGTGCTGGCTCCCATCGCCGAGTTTGAACAGGGCGGTGACGGGGTCAAGCCCATATTTATCGACCCGTCTCGCGGCGTGATCCTCTCCCTGTTGGTGCAGTCACCGACCCTCAAGGAGCGTATCGATCAGGGTGGTTCCGTGGGTTATGTGATCCTGGCATTGGGGGTAATCGGTACCCTGCTGGCCATCTTCTGCGGTATCCGCCTGTCGCTGATCGGCTCGTCCATGCGCAAGCAGCTGAAATCCGATCAGATCATCAAGGGCAACCCCATTGGTGACATGCTGGGGGCCTACCAGAACCATCGCGGTGACAACATCGAGGATCTGGAGTCCAAGCTCGACGAGATCATCCTGCGCAACGTGCCCAAGTTCGAGAAGGGCATCAGCATCATCAAGCTGATCGCCTCCGTCGCACCGCTGCTGGGCCTGCTCGGCACCGTAGTGGGGATGATTGCCACCTTCCAGGCCATCACATTGTTCGGTACCGGCGATCCCAAGCTGATGGCGGGCGGTATCTCCGAGGCGCTGGTGACCACCATGCAGGGTCTGGTCGTCGCGGTGCCCATGCTGTTCCTCTACACCATTGTGCAGACCCAGAGCCGTCGTCTGATCCAGGTGCTGGAAGAGCAGAGCGCCGGTTTCGTCGCCCGTTATCAGGAACGTCTGCACGCCTCCAAAGCCGCAGCGTAAGGAGTCATCCATGTGGTTCTGGTTGATTGAAGAAGTCGAGTCGGTCCGCCGGTTTTTGGGATTGGGGGGCGATGTACTGGTCGCCCTGTTCTTCCTGACCCTGATGATGTGGGCCCTGTTGCTGGAGCGCTGGTTCTACTTCATGGCGGTTTACCCCAAGCAGGTGAAGCAGACCAAGGCCACCTGGCTGGCCCGTACCGATCATCTCTCCTGGTCTGCCAAGCAGATCCGGCGCGAACTGGTCTCACGGGTTGCCATGGCGGTGGACAAGGGGATGCCGGTCATCAAGGTGCTGATCGCTCTCTGCCCGTTGATGGGGCTGCTCGGGACCGTGGTGGGGATGGTGCAGGTGTTTGACACCCTGGCCATCACCGGTACCGGTTCGCCGCGGGCGATGGCATCGGGGATCTCCAAGGCAACGGTACCGACCATGGCGGGCATGATCGCCGCCCTTTCCGGCCTGTTTTTTGTCAACCAGCTCGATCACAAGGCCAAACTGGCGGTGCAAAAGCTGGAAGACAACCTGAAACACGGTTGATGCAGGATGCATACCCCCGGCGAGGCATGGCCTGCCGGGGGCACAGAACAAGCAAGGAGTTTCTGCTATGAGAAAACGTTACAGCGACAGCGGTGCTGACGAGGCGGCTATCGATCTGACCCCCATGCTGGACATAGTGTTCATCATGCTGATCTTCTTCATCGTCACCACCTCCTTCGTCAAGGAGTCCGGTGTCGAGATCAACCGTCCCAGTGCCAGCACGGCCGAGACGGTAAAGAAGGGCAATATCATGGTCGCGGTGCGCGAAAACGGTCAGGTCTGGGTCGACAAGCGGGTGGTCGAGGTGGGGGCGGTACGCGCCAACATCGAGCGGCTGCGGGCCGAAAACCCGGAGAGCGCCGTGGTGATCCAGGCCGATAACGAATCCCGTTCCGGTCTGGTGGTGCAGGTCATGGATCAGATCCGCATGGCCGGTGTCCAGAACATCTCCATCGCGGCAGACAAGAGCAGCTGATGCCGGAGAGAGACCTATGAGATACCTGATATCGTTGGCGGTCTCCTGTGTGGTGGTGTTCTTTCTGTTTCTGGGAATGAACAAGCTGATCACACCGGATCACCGGGAGCTGGTGGAGAAGGATGACGTCACCATGACCGATTTCATCCGCCTCAAGCCCCAGGAGACCCTGCAAGAGAAACAGCGGGAGCTGCCCAAACCGCCGCCGCCCAAGCGTCCGCCACCGCCTCCCGAGATGGAAGTGGCCAGCACGGATAGGCCGAAGATGGAGAGCGCGCCGATGGACATGCCCAAGCTTGACATCCCGGTCAACATCGGTGGTGGCAACGCGCTGGGTGCCTACAGCACCGGCGGCGGTGGTGGCGGCGTCGGTGGCAACAACGGCGCCATTCCGCTGGCAACCTTCGAGCCCATGATGCCCCGCAAGGCGGCACTGGCGGGGCTGGCTTCCGGCAAGGTGCTGGTGGAGTTCACCGTCACCGAGCGCGGCACCGTCAGCAACGTGCGGATCGTCAAGGAAGAGCCGCGCAGCTATGACCTCGGCAAAGAGGCGCGCAAAACCATCGCCAAGTGGACGTTCAAACCGGCCATGGTGGATGGCAAGCCGCAGGCGAGCCGGATGCAGCAAGAGATCGAGTTTGCGGTCAACTAAGGAAGGTGGCGATGAACAAGTTACAGAAGATGATCCTCGCCCCGGTCGCCATGGCGGTGCTGCTCAGCACCGCCAGTTGGGCCGCCGAGCAGCCGGCCCTGTCGGATCGGGCCTATCGGGCAGTCAACAAGGCGCAGGAGCTGATCACCGAGAAGAAATACGGCGAGGCCAATGCCAAGCTGCAAGATGCGCTCTCCGGCGCGGGCGAGCGAGTCTACGACAAGGGGGTCATATTGCAGACTCTCGGTTTCGTAGCCGCCCAGCAGGAGAAATACGGTCAGGCGACCAAGTACTTTGCCGATGCCATCGCGACAGGCGGCCTGCCACCACCGGTGGCCCAACAGGTGCGCTACAACCTGGCCCAGCTCTATATGGCGGAGGGTAATTATCAGGGGTCGATCAAGACCATGAAGGAGTGGTTTGCCAACCAGGGCAAGGATGACAAGCCCAACTCCCATGCCTATATCACGCTGGCCAACGCCCACGTGCAGCTCAAGCAGTACCGTGACGCGATCCCGGCAGTGGATCAGGCGATCAAGCTGTCGGCAGGTAAAGCGCCGGAGTCCTGGTATCTGCTGAAGATGGGCGCTCACTACGAGCTGAAACAGTACAAACCGGCGACCGAGGTGCTGACCTCTCTGGTCAACATGTTCCCGGAGAAGAAGAAGTACTGGACCCAGCTGTCGGCCATGCATATGCAGGCAGGCAACGATGCCAAGGCGCTGGCTGCGCTGGAGTCGGCCTACAACCTCGGCATGCTGACCGAGGCAGCCGAGCTGCAGCGCCTCGCCAACTACCTCGCCTTCACCGGCATTCCCCATCGCGCCGCACGTGTGATGGAGAAGGGGATGAAGGATGGGGTGATTGAGCAGAGCGCCAGCAACTACAAGACCCTGGCCAACTACTGGCATCAGGCCAAGGAGCTGGATCCGGCCATCGACACCCTGGCCAAATCTTACCAGCTGGCCCCGAGCGCTGAATTGCAGCTGAAAATGGCACGTATGATGATCCAGAGCAAACGCTATCAGGATCTGGTGGCGCTGGCCGCCAAACCGGCAGCCAATGCCAATGGTGAACAGCGGGCGGATCTCAAGTTCCTGACCGGTGTCGCCTATTTTGAGCAACAAAAGCCGAAGGAGGCCCTCAACGCCTTCACCCAGGCAGCTCAGAATGGCAACGTCAGCGGTCGGGCATCTCCGTGGATCAGCTTCCTCAAGGAGCAGAGTGGCACCGGGGAGGCAGCCGTCCAGTAATTCCAATGACAACTACCTGTAGTCCCTTTTATGGTTGCCTGGTGGCTCCATTAACCGCTCTTCGGAGCGGTTTTTTTATAGCTGAAACCGGCACCGGCTGGTGGCCGATGCGCGGTTTTATCTCTCTTCATACCAATAAAGAGCCTACGTCGACATTGGTCTATCTCTCCCGATGTGACAAACGTTTCGGCTAGGGCTGCAACCGTGACACAAGGTGGCACAGCGCTGTGGTCTACGGGGGCGGGGTTGGTCCGCAGAGATGGGGCTATGCTGTACATCTCTCTTTCAATGGCGACTTGCCAAGGGGGCTTTTGCCCTGTTGATAAGCGTCACATCGAAAACGGCTACTTTTAACAAGAAAAGCAACATATGGAAGTTGAAATTTTGGCCGACTCAGGAAAGAATGCGCGCTCGGTTATTGGCGTCGTGGGGCAGGTTGACCCGCCACCGGCAGACCGAGGATGAGACGGCCCCCGGCCCATTTGGTACAGGAAACCACACAGGAATTTTATGAATCCCCTTCGCACTGCCGCTTCGGCCCTTTTATGCACATTTGCGCTGGTCAGCCAGCAGGCTGCCGCCGTCGAGTACCGTCTGCCTGCGGCCAACAGCCGCCTGATCGGTGAAAACCAGGAATACGTGGTGCCTGCGGACAACCGTCCGCTGGAGCAGATCGCTGCTGACTTCCAGCTGGGTCTGACTAACATCATGGAAGCCAACCCGGGCGTTGATCCCTATCTGCCGAAAGCGGGTAGCACCCTGATCATCCCCCACCAGCTGATCCTGCCTAACGCGCCCCGCGAAGGGATCGTCATCAACGTTGCCGAGATGCGTCTCTACTACTACCCGAAAGGGAAGAACGTGGTGGAAGTGCTGCCCATCGGCATCGGTCAGCTGGGGGTAAACACCCCGGAGAACTGGATCACCAAGGTAGAGCGCAAGCGCGCCAACCCGACCTGGACCCCGACCGAGAACATCCGTCGCCGCTATGCCGCCCAGGGCAAGACTCTGCCGGCAGTCTGGCCAGCCGGTCCGGATAACCCCATGGGTCTGCACGCCCTCTACATTGGCAACCTCTATGCCATCCACGGCACCAACGCCACCTTCGGTATCGGTCTGCGGGTGAGCAGCGGTTGCGTGCGTCTGCGCGCTGACGACATCAAGTATCTGTTCGACAACGTGCCGGTCGGCACCCGCGTCCAGTTCGTCAACCAGCCGGTCAAGACCACGGTCGAGCCGGATGGCGGTCGCTACATGGAAGTACATGAGCCGCTGTCGCGCACCGAGGAGGAGTTCAACTCCACCGCCTCCGTGCCGCTCCCGATGACACCGGCTATCACCCGCTTCATCGCTCACGCCGAGTCTGACTCCAACGTGGTCAAGCAGGTGCTGGAACAGCGTACCGGTATGCCGACCCGCCTCAATCCCTGATTGAGCAAGTTGGCGGTGCCGCGCGCACTGACTGAATAAAGAAAACGGCGACCATCTGGTCGCCGTTTTTTATGGGGGGAGTCACCGCTTGCTTACTGCACGCAGACCGGGCAGAAGGCGTAGGTGCCTTGCGGATCGTTGAAGCGGGTGAGCGGGTCGAGACTGCGGTTCACTTCCAACAATGCCTTGGCAAATCCAGCCGGCAGCCAGCTTTGCAACTGGGGGGCCAGCACTTGGGCACTGCTGTCAAACAGCTGGCGCAGGAACTTGTCCTTGGTGGACTCCTCCTGCTCGATGGGGGTCACCTGCCACTCCTTGAGGTTGGCCAGTTCGGCGGCGGCTTTGATGGCCTCATCCAGATTGCCGAACTCGTCCACTAGCCCCAGGGCCTTGGCATCTTCGCCGGTCCAGACTCGCCCTTCGGCCGCTTTTTCGGCCTCTTCCGGGCTCAGACCACGGCCCTTGCTGACCAGACCGATGAAGCGCTGGTAGGTATCTTCCACGCTCAGCTGGATAGCCTGACTGACGTGCTCCGGCAGGGCGCGGGTCGGGCCTACGCCGACGTAATCTGTGGTGCCGACCCCGTCGGTATGCACGCCGAACTGGGCCAACGCCTTGTCGATGGTGGCAAACATGCCGAACACCCCGATGGAGCCGGTGAGGGTGGTCGGGGAGGCGAAGATCTTGTCCGCATCGGCGGAGATCCAGTAGCCACCGGAGGCGGCATAGCTGCCCATGGAGACCACTACCGGTTTGCCTGCCTGTTTCAGGGCCAGCAGCTCGGCGCGGATCTGCTCGGCGGCGAAGGCGCTGCCGCCCGGACTGTCGACCCGCAGGACCACGGCTTTGACCTTGTCATCGCGGCGGGCATCGGCCAGCAGGTCGGAGAGGCTGTCGCCACCGATGGTTCCGGCAGGCTGGACGCCATCCATGATGGCGCCGCTGGCGACCACCAGACCCACCTCATCCTTGCCGCTCTGGGGATATTGTTCCGGAATGGCAGCCAGATACTCTTTCAGGCCGACCCCTTTCCAGCCGTGGTCGTCCGCTTCACCCACCTCTTTAATGACCGCCTGGGTCATCTCGTCGCGGGTGGCCAGCTGATCCACCAGCCCGTTGTCGAGGGCGTAGTTGGCGGCATTGCCACCGGCTTTGCGCAGCAGCTCGAGGAAACGATCCTTGCCCGGCGCGACCGCATCGGGTTCGATCTCCCGCTGCTCGGCTACGTCAGCCACATAGGATTGCCACAGCTGATCCAGCCAGCGCTGGTTCGCTTCTTTGCTCTCGGGGGACATCTCGTCGCGGGTATAGGGCTCGACGAAGGATTTGTAGGTGCCGACCTTGAATACGTGCGGGGTGATGTTGAGCTTCTCCAGCGCCGACTTGAAGTAGGTCTGGTAGACCCCAAGCCCCTCGATCACCACGGCGCCGCTCTGGTTGAGCAGCACGTGATCGGCGTGGGCCGCCAGCAAGTATTGGCCCTGAGTGTAGAAGTCGGCCATGGCGATCACCGGTTTGCCGCTCTCCCGGAAGGAGTCGATGGCACTCGCCACCTCCTGCAGTTTGGTGAAGTTGGCTCCCTGCAGCCCTTGTGGCTTGATCACCAGCGCCTTGATGCGCTCGTCATCCTTGGCACTCTTGATGGCCCACAGCAGGTCGGAGAGGACGATCTCGCTAGGCTGCTCGTCACTGCTGTCCATCTGGCGCAGCAGTTGTACGGTGGGATCTGTCTGGGAGCGTTGCTCCACCAGCACGCCGTTGAGATTGAGGGTTAGCGCCCCTTCGATGGGCGCCTTGGGCGCCTCTTTCTGGCTGACGCTGAAGACGATGACCAGCACTACGATGAGAAACAGCAGATTGACCAGCATCAGCCGGGTGAAATTGAGCAGGCGCCACAGGCTGCGGAACAACCAACCCAGACCTTTGAAAATAGACATAGTCGCGTTATCGCCCTGTTAATGGGTAGAGAAGAGCCATTATTAACCAGTTGCGGGCGAAATTGCCATTTCCGACTGGCGAATCCCGCCTATCTTCGTTCAGGGCACGGCTGTTCGCTGAAAAATTGTCCAAACATTTGTTTGAAAAAGAATTTTCGATTCTTTACTCTAGCCTCAGTTTGATAACAAAAAATTAACTGGAGGCATCGTGAGCCGCTATCCGACCCTGCTGACCCCGCTCGACCTTGGCTTTACCCAGCTGCGCAACCGCGTGTTGATGGGCTCCATGCATACCGGCCTCGAAGAGGAGAAGGGCGGTTTTGACAAGCTGGCTGCCTTTTATGCCGAGCGCGCCCGTGGTGGCGTTGGCCTTATCGTCACCGGCGGCATCGCCCCCAACCTGCGCGGTCGGCTGGTGCCTCACGGCTCTCAGCTGAGCTTTCCCTGGCAGGTGAGCAAGCACAAGAAGGTTACCAGCGCCGTGCATCAGGAGGGGGGCAAGATAGCGCTGCAGATCCTCCATGCCGGTCGTTACGCCTACCATCCCTTCAGTCTGGCCCCGAGCGCCCTCAAGGCCCCCATCTCCCCATTCAAACCGCGCGCCATGAGCGAGCGGCAGATCCGCGGCACTATTCGCGACTTCGCGGCTACAGCTGCGCTTGCCAAGGCGGCCGGTTATGACGGCGTCGAGGTGATGGGCTCGGAAGGCTATCTCATCAACCAGTTCATCTGCGAGCGCACCAACAAACGCACGGACGGCTGGGGTGGCAGCAGCGAAAACCGGATGCGCTTCCCGGTGGAGATTGTCCGCGCCATCCGCGAGCGGGTCGGCACCGACTTCATTATTATCTTCCGCCTCTCCATGCTGGATCTGGTGGAGCAGGGCTCGACCCTGGAAGAGGTGATTGCCCTTGGCAAAGCGCTGGAAGCGGTGGGGGTGACCCTGATCAACACCGGTATCGGTTGGCACGAAGCGCGTATTCCCACCATCGCCACCAGCGTGCCGCGCGGCGCCTTCAGCTGGGTCACTGCCGAGCTGAAAAAGCATCTCAAGGTGCCGCTTATCACTACCAACCGGATTAACACCCCAGAGGTGGCAGAGCGGATTCTGGCGGGTGGCGAGGCGGATATGGTCTCCATGGCGCGCCCCTTCCTGGCTGACCCCGAATTTGTCATCAAGGCGGCCGAGAACCGGGCGGACGAGATCAACACCTGCATCGCCTGCAATCAAGCTTGCCTTGACCATGTGTTCAAGCAGAAGCGAGCCTCCTGTCTGGTCAATCCCCGCGCCTGTTTCGAGACCGAGCTGACCTTTGGCCGCGTGCCCCAGCCCAAGAAGCTGGCGGTAGTGGGGGCGGGCCCCGCCGGGCTGGCGTTTGCTTGCTACGCTGCCGAGCGCGGTCATCAGGTGAGCCTGTTCGATCAGGCCAGCGAAATCGGCGGCCAGTTCAACTTCGCCAAGCAGATCCCGGGCAAGGAGGAGTTTCACGAAACCCTGCGCTATTTCGCCAAACGGCTGGAGAAGTGCGGCGTCGAGCTCTATCTCGGCCAGCGCCAGAGTGCCGAGAGCCTGCTCGGCGGCGGTTTTGACGAGGTGATCCTCGCTACCGGTATTCGTCCGCGCACCCCCAATATTCCGGGCATCGAGCATCCCAAGGTGATGAGTTATCTCGACGTATTGCGGGATCACAAACCGGTCGGCCAGAAGGTGGCGGTGATCGGCGCCGGCGGTATCGGTTTCGATGTAGCGGAGTATCTGGTCGAGAAGAAGGTGGAGATGGATGCCGATGGGCACCGTGATCACTGGCTCAAGGAGTGGGGCATCGACAAACAGCTTGGCGAGCGCGGTGGCCTCACGGCTCCTGAAATCGACGCCCCCGAGCGCCAGATCTGGCTGCTCCAGCGCAAGGAGAGCAAGGTGGGTGATGGACTTGGCAAGACCACTGGCTGGATCCACCGTACCGTACTCAAGAACCGCAAGGTGCAGATGCTCTCCGGGGTGCAATATCTGGGGATCGATGACGAGGGTTTGCACATTCAGGTGGGCGAGACCAAGCAGTGTCTGCCGGTGGATCAGGTGATCGTCTGCGCTGGGCAGGAGCCCCTTAAAGAACTGCAGGCCGGGTTGCAGTCGGCAGGCAAGCCGGTGCACATCATCGGCGGAGCCGACGTGGCTGCCGAGCTGGATGCCAAGCGCGCCATCCGGCAAGGGGCCGAACTGGCTGCGGTCATCTAGCCAACTGTGCCCTCTTGTCCTTTATAGTGCGATAAACCCCTGAGCCTCAGGGGTTTTCTTCATTCGGTGCTGTGCTAAGGTAGCGCCATCATTGCCCCAGAGAAGGAATTGCCCATGGATGCCCTCACCCTGTTGCTCAATCGCCACTCCTGTGGCCGCCTCGCCGATCCCGCCCCGAGCGGTGAGGTGCTCGACAATATCCTCAAGGCGGGACTGCGCGCGCCGGATCACGGCACCCTGACCCCCTGGCAGTTCATTCTGTTTGAAGGGGAGGGTCGTGAGCGGTTGGGCAAGCTGCTGGCCGAGGCCGCCCGCGCCCGTGGCGAGGATGACGATAGCATCAAGAAGTGCCAGGAGGCGCCGCTGCGCGCGCCCTTGCTGGTGGCCGTCGCCACCCGCTATCAGGCCCACACCAAGGTGCCGAAACTGGAGCAGGAGCTCTCTGCCGGTTGTGCCCTGATGGCGATGCAGATGGCGGCGCAGGCGCAGGGCTTCAACGGTATCTGGCGCTCCGGCTGGTTTATCTTCGATGAGCAGATCAACAAGGGATTGGGACTGGCGGCAGAGGATCAGCTGGTGGGTTTCCTCTATCTCGGTACTCCCATGCTGGAAGCACGCAAACTGCGCGAGCTGCCGCTCGATGAGTTTGTCCGCCGTTTCTGACTTTTCGGCCATGTTGCGGTTGAGAGAAGCAAAGCCTCGAGATATCGGGGCTTTTCTGTTTAACCGTGAATAGTAACCAGAGAAATTGGGGAAAATAAATGGGTCAAAGAGGCTTCGCGCGCCATAGCAGGTAATTATTTAAATAGTGCGATGTACCTCGCAATCCTGTTGTATTTCACTATGTAAAACGTTTGCGCATTCGCTAATATCTCCCTGCCAGTTTAGAAGGGCACTCCTTCTAATTTTTCTGCGATGAGAGTCGCAATTCCGTAGCACCTTTTAACAGCCCAACGTCTTCGTGACATTGGGCTTTATTTTTTTATGGGGTGTCTGGGCTGTTGTGAACTGATGGCGGCATCAAGATGCAGCCCGGTTGGCAGCCTTATGACCTGTTTTTGGTTGGCAGGATCCGGGCCGGGTTGCCGACTACCCGAGCACCGGCCGGTACATCTTTGGTGACTACGGCACCCGCGCCGACGATCGCCTCCCGCCCTATGGTGACGCCGGGCAGCAAGATGGCGCCGCCCCCAATCCAGACCTTGTCTTCAATGGTGACCGGCAGCGCCGTCTCTGTGCCCTGAATCCGTTTGTCGGCCTCCAGTGCATGGGCTGCGGTATAGATCTGCACGTTTGGCCCAATCATCACATGGGCGCCGATGCGAATGGGGGCATTGTCCAGCAGGGTCGCCCCCATATTGATGTAGGAGTCCTTGCCAAGCTGAATATTACGGCCATAGGTGCAGTAGAGTGGCGGGCAGATAAAGGCATTCTCAGCCAATTCGCCAATCAGCTCCGCCAGTAGTGCCCGCTGCTCTGCTTCCTCTTCCGCCTGATTGAAACGGCGATAGCGCCGTGCCGCCTCCCGGCGCAACTGGGCCAGCTCGGGTGCCATGCAGTTGTACGGTTGGCTGCTAATCATCTTCTGGTATTCGCTCATGGCAGGGCCTCAATGATGTGGAAGAACGATGTTAATCCCTCATTGGCCAGAGAAGCGTGAACCGTCCCCCAGAGTGGGAAAGGGGGAGAAACAACAAGAGCACCCGCGGGTGCTCTTGTTTGATAAAGATGCTGACTTTCCGCCTTGAGAGCGGGAGCTATGTTTAGCCGTGCTTGCGGCCGGAGAGGCGGCACCACTCCTCCTTGACGGCGGTCGGGTCCATCTCGAACCACTGGCCGTAGATAGTTTCCAGCTCTGGCGCCTGGCTCTCCAGCACGCCGGAGAGGGCCATCAGGCTGCCTGGCTTGCCGTGGCCGGCGATAAGTGGAGCCAGTTCGCGCAGCGGGCCGGCCAGGATGTTGGCGACCACCACGTCCGCTTCGACATCTTGCGGCTGGTCGGCCGGCAGATAGAGCTCAATCTGGTCGGCGACGCCGTTACGCGCGGCGTTGTCGCGGCTGGCCTGAATGGCCTGCGGGTCGATGTCGATGCCGATGACGCGGGCGGCACCCAGTTTCAGGGCGGCGATGCCGAGAATGCCGGAGCCACAGCCAAAATCGACCACGGTTTTACCGGTCAGATCGAGGCCGTCCAGCCATTGCAGGCAGAGAGCTGTGGTGGGGTGGGTACCGGTACCGAAGGCCAGACCCGGATCCAGCATGACGTTGACTGCATCGGGGTTCGGCACATCGCGCCAGCTCGGGCAGATCCAGAGGCGCTCGCCAAACTGCATCGGGTGGAAGTGATCCATCCACTCGCGCACCCAATCCTTGTCTTCCAGCTGCTCGACCTTGTAGCCGACGTTTTCGCCGAAGATCTGCTGGAAGAAGGCGATGGTGGGAGCCGGGTCGGTTTCGGCATCGAACAGACCCATCACTTCGGTCTCGCCCCAAAGCGGGGTTTCACCGGGCATGGGTTCGTAGACGGGCACATCCTTGGCATCCATAAAGGTCACCGCCTGGGCTCCACGCCCCAGCAGCATGTTGCTCACCTTGTCTGCGGTCTTGGCAGTGGCGTTGATTCGAATTTGTATCCAGGGCATGGCGTCGACTCTTCATAAATGTGAAACCGCGAGATTCTACCATCATGGGGCAGTGCTGTCGTGGTTTGCCCATGACGTGGAGGGATACGGGGGCTTTTGCCGGATTGGCACGGTTCCTGTATTGCTCTATACAGGCGAAGACAACCGGTTTTCGCTGAACGCTTTGCTCAAGTTCCGTCATCTTTCACTGCCACCCTCGGGTGGCATTTTTTTTCTGCGCTTGTTTGCCTGGTAAACAGTCTGCCAGACAAAAAAAGAGCAAGGTCGGCACCTTGCTCAAGGACGGGCTGACGCCGTTTTGGCGCATTCATGCTGCTGTTGGCACGCCAGATGCAAAGACTAATATGTCCTGCATAAGGATATGTGTGTGATTGTTACCCCAATGTTCAGGTATTCAGGCCATTTCTCGCGAAATGGCCTCTTTTTTGGCTGATTGTCGGACGTTGGCCTGCCACAGGCAGTCATGAGTGCCGCTGGTTGTGCCCGTTTGGGGCATCTCCTTGGTGAACTTATCCCATCATGGTGCGTTTGAGGGCTTAGTTGGCAAAGCCGCTCATGTCGATCACCAGCTTGCCAACCATACGGCCCGCTTCCACCTCGGCATGGGCCTGAGCCAGCGTGACCGGGGTCAGTGACGGGATGGTTCTGGTCAGGGTGGTCTGTAGTACCCCTTCATCGACCAGTGCCGCCACCCGGCCGAGCAGGCGGTGCTGCTCGATCATGTCTGGCGTCTGGAACAGGGAGCGGGTGAACATGAACTCCTGGCTGAAGGTGACGCTCTTGCTCTTGAGCAGGGAGAGATCCCACGGCTCGCTCGATTCTGCGATGGTGCAGATATGGCCAAACGGACGGATCAGCCCGGCCATGGTGGCCCAGTGCTCGGCGGTGGCGTTGGTGCAGAAGATGGCATCGACCTGGGTGATGCCAAGGGCGGTCAGCTCCTCTTGCAACTTGTGGTGGTTCACGACCTGATGGGCGCCCATTTCGAGGCACCATTCGCGGCTCTCGGGGCGGGAGGCGGTAGCAATCACCTCCATACCGGTGAGCTGGCGAGCCAGCTGGATGGCGATGGAGCCCACGCCACCGGCGCCGCCGATGATCAGCAGTTTGCCACGGCTTTCGCGGGTAAGAGCGAAGCGCTCGAACAGGGTCTCCCAGGCGGTGATGGCGGTGAGCGGCAGGGCGGCGGCCTCCACATCGCTCACGCTGGTGGGGGCGATCGCGGCGATACGCTCATCCACCAGTTGCAGGGCGCTGTTGCTACCCGGGCGGCTGATATCGCCGGCATACCAGACCCGGTCGCCCGCCTTGAACAGGGTGACTTCGCTGCCGGTGGCGATCACTTCCCCCACCGCATCCCAGCCCAGTACCCGGGGCGAGCTTTCAATTTTGGCCTTGGGGGAACGCACCTTGGTATCCACCGGATTGACGGAGGTAGCGGTAACCCGCACCAGCAGATCCCGCGGACCCGGAACCGGATCGGGCTGGTTGGCGGCGATAAAGCAGTCGGGGTGGTCGCTTGGCAGATAGTGAGTCAGGGCAATGGCTTTCATGGTTTTTCCTTTCAAATCGCTGTGTTCGGGATTGCCACTCACTCTAGTCTGGTTGATTATCAAGATTAAGATGGGTAATCGGTAAAGACTGTTTGAATATATGAACAATGTCGATCTGGAGTTGATGGGACTGTTTGCCACCGTGGTGGAGCAGGGAAGCTTTACCCGGGCCGCCGAGCTGCTTGGTATGCCCAAGTCATCGGTGAGCCAGAAGATCTCGCGGCTCGAATCCCAGCTCGGGGTGCGGCTGTTGCAGCGTACCACTCGCAGGTTGAGCCTGACCCCGCAGGGGGAGCTCTATGTGGAGCACTGTCAGGGGCTGCTGGCACTGGCCCGCAGTGCCAATCTGGCGATGGCACGGCTGCGCTCGGCCCCGGCGGGGCGGGTGCGGATTACTGCCCCCGAGGCGACCGGTACTCTATTGCTTGGCCGGATCCTCGCCGAGTTTCGCGCCCTCTATCCCGAGGTGGTGCTGGAACTGACCCTGAGCGACGATCAGCTCGATCTGGTGGGGGAAGGTTATGATCTGGCGCTGCGGGCGGCGCCGCTGAAAGACTCCAGCCTCATCTGTCGTCGTATCGGTGAGGTGGCGCGCCATCTGGTGGCGGCGCCCGCCTATCTGGCGGCCCACGGCATGCCGCAACAGCTGAGCGAGCTGGGCCGTTATGCCTGTCTGGTGCACTCGGCCATGCCGGTGTGGCCATTGCAGGAGGGTGGCTGGCGGCCGCAGGGGGCCTGTGTCAGCAACAGCTTGTTGGCGCTGCGGGAGATGGCACTTCATGACGGGGGGATTGCCCTGTTGCCCCACCATGTCTGTGAAGGGGATTTGGCGGCGGGGCGGCTGCAGAAGGTGTTGCCGGATCAGCCCATTCCGGCCAACCCGTTTTACCTTATCTATCCGAGCCGGGAGCATCTGGCCCCCGCTCTGCGCACTCTGATGGATTTCGTGGCCGAGCGGTTGCCGTTCGCCTGAGTTACCAGCTGCTCTGGCTGGCCGACTCCTGATTGGGTTTGAGGCCGAGGGGGACCGACTGGCGCTCCGCCAGCATGCGGATCTGCCCTTCAATCAGGCTGGCGCTGGGGCCCAGCACCAGCACCAGCTGGTGGTCGTTGAGCTGGATCCAGGAGAGGCAGCCCAGGCCCAGCAGGCGGGATTCATCCACCAGTGAAATATCGCGCACCCGCAGGCTGAGGCGGGTGATACAGACACTCATCGCCACCAGATTGTCCATTCCGCCCAGTACCTTGAGATACTGGATCGCCAGCATCTGCGGGTCTGAGGGGGCAACGCTGGCAAGGCGCGGATGCTCCACCGCGATGGGCTTGCTCGGCATGCTGAGGGGGGCACGCTCCAGCAGTTGATAGAACAGCAGGGTGTAGGTGACGAAGAACAGGATACCGACCGGAATGAGCCAGAAGCTGTGCTCCCCAGCCTGATAGCTCAGCACCAGATCCAGCAGACCGGCGGAGAAGTAACTGCCCACCTTGATCCCCAGCCCGCTACAGACCGCCAGCGACAGTCCGGTCAGCAGGGCGTGGGCGAGAAACAGCCAGGGGGCGGTAAAGGCGAACAGAAACTCGATAGGCTCTGTGATACCCACCAGTGCCGAGGTGAGCGCCAGGGTGAGCAGCAGCCCGCCCTGCGGCAGCCGCTGCATCCGCTGGCGGTGCAGCCAGATGGCAAAACAGGCGCCCGGCAGGCCGAACATGATGATGGGGTAAAGACCGGCCACATACCCTTCATGAAGGGGTTGGGCGGTGGCCAGCGCCTGCAGGTTGCTCTCGCCAAGGCCGATGACGCTGCCCAATACCTGATGGAGCCCGAGCGGGATCAGCAGCCGGTTGAGGGTGCCGTAGCAGAAGGCGCCAAACGGCGTGGTAAGCAGCTCGGAGGTGAGCAGGGTCAGCCCGCGCTCCAGCGGCGGCCATAGCAGCGAGAGGGGAATGGCGATCAGCAGGCAGGCCAAGGCCGACACCAGCAGGCTGGGAAACTCCCCCTTGGCGATTTGCAGCCAGCGGGGCAGGGTTTGCTGGTGTACCCAGGGGTAGATGATGGCGGTGGTGAGCCCCGCCAGCAGGCCGCAGATCATGTCGGCGTGCAGGTTGGGGGCCAGCGTATTGAAGGCGGTGCTGAGCAGCAGGAAGTTGACCGCACCCGCCAGCGTCTGTCCGCCCAGCTCTTGCCGACTCAGGCCAAAGGCGATCGCCACCGCATAGATAAGCGGCATCTGGCTGAAGATCGCCTGACCGGTGAGGGAGAGCACCGCCAAATCGAGCACGTCGGGTTGCCCAAGCCGGTAGATCAACGCCGCCATCGGCAGGATGGAGACGGGCAGCAGCAGGGCATAACCGAGCCGCTGCAGGGCTTGAGTAACGACTTGTCGAGTGGCTTTAACGGGCATACAGCGGCTACGTTCTGTGACTTGGCGCACAGTTTAACCGGAAAACACCTATTTGGGGATAGTTTTGGAACCCCTAATTTATATTTTTATTATTTCTGCCCGAAAAGCTCGCGCACTTCCCGCGAGGGCGGTGTCGTCAGCAGGCTGACCGTGATAAAGACCACCAGTGCCAGCGTGAGGCTTGGCACGATGGCGTGCAGGCCAGCCAGCTTGATCCCCCACTGACTGAGCACCCCATAGCTGACGATGCCGCTGACCATGCTGGCCAGTGCGCCCGGGCCGTTGGCCCGCGACCAGTAGAGGCCGAGCACCAGTGGCCAGAGGAACACCGCCTGCAGACCGCCAAAGGCGAGCAGGTTGAGCCAGATGATCATCTCGGGCGGTTGCAAAGCCGCCAGCAGCACCAGGGTGCCGAGGATCAGGGTGCAGAGCAGGGAGAGGCGCGGAATGCGCACTTCCAGCTTCTCCTGCTTTGGATTGAGATAGTTGAGATAGAGATCCTTCACCAGAGTGGCGGAAGCCTGGATCAGCTGGGAGTCGATGGTGGACATGATGGCCGCCATCGGCGCCGCCAGAAAGACCCCGGCCAGCCAAGGTGGCAGCACTTCCATCATCAGGGAGGGCATGATCTTGTCCGGGCTGTCCATGCCCGGCAGGATGGCGCGGCCAAGGGCGCCAGCCAGATGCATGCCGAACATCAGCAGGGCGCTGACCACGGTGCCGATCAGAATGCCGCGATGGAGCGCCTTGCTGTCGCGATAGCCAAAGCAGCGCAGCGCCGAGTGGGGCAGCCCCACCACCCCGACACAGACCAGGATCCAGAAGCTCAGCATAAAGGGCTGGGTCAACATGTCGCCGGCCCCTTGCGGGCTTACCAGCTTGGGATCGATCTCCCTGAGCTGGTGGATGAGGTTCGGCAGCCCGTCACCGGCAATCAGAATTCCCGCCAGCAAGGCACCGGTGCCGATCAGCATGATAATCCCCTGCAGGGCATCGGTCATCACCACGGCGCGGAAGCCGCCGATGATGGTGTAGAGCAGTACGCAGCTGGCAAACAGCATCAGCCCCTGCTGGTAGGAGAGGCCGGTGGCGGTTTCCAGCAGGCGGGCGCCGCCGATAAACTGCACCACCATGGTCGCGATAAAGGCGAGGATGATAGTAACGGAGCCGAGGATCACCACCGCCTTGCTCTGATAGCGGGCCCACAACATGTCGTTGATGGTCACCGCATTGACCCGGCGGGCGATGATGGCGAACTTCTTGCCAAGCACTCCCAGAGTGAGCCAGACGGTGGGCAGCTGGATCATCGCCAGCAACACCCAGCCCAGACCGATCTTGTAGGCCGCGCCCGGTCCGCCGATAAAGGAGGAGGCCGAGGTGTAGGTGGCCACTAGCGTCATCGCCAGCACCAGCCCGCCCATGCTGCGGTTGCCGATGAAATACTCCTGCACGAAGTTGCCTTCTGCGCGATGGCGGCTGGCCCAAAAACCCACCCCCAGCACCAGCACCAGATAGATGACGAGCGGCAGCATCAACTCAAGATTCATGGGATGACTCCTTGCCGGAAGGGAAGTGGGTATCGAGGGGGATCTCCACAAACAGCCGGTTCACCATCAGGGCGCAGAGCAGAATGAACAGCAGCGGCATCACCATGCAACTGAGCAGGAACCAGAGCGGGATGTCCCACAGCTCCAGATGGACTGGGATGAAATAGGCGGTGCCATACCAGGCAAAGAAGTAGAACAGGGTCAGCAGCAGGCAGAAAGCTGCTTCCCGGCGGGCGAGAGCAAAACGGTTCACCTTGGCCTCCGACAAATTTGAGGGGCGCAAGGTGTCTAGTCCTGAAATAGGTTTACACATTTTCAACTAGCATTTCTCTACTCAGAACCCCCTATGTACCGCATCGGGGGTTCTGTATTT
>NZ_JBSTYQ010000015.1:0-145712 GCF_054052385.1 Aeromonas sp. 25-AL00135 | reverse complement strand
CCAAATCGTGGCGGGCGGGGGCCGATAACCCCTGGGGGGCCCCGGGGCCCCCCTCTTCTGTTTGGCATCATCAGCGGCCTTGCAGGCCCTCAGTCGCCCCGACGCAGGGAGAGCTCGCCCCCCAGATAGAATTTGATCCCTTCACCTGTCTCCAGCCGCAGGGCGCCGCGATCGTCGATGCCACGGGCGATGCCGCGGATCTCCTGATCACCCATCAGCAGGCGCACCGGGCGACCGGCAAAGTGATCGAGCCGGTTCCAGTCATCGACAAAGCTTGCCAGCCCCTGTTGCTCAAAGGTGTGCAGCGCCCGCTGCAGATGGACGATCATCCGGGCCGCCAGTTGATTGCGATCCACCAGTTCCGGATTGATGTGGCGCAGCTCGGCCCAGGCCTGATCGATCTTCTCCCCTTCGCGGGCAGGCATCGCCAGATTGAGACCGATGCCGATCACCAGATGACAGCTGGCACCGGCGCTACCGCTCATCTCCACCAGTATTCCCGCCAACTTGCGGCCCTGATAGTAGAGGTCGTTCGGCCACTTGAGCTCGACGCCTTGATAGCCAAGGGACTCCAGCGCTTCAACCACTGCCACGCCGACCGCCAGACTCAGCCCCATGGCCGCCGCCATGCCTTGTTCGAGTCGCCAGTACATGCTGAGGATCAGCTGGCAACCAAACGGCGAAATCCAGGGTTTGCCACGACGACCGCGCCCGGCGGTCTGACACTCGGCCAGACAGCTCTCGCCAGAGCGCAGCTCATTGACCCGATCCAGCAGGTGTTGGTTGGTCGAGCCAATGACAGGAAAACAGTGCACCGGCGCCATCGGGGCCAGTGCCTGCAAGGTAGCCTGATCATAGAGCGCCATCGGCACCGCCAGCCGGTAGCCCTTGCCGGTCAGGCTAAAGAGATCCAGCCCCAGCTCCTTGAGCGCCGCCATGTGTTTGCTTACCGCAGCCCGGCTGATGCCGAGCTGCTCGCCCAGCTGTTCGCCGGAGTGAAACTGGCCGTCGCTGAGCAGGGTGATCAGGGTCTGTCTGATGGGAGTCAGGGTCATGAGAGCACCTCGTCGAGCCAGGTTTCACCGTGCGCGCCCATAAAGCGCACCTCGTGCTCCAGCACCACGCCAAACGTCTGCTCCACGCTGTCACGGACATGAGCCGCCAGCGCGATCAGCTCCATGGCACTGGCGCCCCCCAGATTGACCAGCACCAGCGCCTGCTCCTGATGAACAGCGGCACGGCCAATGGCGAAACCTTTCAGACCGCACTGATCGATGAGCCAGCCCGCCGCCAGCTTGGCTTGCCCCTCCCCGGCCGGATAACAGGGCATCTGCGGATATGTCAGTTTGAGCGAATCAGCCAGCGCGGCGGGCACCACCGGGTTCTTGAAGAAGCTGCCGGCGTTGCCGAGTACGGCGGGATCCGGCAGTTTGGCCATGCGGGTGGCGCAGACGGTGTCGAAGATGGCCTGAGCGCTCGGCTGGTCGCCAAGCGCGGCCAGCGGACCATAGCCCAGCACCGGTTGCCATGCTTTGGGTAGCTTGAGGCCGACGGCGGTGATCAGGTGGGAATCCTGATACTCGTGTTTGAAGATGCTGTCGCGATAACCGAAGCGGCACTCTGCCGCCGCGATCCGTTCAATCTCGCCACTCTGCCAGTTGAACGCCTCGACATAGGAACAGAAGTCGGCCAGCTCAACGCCATACGCACCGATGTTCTGCACCGGCGCCGCACCGACCGTACCGGGAATGAGCGCCAGATTCTCCAGCCCGAACCAGCCCTGTTGCAAGGTATGGCGCACCAGCTGATGCCAATCTTCACCGGCCGCCACATGGAGCAACCAGTGATCGCCACCATCTTCAGCGGTAATCCCCTTGAGCCGGTTGAGCACCACCAGACCGAGAAAATCGGTGGTGAAGAGCATGTTGCTGCCGCCGCCCAGATTGAGGCGCGGCAGCTGGTTGAGCTGCGGATCGGCACGCAGGGTCGCCAGATCGGCAACCTGCTCCACCTCGGCCAGCCAGAGGCAATACGCATCGAGGGCAAGGGTGTTGAGCTTCAACAAGGAGGCGTTGGCATTCAGTTTCATCGGTCTATCCCGGCTTGGTGCAAGGGCGCAGTCTACCTCAAGTTACCCCATGACGAAAAACCCGAGCCCTTTTCGGGGGAATAGCAGTGGTTTAGAGTAGGCGACTTCAACTGCTGAGGAATAACTCATGAACAACCAGTTTGCCGTCATCGGCCTGGGCCTGTTTGGCAGCGCACTGTGCGAAGAGCTGCAACGGCAAGATGCCGAAGTACTGGCCATCGATATCGACGAGAGCAAGACCCGGCAAATCGCCGCCCTCTGCAATCACGTTATCGTGGCCGACGCCACCGATGAGGCCACCGTGGCCGAGCTGGGACTGGCCAATTTCGATATCGTCTTCGTTGCCATCGGTGACAACCTGGAGACCAGCATCCTCACCACCCTCGTCTTGAAAGAGGCGGGCGTGAAAAAGGTGTGGGTCAAGGCACGCGACAAGTTCCACGCCAAGATCCTGCAGAAAGTGGGCGCCGACAAGGTGATCAACCCGGAGTGGGACATGGGCCGCCGGGTCGCCCAGAGCATGCTGGACAACCGGCTGTTCGACTATCTGGAGCTGGGCCACGACATGGTGCTGACCGAGTTCGTGATCGGCCTGCAACAGAACGGCCGGGAACTGGGCGACTTCCACCTGCTGCAACAGAGCGATTTCCAGCTGCTCGCCATCAAGCGTGGTGATGTGCTGCACAACGTGCTGACCGGCAAGATGGAGCTGCAACTGGGCGACATCCTGATCCTGGCGGGCAACAAGCACGCCATCGACCACTGGCTCGAAACCCTATGATCAACTGGCGCAGCAGCTACGCCTTCGCCCTCCATCGGGAGCAGGACTCTCGCTGGAGCGAAGCCCGGCTGATCCTCGGCAGCTTTCTGATCATTCTGCTGATTGGCACCATCTTTCTGGTGCAACCCTCCAGCCACAATGGCGAGGTCACCTTCGTCAACGCCCTGTTTACCGCCACCTCGGCCATCAGCGTGACAGGTCTTGGCGTGGTGGATACCGGCACCGCCTTCACCCTGCAGGGGCAGATTTTCCTGCTGATGCTGATGGAGATCGGCGGTCTGGGCCAGATGACCATGACCCTGCTGCTGATCGCCATCTTCAGCAAGCGGGTCGGTCTGCGCCAGCAGGTTCTGGCCAAGGAGGCGCTGGGGCAGGAAGGCTCGGTCAACATCATTCAACTGGTCAAACGGATCGTCCTGTTCGCCTTTATCGCCCAACTGATCGGTACCGGCATCATGACGATCCGCTGGGTGCCCGAGATGGGGTGGGTGCACGGCCTCTATGTCAGCTTCTTCCACGCAGTATCGGCCTTCAACAACGCCGGGTTTTCGCTGTTTGCCAACAACCTGATGGACTATAGGGACGACCCCATCATCAGCCTGACCATCGCCGGTCTGCTGATCTTGGGGGGGATCGGCTTTACCGTCATCGTCGATCTGGTGCGCAACCGCCGCTGGCGCAAGCTGAAGCTGCACAGCAAGTTGATGCTGCTGATGACCCCAGCGCTGCTACTGGCCGGTACCCTGATGTTCTGGCTGCTGGAACACAACAACCCCGGCACCCTCGGCAAGGCCGGTGTCGGTGGCCAGCTGCTGGCTGCCTTCTTCCAGTCTGCCAGCGCCCGTACCGCCGGTTTCAATACCATAGATATCGGGCTGATGACCCCGGCGGCATTGCTGTTCCTGATGATGCTGATGTTTATCGGTGCCGGTGCCACCTCCACCGGTGGTGGTATCAAAGTCACCACCTTCGCAGTCGTGCTGCTGGCGACCAAAGCATTTCTGACCAAACGGCCCCATGTCACCGCTTTTGGCCGCACCCTGTCGCCCCAGATCGTGACCCGCTCGCTGGCCATCATCATCGTCAGCACCATGGTGCTGATGCTGGCGATGTTCCTGCTGATGGTGACCGAGGATCTGCCGTTCGACAAAATCATGTTCGAGACCATCTCGGCATTTGCCACTGTCGGCCTCTCCACCGGCATCACCGCCTCCCTGAGCGAGCCGGGCAAGCTGATCCTGGTGCTGGTGATGATCTGCGGCCGTCTCGGCCCTCTGACCCTGGCCTTTATGCTGGCCCGCCCGGTCGAAACTCGCATCCGTTATCCGGAAGAGAACGTCTATACTGGCTGACCAGCCATGAACACGGGGCAGCCACTGGCTGCCCCGTTTTTTTATTCGGCTTGTTGCTGCGCCTTGAGCCAGCGCCCCGGGCTCACCCCCAGCTCCCGCTCGAATGCCCGACCAAAGGCAACACTGCTGCTGTACCCCGCCCCCAGCGCCACCTGCACCATGGGATCCCCCGCCAGCAGTTGCTGGCAGGCTCGCGCCATACGCCAGTGGGTCAGATAACCAAGCGGCGCTTGACCAACCCGCTCCTGAAACCTCGCGGCAAAGCGGGCTCGCGACATGCCGGCCTCCCGCGCCAGCGTGGCCACCGTCCAGGGTTCATCCCCACGCTGATGCATCACCGAGATCGCCTTGGCCAACTGGGGATCGGAAATACCTGCCAGCATCCCCTGCTGACACACCCCTTGCTCGACCAGATGACGCAGCAGCAGGATCAACAGTACCTCCAGCAAGCGGGAGATCAGCGGATCCTGCCCGTAGCGGGGGTGAAACGCCTCGTCAAACAGCTGACTCAGCACCGGCGTCAGGACAGGCAACTCACGTAGCGGCAGCACCAGCGAGCCCGGTAATGCCAGTTGCAACGGCGATGATCCCCCCTTGCCGAATGCGACATTGGCGCACACCAAATCACACACCCCCAGCGTTCTGGGTTCAAGCTTGTGAGGACGTCCCCGGGGGAACAGGATCAGAGTCGGCTCCTCGAGCAGCAAGCTGGCGCCCCCCTCTTCACGCAGCATGACGGCGCCGCTACGCAGCAGATGAAGATGTCCGCCGCTCGGGTAATCATCACTGGAGGAGTTCTGGCACAGGTTGCCGGCGAAGAAGATCTTGGCTTCGGGGGAGGCATGAACCAAGAGGGCAGAGAGCGGATCCATATTTGAGACGAATAGTATTTATTTGCAGACGATGAGCGATAAACCGTATCACGAATGACGGCACACTGTCTCCCGTACCTTCACTACCACAGGAGAAGATCATGAGCCGTATCCAACCCGTATCCCAACCGCAACCCGCAGCCGCCCAGACCCTGACCACCCTGCGCCGCAATCTGGGCATGGTGCCCAACCTCTACGCCACTCTGGCCCACTCGCCAGCCCTGCTCAATGGCTTCCTGGGCTTTGCCGAGGCGCTTGGCAAGGGGCGCCTCACAGCCCCACAACGGGAGTTGCTGGCACTGGCCATAGGTCAAGCCAACGCCTGCCAATACTGTTTGTCTGCCCACACACTACTGGCGGGCAAGGCCGGATTCTCGGCCCAGGAAATCCGGGCTGCCCGACTCGGCCAGGCCTCGGCTCCCCTTGATCACGCCCTGCTGCAACTGGCAACGACGCTGGTCAGTCAGCGCGGGGTGATCAGTGACGAGCAGCTTGCTAGCGCCCGTGCCGCAGGCGTAGATGACGAGCTGCTGCTGGAGGTGCTCGGCCAGGTGGTGGTCAATACCCTGACCAACTATGGCAACCACCTGGCGGCGACCGAGATCGACTTCCCGCCCGTCACTCTGACCCCTTAAACAAGGAGCCCCCCCATGCAG
This sequence comes from Aeromonas sp. 25-AL00135, assembly GCF_054052385.1. Classification (NCBI taxonomy): domain Bacteria; kingdom Pseudomonadati; phylum Pseudomonadota; class Gammaproteobacteria; order Aeromonadales; family Aeromonadaceae; genus Aeromonas; species Aeromonas sp. 25-AL00135. The sequence continues at coordinate 139,962 of NZ_JBSTYQ010000015.1, read as the reverse complement.
CAACATGACAAAGGCTTTCTGGTCGCCCTGGCGGGCGTGGTATTGACCCTGCTCTGGATCGGCGTCTTCAAGTTTACCCCGACCGAGGCAGCCGCCATCAAACCACTGGTAGCCAGCCACCCCTTGATGAGCTGGCTCTATGGCCCCCTGTCGGAACAGAGCGTATCGAACCTGATCGGGGTGGTCGAGATAGTGATCGCCATCGGACTGGTCGTGGGTCTGTGGCAACCTCGCATCGGTTACTGGTGCAGCATGGGGGCTATCGTCACCTTCCTGGTGACGCTGAGCTTCCTGCTGACTCTGACAGGTGTCTGGAAGATGGTTGACGGCGTGCCAGTCACCGAGTTCTTCCTGTTCAAGGACCTGGTGTTTCTCGGTGTGGTTCTGCACTACCAGCACAGGATCCGTGCCAGCTTGTCCACTCAGACAGCCTGACAACAATGCCTTTGGCGCCCGGGATGGGCGCCTTTTTTCGTTATGCCGCCCTGGTCTGGCGCTTGCTGGCCGTCTTGCGCGGTCGGGGCCCGCCAGTCGTGCTGGCCGCCGGACTCTTGCGCCTGGTAAAACGCCGCTTGCCGACACCCGGCGCCTCCTTGGGCAGGGTGCTGAAGCTGGCGCCTGAGTCCTGCCGCGCCCCTTCAATCAGGCCGTTGAGCTGCTCGGTGAGCGGCCCCATAAACTGCTGGTAGCTGCCGTGGCGCTCGGCGATCTGGCCGAGGCTCTGCTCCCACAGCGCCGTCATATCCGGCGTGGTGGCAGTAGCAGGCAGCGCCTGCACCAGCGCCCGTCCGGTCGGGGTCGCCTTGATGCTCTTGCCCTGACGCACCAGAAAGCGACGCTTGAACAGCAGGTCGATGATGCCGGCCCGGGTCGCTTCTGTGCCGAGGCCATCGGTGTCGCGCAGGGTCTTGCGGATCTCGGGATCCTGCACATAGCGGGCGATGCCGGTCATGGCCGCCAGCAGGGTGGCATCGGTGAATGACTTGGGCGGCTGGGTCATCTTCTCCTGCAACTCGCCCCGCTCGCAGAGCAGCTGTTCGCCCTCCTTCAGCGCGGGCAGCGTGCCCGCCTTCTCTTCGTCGTCATCCTCCTCCACCCCGAGTAACGCCTTCCAGCCCGCTTTCAGAATGCGCCGCGCCTTGGCCTGAAACAGGCCACCGGCGATGCGCAGCAGCACCTTGCTGTCGTTGTATTCGAACGGGGGATAGAACTGCAGCAGGTACTGGCGGGCAATCAGGCCATAGAGCTTCGCCTCGTCGGCCCCCAGCGTACCGGGGTTGCCCTGCTTCTCGGTGGGGATAATGGCGTGGTGGGCATCCACCTTGCTGTCGTTCCACGCCTTGCTGCGGATCTTGCCGTCCGCCTCGGCAACCGCCTTGGCCAGCGCAGGAGCAGTGGCAGCGATGGCGCCACGCACCTGCTCGGCCCGCTTGAAGTGGTCGGTCGGCAGATAGCGGCTGTCGGAGCGCGGGTAGGTGATGAGCTTGTGGCGCTCGTAGAGGCTCTGGCAGATGTCGAGCACTCGCTTGGCATCCATGCCGAAGCGCTTGGCGGCATCGATCTGCAGGCTGGAGAGGTTATAGGGCAGCGGCGCCGCCTGCTTGCGGGCCTGCTCCTCCACCGATTCGACCTGAGCGGGCTGGCCGTTGATCCGGCTCACCACCTTGTCGGCCAGCGCTCGGTTGAGCACCCGCCCCTCCTCGTCCTGCCATGGCAGGCAGGCTTCCGATGGCAGCCACTTGGCGGTGAAGCGCTCGTTGCCGTCGGTCAGCAGATGGGCCAGCACCTCGTAGAAGGGTTTGGGCACGAAGGCCTCGATCTCGAGATCCCGCCGCACCACCAACCCCAGCAGCGGGGTCTGCACCCGACCGACCGAGAGCAGTTCGCTGCAACCTGCCTTGCGCCCGAGCAGGGTGTAGGCGCGGGTCATGTTGATGCCATAGAGCCAGTCGGCCCGACTGCGGGCCAGTGCGGAGACCGCCAGCGGTACGAACTCCTTGTTGTCTCTGAGCTTGTCGAGGGCGCGGCGCACCGCGGGCGGGTTGAGATCGCTGATGAGACAACGCTGCACCGGCTTGGTTTTCGGGTAGCCGAGAAAGTCGATCACCTCATCCACCAGCAACTGCCCTTCCCGGTCCGGGTCACCGGCATTGACCACGCAGTCCGCCTGCTTGATCAGTCGCTTGATGACGGTGAGCTGGGTTTTGGTCTTGGGCTTGGCCACCAGCTGCCACTGGGCGGGGATGATGGGGAGATGCTCCATCCGCCACAGCTTGAAGGCGGCATCATAGGCATCGGGCTCGGCCTGTTCCAGCAGATGGCCGATGCACCAGGTGACCACATCCCCCTGGGCTGTTTCGATAAAACCGTCGCCCTTCTTGTGGGGCTTGGGCAGGGCATCGGCAATGGCGCGGCCCAGCGTGGGCTTCTCGGCGATAAAGAGTCGCATCGGTGGCTACCTGCAATACTGTATATGCAGACAGTATACAACTACCACCGCGAAAGCCCAACTGCCCCTACTCGTCGAACGGGTGATCGTGGATGGCGGCAAACAGCCGCGCCTGATTGAGCAGCGGCGCATAGTGGAAGGCATTTTCGCCATCTTCCGCCAGCAGGTAGTCGGTCAGCTGTTCGCGCACCGCCTCTTGCAAGGTCTCCAGCTTCCACGGCTTGGCTAGGTAGTAGTGCAACCCGCCGCGATTGACCGCTTCGACGGTGGCCTCCAGCCCCGCTTGTCCGGTCAGCAGCAATTTGCGGCTGGCGCGGGTGGTGGCACGCCGGTTCAGCTCCACCAGAAAATCGACCCCCAGGGTTCCCGGCATGATGTGGTCACAGAGGATCAGCGCCAGCTTGTTGCCGTCGCGCTCCCACTCCTCCACCACCGCTCGCGCCTCATCGACACTCTCGGCAGCCTCCAGTTCGAAGTGGGAACGGAACGGGGCGAGATCATGGATCACCGCATCCAGCACCTCACGCTCATCGTCCACACACAGGATCAGATAGTGTTTGTTCATTGCTCCTCCTTGGCGACATGGTTTGGCACGCCGCGCGATTGATGCTGGCGACGGCTCAGGCCGCATGCTCCTTGTTGTTTTGAGGTTCGCCCCCGTAACCGGCCTGCCCCATGCCGTCCAGCGGCAGACAGACCCGCATCCGGGTGTAACGGCCCAGTTCGGAGGCCACCTCAATCCGGCCGTGGTGCTGTTGCACTATCTGCAACGAAACGCTCAGGCCAATACCGAGGCCGAAATGGCCCTCCCGCTTGGTGGTGAAGTTGAGATCGAAGATCCGCTGCCACAGCTCGGGCTCGATGCCGCAACCGCTATCCTCGATCTCTACCATGACCCACTCGGGATCCAGCAACCCGGTGCGAATGGTGAGTCGCCCCGGGCCGCTCATGGCATCCAGACTGTTGGCGATCAGGTTGGTCCACACCTGCTGCAGGGCGATGGGGTGACAGCGCACCAGTGGCAACGGCTGGTACTCCTTGCAGAGCTCATGATGCTTGAGGCGGTTTTCGAAAATCATCAGGGTATCTTCCAGCCCCTCGTGCAGGTCTACCAGCGAGGGCTCGGCCCGATCCTGCCGGGCATACTGCTTGAGGCTCTTGACCAGATCGCCGATGCGACGGGCACACACCTCGATATTGCGCAGGAAGCTGCCGGTCTGCTGGAACAGCTCCAGCCGGGAGAGCAGCGCCTCCCGCTCGTCGGCAGTGCGGCTGGCAAACCAGCGTTGCCAGTTCAGCTCGTCATCCAGATTCATCTGTACCGCCAGCCGCGCCTGCTGACGATCACCAAAGCGCCCCTCAGCCTGCCGGGTCTTGTCACGGATCTCGCTGGTCGAGACCGGCTGGGAGGAGAGCGCCTGACAGAGGGTCTGGTTGCCCAGCCCCTTGATGGGTGCTGGCAGCTCGAGATTGACCAGATCGGGGATGGCGGCCCGCAGGGTCTCGCTGCCACGGATAATAGCCGCCACCGGGTTGTTCAGCTCGTGGGCGACACCGGCCACCAGCTGACCCAGCATCGCCATCTTTTCGCTCTCCACCAGCTGGGCGTGAGCGGCATCGAGGGAGTTGAGGGTCTGTTGCAGCCGCATCTCGGTACGGATGCTGTTTTGCAGGCGGCGGTTGAAGTGGCGCAGCAGCAGGTTGGTAAAGGAGGGGAGCAGTTCGCTGCGCGCCTGCATCACCCGGGAGAATTGCAGCTTGTCGAGCTTGATCACCTCGGCACCGGTCAGAGTCACGCCGGTGGTGAAGGCGGGTTCGCCGGTCACGAAGGACATGCCCCCCACCAGCGAACCGGTACGGTAGTGCACCACCTCCTGATCGATCCCCTGCTCGTCCCGCTTGCGCAGCACCACCTCCCCCTTGGCGATAAACCAGAGGAAGCTGTTGGGCTCCCCCTCGCGGGTCAGCACATGGCCCGGGCTGTAGTGGCGGCAGACCCGCTCCTCGTCATTGCCCTCGAAAAACTGGTAGAGGCCGTCGATCACCACCCGGGAGAGTTCTTCATCGCTGCAGTGGGTGTAATCCATAAAGCCCTGCCGATAGGCAGCCAACTGGCGATCGACGTGGGCTCGCAGCAGCTTCTGGTTGTCGAGCACGGCGGCATAGCTCAGCAGGTCCGCATCGGGACGTTGCAATACAAAGTGGCTGGCCTGCTCGATCACCGCCCGGCGCAGGCTGCCATCGCGCTAGGGGCGTTGCAGGTAGTAGTCGAGACGACCGAGGTTCACTGCCTCGATGATCGATTTCATCTCCGGCTGGCTGCCGAGCAGGATCTTGCGGCACGCCTCGTGACGGCTGCCGAGGCGGATCAGAAAATCGGCCCCTCTCCCATCCCCCAGCTCGCTGTCACACACCACTACGGCGGGTGGCTGCCCCTTGCGATCCAGCTCGTCCAAGGCCAGTTCCGCCGACCCCTGACCGACCACCACCACCAACGCGAAATGACCGAGCAGCGGAGCCAACTCCTGTTCGAATTCGGCCAGCAGTTGCACGTTGGCGGCGACACACAGCAGTGAGAAAGGGCTCATCAGCGACACTCCGTTGAGGCTCACTGCTCACTATATCAGCGAATCTTGTGGGGTTTTGCGAGGGGGCTAACAGCTGTCGCGGAAAGTGCACAAATAGATAAAACAGAAAACAAATGAATTTAATTCGACAGTTATGTCAATAACAAAACAAAAGACAAAATGTGACAACAATCAAAAATATAAACCATGATGGAGGTCAACGCCTTATCCCTATCATTACTACTACTATTGGACTAGTACTATGTAGGTAATTATTGACCGTAGGAAAACGCCGCCATGATTGGAAAACTGATAAGAAAAACCTGGTTCTGGCTCCTGCTGCTCGGGGCCCTGCTGGGTGTCGCGGCACTGGGTGTCACCGTGACCGTGCTGCACAAGACCAGCTCCACCGAATTCTGCGTCTCCTGCCACTCCATGCAGACTCCGCTCGCCGAGTATCAGGGCAGTGTCCACTTCCAGAACACCAAAGGGATCCGCGCCGAGTGCGCCGACTGCCACATCCCGGGCGACCCCACCTCCTACCTGTGGACCAAAATCCGCGCCGTGAAGGATATCTATCACGAGGCGATCGGCACCCTGGATACCCCGGAAAAGTATGAAGCCCACAAGCTGCGGATGGCCCAGTCCGTCTGGGACGAGCTGAAAGCCAACGACTCCGCCACCTGCCGCAGCTGCCACAGCTACGAGGCGATGGACATTCTGGCCCAGCGCCCCAATGCCCGCGCCGAGCACCCGGTCGCCATCAAGGAGGGCCAGACCTGTATCGACTGCCACCGCGGTGTCGCCCACATCATGCCTGACATGAGCGGCCTGGCTGCCGCCGGTGCCAGCGAGCTGGCGCAGGCTGCGGCCCAGACCCCGGCCAACGTCACCACCCGTTACGCCATCGCCACCACCCCGCTGTTCCTCGATGCCGCCGCCAAGACCGACGAAGGCACCCTGATGCCCTCCACCAAGGTGGAAGTGCTTGCCAACGAAAACGGCCGCGCCAAGGTGCAGATCGAAGGCTGGCAACAGGATGGTGTGAGCGAAGTATTCTACGCCGCACCGGGCAAACGGATCCTCAGCGTACTGGTCGGCGATGCCGCCAAGAAAGCGCTGGTCACCGGCCAGAGCGAAACCGACAGCGCCACCAACCTCACCTGGCATCAGGTCAAGCTGACCGCCTGGGTCGACCAGAGCCAGCTCATCGGCGATCAGGGCAAGCTGTGGCAATACGCCTCCACCCTGATGTCCAACAACTGTACCGGCTGCCACGGCCTCACCGCGCTGGATCACTTCAATGCCAACCAGTGGATCGGCGTCATCAAGGGGATGGAATCTCGTACCTCCCTGACCCCGGAACAGGCTCGTATGTTGACCCAGTATGTCCAGAAACACGCCAGTGACATGAGCGCGGCCCACTAAGGCTGGCACAGAGGAAAACCGTTATGACTTTTTTCAATGACAAGAAGACCAATCTGTCCCGCCGCAACCTGCTCAAGGGGCTCGGCGCCTGCGCAGCCCTGCCCCTGCTCGGCGGCATTTTTCCCAAGAGTGCGCTGGCGCAAGCCATCAGCACCGCATTGAGTCAGTTCCCGACCCTGGTGCCCGCCCAGAAGGGCATTCTGACCGGCGCCCACTGGGGTGCTTTCGAGGCGATCGTCGAAGATGGCCGCATGGTGCGCGTTCAGCCGGTGGCCGATGATCCGGCGCCAAACGATCTCATCGACATGGCGCCGTTCCAGGTGCACGCCAAGAACCGCATCAAATACCCCATGGTACGCAAGAGCTGGCTGGAGCATGGCCCAGGCGCCAAGCCCGAGCTGCGCGGTACCGACGAGTGGGTACGAGTGAGCTGGGACAAGGCGATCGAACTGGTGGCCGGTGAAATCCAGCGGGTCCAGACCGACTTCGGCCCGCAGGCGATCCACGCCGGATCCTACGGCTGGAAAAGCGTCGGCATGTTCCACAACAGCCGTACCCTGCTGCACCGCCTGATGAACCTCTCCGGCGGCTTCACCGGTTATGCCGGTGACTACTCCACCGGTGCGGCTCAGGTGATCATGTCCCACGTGATGGGCTCCATCGAGGTGTACGAGCAGCAGACCGCCTGGCCCAACGTGGTGGAGAACGCCGAACTGGTGGTGCTGTGGGGGGTCAATGCTCAGGTGACCCTGAAGAACAGCTGGAATATGCCGGATCACGAAGGTCAGGCCGGCTTCATGGCGCTGAAAGAGAAAGGCACCCGCGTCATCAGCATCGATCCCATCTACAACGAGACCGCCAAGCTGGTCGGTGCCGAGTGGATTGCGCCGAACGCCTACACCGACGTGGCCATGATGCTGGGTGTAGCCCACACCCTCTACAGCGAGAAGAAGCACGATCAAGCCTTCCTCGATCGCTACACCGTCGGCTTCGACAAGTTCCTGAACTACCTGCTCGGCAAGGATGACGGCCAACCGAAGAGCGCCGAGTGGGCGAGCAGCGTCTGCGGTGTCGATGCCAAGGTGATCCGCCAGCTGGCCCTCGACATGGCCGCCAAGCGCACCATGATCATGGCCGGTTGGGGCATGCAGCGTCAGCAGCACGGCGAACAGCCGAACTGGATGCTGGTCACGCTGGCCTCCATGCTGGGCCAGATCGGCCTGCCGGGCGGCGGCTACGGCTTCAGCTACCACTACTCCTCCGGTGGCAGCCCCACCGCCAAGGGTGGCATTCTGGCGGGTATCTCCGCCGGCAACGCACCGAAGAACAGCCCGGCTCCGATCCCGGTGGCCCGCATCGCCGACTGTCTCGCCAACCCGGGCAAGACCATCGACTTCAACGGCCGCAAGGTGACCTATCCGGACATCAAGCTGGTCTACGTGGCGGGCGGCAACCCCTTCCACCACCATCAGGACACCAACAACCTGCTGCAAGCGTGGCGCAAGCCGCAGACCGTGATCGTTCACGAGCCTTACTGGACGGCCACCGCCAAGCACGCCGACATCGTGCTGCCGGTCACCACCAGCTACGAGCGCAATGATCTGGAGATGGGTGGCGACTACTCCCAGCGCTATGTGTTCCCGATGCACCAGTGCGTGCCCCCCCAGCACGAGTCCCGCAACGACTTCGATATCTTCAGCGCCATCGCCGCCAAACTGGGTGTGCAGGAGCAGTACACCGAAGGGAAGGACGAGATGCTGTGGCTCAAGCAGATGTACGACGGCATGGCGGCGCAGGCCCGCGGTGCCCGCGTGGCGCTGCCGCCGTTCAACATGTTCTGGGAGTCCAACAACTACATCCGCTTCCCGATCCCCGAGGCCAACCGCCAGTGGATCCGTCACGCCGATTTTCGCGAGAACCCGCTGCTCAACCCGCTCGGCACCCCGTCCGGCAAGATCGAGATCTTCTCCAACACGGTGGCGGGGATGGGTTACGCCGACTGCGCTGGCCATCCCAAGTGGTATGAGCCGAAGGAGTGGGTGAAGAGCGAGGTGGCGGCGCGCTATCCGCTGTCGCTCAACACCTCCCACCCGACCCAGCGGCTGCACTCCCAGCTCGACAACACTCCGCTGCGGGACAAGTTCGCCATCGCCGACCGCGAGGCGATCATGATCCATCCGCTGGATGCCAAGGCTCGTGGCATCGCCCAGGGGGATCTGGTGCGCGCCTTCAACGAACGCGGCCAGATCCTGGTGGGCGCCCTGCTCTCCGAAGATGTGCGCCAAGGGGTGGTGCGGATCTGCGAAGGGGGCTGGTATGACCCGGCCAAGCCGGGCGAAGCGGGCAGCATCTGCAAGAACGGCAACGTCAACTGCCTCACCTTCGACGAGGGCTCGTCCAGTCTGGCGCAGGGCAACTGCGGCCACATGGCCCAGCTGCAGATCGAGAAGTACACAGGCCCGGTGCTGACCAACACCGCCCACGCGGTACCGGCCAACGGCTAAGGCGATTACCACCCAATAAAAACGGCGCCATCAAGGCGCCGTTTCTTTATCCGTCTGCCAAAGCTCAGGCATGGTCGGAACGGGTTTAGAACTCCCCTTCCTCCATATACTCCTGCGCGCATTCAACCAGCTGCGGCCACAGCTCTTCCGGCACCCAGGCGTCCGGGTCATCTTCATCCCCGTCGTACTGGCTCCAGAAATAGCGACGCAGTCCGGAGGCAAACTCGTCGCTGATCTCGGCCAGCTCCGAGAGCGGCCCCAACCAGGCGATGCGACGCAGGCCGGAGGCGAGATCGTTGATGGCATCCATCAGGGTGCGATCGTCAAAGCTCTGCTCCACCAGCAGGGTGAAGCGCTCGCGCGCCTGCTCGGTCTGCTCCTCGTCCAGCTCGCCCACATCGGCCAGCAGGTCGACAAAATCTTCCAGAAGGAACGCGATCAGGCCATCCCTGTCTTCAAACCACTGGATCTGGGCGCCCTTGACCCCCAGCACAGAGGCATCAAACGAATCGTCAAGGTGACACAGTGCCCACGGATCGTCGGTCATGCTTCTCTTCCTCAGGCTAAAACAAATGCCATATGTTATGCCTAGCTCTCGACTCTTGCCACCTTGGGCAACGAGAGGGAGGCGGCCAGACCGCCCAGTTCGGCGCGGCCCATGATGAAACTGCCCCGATAGGCTTCCGCCAGATCGGAGACGATGTTGAGACCCAGGCCCGAGCCCGGCACCTTCTCGTCGAGCCGCACCCCGCGCAGCACCGCCTTGGCAATCTGATCCTCGCTCATGCCGGGGCCGTCATCCTCGATACGCAAGGTGATCCAGCCACCCAGCTCGGCGCTGGAGATGCGCAGCTCGCTGGCAGACCACTTGAAGGCGTTCTCCAGCAAATTGCCCACCATCTCGTCGAAGTCCTGTTCCTCCACCCCGACCGCCAGATTGGCGGGCACTTGCAGATCCACCGTCTTGCCCGGATAGAGGCGGGAGAAGGCGCGGCAGATATACTCTACCCGCGCCCGCACCGGGGTCGAGACCCCGAGGATCTTGGCGGCGCCGGTCACCCGCGCCTTGCCGAGGTGGTAATCGATATGGCGCTGGATCTGGTCGAGCTGCTCGCCGATGGCGGCCTGATCCTCCGGCGGCAATTGAGCCACCTGATTGCGCATGATGCTGAGCGGCGTCTTGAGGGCGTGGGCCAGATTGCCGGTGTGGGAGCGCGCCCGCTGCAGCAGCTCGCCGTAGTGGTGCAGCAGCCGGTTGATATCCTCCACCAGCGGCTGGATCTCCAGCGGATAGCGCAGCCGGAACCCCTCCTGATGACCCTCGTGAACCCGCCCCAGTTCACGGCGCAGCAGGTGCAGCGGCCGCAAGCCGTAGACGATCTGGAACATGAAGCCGAGCACCAGACCGGCGGCGGCAAAGCCGAGACCGAGGAACAGGCTGATGCGGGTCTTGTTGAGGGTCTGGGTCAGGGCGCTACTGTCCTTGGCCATCACCAGAGTGAAGACCCGATCCGAACCGGGCAGCAGAACTGTACGGGTCATGATCAGCAGCGGCTCCTTGTTGGGCCCCTTGCCGACGAAGAGGTCGGGATCGCCAAACGCCGACTTGAGGCCGTCGCTCTTCAGGTTGGTATCCCACAGAGAACGGGAGCGCCCCACCACATCGCGGCCCAGCTCCAGCTGCCAGTAGTAGCCGGAGTAGGGCTGATTGAAGCGGGGATCGGAGAGGGAGCCGGTGACCACCGGCAGGCCGGTCTTGGCCACTTCCAGCCGGGAGAGCAGATCATAGAGCTGCAAGCGAAGGCCGTCGGCCTCCGCCTCCTGCCAATAGTTGCGCATCATGGTCTGCAGACTGAAACCTGTGGCGAACAGAAAAAGCCCGCACCACACCAGCGCGATGGCGACCAGTCGCCCCCGCAGGGTTCTCACCAGCCTCATTCGTTGATCCGGTACCCGAGGCCGCGTACTGTCTCAATCAGATCGGGGTTGGTTTTCTTGCGGATCCGGCCGATAAACACCTCCACGGTGTTGGAGTCACGGTCAAAATCCTGAGCATAGATGTGGTCGATCAGCTCGCTGCGCGACACCACCTTGCCCCGGTGCTGCATCAGGTAACCCAGCACCCGGAACTCGTGGGCGGTCAGCTTGATCGGGGTCCCTTCGTACCACACCTGCGACGCCGCCATGTCGAGCCGCACTCCGCCAATCTCCAGAATGGAGCTGGCGTTGCCTGCCGCCCGGCGCACCAGCGCATGGACCCGCGCCACCAGCTCGGCCACCTGGAACGGCTTGGTAAGGTAGTCATCGGCACCGGCGTTGAGCCCTTCGATCTTCTCGTGCAGCTGACCACGGGCGGTCAGTACCAGCACCGGGGTATCGATCCCCTTGCTGCGCCACTCCTTCAGCACGCTCAGGCCATCGCGCCCCGGCAGGCCGAGGTCGAGAATGATAGCGTCATAGGGTTCGGTCTCGCCGAGAAAACCGGCCTCGTTGCCGTCGTGGCAGAGGTCGGTGACAAAGCCGGAGAGGCGCAGCTGTTCGGCCAGCTGGCCAGCCAGAATTTTTTCGTCTTCAACAATCAGAATTCGCATGAACAGGCTTCCACACAGGGGTTATTCATCATCCTCGACCGGGGGCTTTGGCGGTTCGAACAACCGCTCCAGATGGTGGCCCTTGGCCCACACCAGCTCAAGGTTGTCGGCCCGATAGGCTACCTTGATCACGCTGTTTTCCCGATCGATGACTCGCAGTTCATAGAGCCAGATACCATCCTCTTCCCCCAGATCCACCCGCAACACCCGCACCGGCAATCTGGCCGCCACCTCCATCATTTCATGGAAGGGCCGAACCCGTCCCTCATGGACAGCTTGCTGCAGCATGGCTTCATCAGGCGTGACCGCCTGTGCCAGCAACGGCAGCAATAACCCAAGCAGAGGGAGCGCTCTATTCATGGATGATTCATCTCCAAAAACCTAACATAATGGCGTTTATAGTCTGCCAGCCATGAATCCGGAATGAATATGATCCCGCGCAGTTTCCTGCTGATCCTTTGCCTGTTGAGTGCCACAAGCTGGGCGGCCCAGAGCCGTCTCGACATGGCCGGGCTGGTCAAACTCCTGCTGGCGCAAGGGTATCACGACATTCGGGAAGTGGAGCTGGAAGGGGACAAATTCGAGGTCAAAACCCTCAATCGCCAGGATCAGAAGGTGCATCTCATCGTCGATGCCTACACTGGCGAGATCAAACAACGAGAGGCCGATTAGGCCTCTTTTGCATTCCAGCGCCCCCGCATGGGGCGCAGCAGTTTCTCCCGTCTCGGCCAGAGCAGGGCGCAGGCCAGCAGCAGGTAGATGAGGGGCTCCCCCCAACCGCTCTTGAGCGACCACCAGTAATGCACCGGCACCAGCAAGGCGATGGCATAGACCCAGTTGTGCAGCTTCTGCCATGTGGCGCCCATGCGGCGCTGCAATGCGGGCAGCGAAGTGATGCTGAGGGCGGCCAGCAGCAGCAATGCCACCATCCCCACCACTATGTAGCTGCGCTTGACCAGCTCGCCGCCAATCAGACCCCAGTCAAACTGCAGATCCAGCCCCAACCACGCCATGAAGTGGAGCAGCGCCCAGGCAAAACACCAGAGCCCGAGGGGGCGGCGCAGCTTGATGAGTTGCCCCTGCCGCCAGCGCTTGGCCAGCGGCGACACCAGCAGGGTGAGCAGCAGCAGGTGGAGCGCTCCCTTGCCGAGGTAGTGAATAAGCTCGGGCACCGGATCGCCCCCCAGCAGGCCTGCCGGAATGGCAAACCCTAGCCAGAGCAGGAAACCCAAGGAGCCCAGATGCACCAGCGCCCGCAGGCCGCTGATATGGGCCGGTTTCAATCTCAGTACCATTGGCGCAGATCCATCCCCTGATAGAGCGAGGCGACTTCGTCACCATAGCCGTTGAACATCAGGGTCGGCTGACGCTTGGCGCCAAACACCCCGCCCTCGCCGATAAAGCGCTCGCTGGCCTGACTCCAGCGCGGGTGATCCACTTGCGGATTGACGTTGGCGTAGAAGCCATATTCGTTAGGAGCCAGCAGGTTCCAGGTGGTCGGCGGCATCTCCTCCACCAGCCGGATCGAGACGATGCTCTTGATGCTCTTGAATCCGTACTTCCACGGCACCACCAAGCGGATCGGTGCGCCATTCTGGGCGGGCAGGGTCTTGCCATAGAGCCCCATCGCAAGGAAAGAAAGAGGATGCATCGCCTCGTCGATACGCAGCCCCTCCACATAGGGATACTCGATGCCGCCCCCCAGACTGGAGGCCTGCCCCGGCAGCTGTTTCGGATCAAACAGGGTCTCGAAGGCAACAAACTTGGCGCGACTGGTGGGCTCGGCACGGCGGATGATCTCTGCCAGCGAGATGCCGTTCCAGGGCAGTACCATGGACCAGGCTTCAACGCAGCGCAGCCGGTAGATCCGCTCCTCCAGCTCGCTCTTGTTGATGAGATCCCACACATCGAGGGTAAAGGGCTTGGCCACCTCCCCCTCCACCTTGAGGGTCCAGGGTTCGGGCTTGAGGTAATGGCCGTTGCGAGCCGGGTCGGACTTGTCGGTGCCGAGCTCATAGAAGTTGTTGTAACTGGTGGCCTTCTCTTCCGGTGTCAGCACCAGATTGGCCGGGCGCTCGGCAGGCTTGCTGTTGAGCGGTTTGGTGGCTAACTGGGGAGCATCCTCTTTGCCGCGCAGCAGGTCGAGCACTCCGGCCTGAGTGGGAAACGCCAGAGTAGCCGCGCCCAGACCCAACCCTTTGAGAATAAGGCGGCGGTCCTGATAGACGGCTTCCGGGGTGACATCCTGTTCGGTGAGGGGGTGGGCGGTACGACGCTTGATCAACATGAAAAACTCCCGGGGCTGAGTGAGGCAGTATGGATAAGACCCGCCCCGGCAGATTTTTATTTCACACAAATTTACATCATGTGGTGCAGGGGCAGTGCCTTGGCCATGGTGCCGACCAGAAACAGGACTACGAACACCAGTAGGGGAACGATCACATTTGGCGCCATCAGACTCACTCCATGAGCAGGACAGGGCCTCTAACTATGGCCGACTGTCAGGCCGGTCACCAATGAATTTTTTTCGCGAGCGCAAGCGTATTCCTGAGTTGAAAAGGGTGATGAAGATCACACACAATTCGGCCCCCGCTTGCCGCCCCGATTGCCGGGGGTAGGCTGCCCATTTTGCGAAGCCAACTGAAGAGTCGCCCCATGAGCCCACTGATCGCCATCGCCATCACCACTGGAATTCTCTCCGCCGTCTGGGGCTGGATTGCCGTCGCGTTCGGCCTTATCTCCTGGGTCGGCTTTCTCGGCTGCACCAGCTATTTCGCGTCAAGCGGTGGCTACAAGGCGCTGCTGCAGACCATCTTCTGCAACACCAGCGGCATGCTGTGGGCACTGCTGCTGATCCATGGCGACAGTCTGTGGGGAGCGGGTGTGGCGGGTTACGTGATGACGGGGGTGGTCGCAACCCTGATGTGCGTACAGGCCAAGCAGCAGTGGCTCGGCTACATTCCCGGCACCTTTGCCGGTTGCTGTGCCACCTTCGGGGCGGCTGGCGAGTGGCGGTTGATCCTGCCCTCCCTCATCATTGGCGCCTTGTTCGGTTACCTGATGAAGGCGAGCGGCCTCTGGCTCTCCCATAAAACTCAAAAAGCCGATGCCGCTCCGGCGGTGGTTGATCCCGCCTGATTTATCCCTTCGATTTGAAGTTTGCAGCTTCGATACCGTGCCGATTCAATAACTTGTAAAAATCGGTACGGTTTCTGCCCGCCATGTTGGCAGCCAGGGTCACGTTGCCCTCGGTGGTGCGCAGCAAACGGATCAGATACTCCTTCTCGAATTCGGCCCGCGCCTCGTTGAACGAGGGGATGCCGCCGCCGCCGCCACTCAGGGCGGACTCAACCATGGAGACCCCGATCACCGGGCTGCAACAGAGGCTGGCGAGCTGCTCCACCACGTTGCAGAGCTGGCGCACGTTGCCGGGCCAGGCAGCGGCCGCCAGCATCGCCAGCGACTCGGGCGAAAAACCCATGGCGGCGCAGTCGCTGTGGCGGCTACGGTAATCGTCGAGCGCCTGACGGGCCAGCAGGGGGATATCCTCGCTGCGGGCACTGAGAGACGGCAAGGTGATATTGGCAACGTTGAGACGGTAGAAGAGATCTTCCCGAAAACGCCCCTCCTCCATCGCCTTGACCAGATCCTGATGGCTGGAGCTGAGCACCCGCACCTCCGGCGTGCCCTGACCATACTCCTCCATCACCTGCAGCAGCTTGGCCTGCAGGGATTCGGAGAGGCTGCCAATCTCGTCGAGAAACAGGGTCGCCCCCTTGGCCTGCTCGAACAGCCCTGACTGGCCATCTTCACCAAACAGCTGCAAGTCGAGTGACGCCCACGGAATGGCGGCACAGTTGATGGTATGGAGCGGCTTGTCGCGCCGCTGGCTGGCCTGATGCAGCGCCTGCGCCATCGCCCCCTTGCCGGAGCCTGACGGCCCCATGATCAGCACCGGCACCTCCATGGTGGCAATGCTGTGAGCCTGGATCAGCAGCTGCTCCAGCTGGGGATTGCGGGTCAGGATCAGCGACTGCCACTCCTGCTGCTGTTTCGGCCGGGTCAGGCTCAGCGCATGTTCGATGGTGGCGAACAGCTCATCCTTGTTGATGGGTTTGGTCAGAAAGCTGAAGACCCCGGAGCGGGTCGCCTGAATGGCGTCCGGGATGGTGCCGTGGGCGGTCATGATAATCACCGGCAACCCCAGCCACTGGGCCTGGATCCGCTCGAACAGCGCCAGACCGTCCATGCCGGCCATCCGCAGATCGCTCAGTACCAGATCGGCCCGTTGCTGACGCAACCGGTCGAGGGCCCCTTCCGCACTGTCGGCGGTATCCACTTCATAACCCTGACTGCGCAGCCGCATGCTCATCAGTTTGAGCAGGCTGACGTCGTCATCCACCAACAGGATCCGGCTCATGGTATTACCTCACGATTCTCGTTCAGCTTGCGCTGGTTGAGCTGGTCGTCGATGGCGGTCAGCTGCTCGATCTGGCGGCGCAGCCGCTGGATCTCCTGACTCTGGTCATCGCGACGGCTGTCGCGGGCCAGCAGCTGTTCGCCGAGGGCGATCCAGCTACGTAAAAAGGCCTGCGCATCGAGGCCCAGTTCGGGCAACATCTGCTTCAGGCGCGCCAGACCGGCGGTGCGATTGGCCACCGACTCGGCGGGGTGGGAGTCCACCATCGCCAGACTGACCCGGCTCTCCAGATCGTCGGCCCCTTTCAGACGCTGACGCTCCTGCACCCGTTGTTGGGGGTGACTGGCCAGCAGCCAGTCGGAGTATTGCAGGCGCACCTGCATCTCCTTGTTGGCAAACTCCATCCGCTTGGCAAAAGCGATATCGGAGGACTCCCGCTCTGCCTGTTGCGGCAGCAAGGAGCAACCCGCGAGCAGCCCTGCCATCAGAGCTGGAAATACGCGTTGTATCTTCATAGTCCTCATTTCAACGTCAACCTGAAACAGACATCCACCTGTTCATCCTCTACCAGAACCAGTTCCCCCCCCAGGCTGTTGGCAGACTCGCGGGCGATGGAGAGGCCCATGCCCGAGCCTTTCAAGAGACCTTGCCGCACAGTGCTGCCCTGCTCGAAGGGTTCAAAAATGCGTTGCTGATCGGCCACGGGGATCTTGGGCCCCTCGTTGGCCACTTCCAGCCAGCTTATCTGTTCATCCTGCCCTGCCCTGATCCAGATATTGCCCCCGCTGGCGCCGTAACTGACGGCGTTGGAGAAGAGGTTATCGAGGATCAGCCGTAGCCGGTAGGGCTCCGCCCACAGGGTAACCGGCACGGTCGGCAAGTGTACACGGATCTGCTTGGACTCCAATGCCAGCCGGTACTCTGCAGAAAGTTCCGACAACATCGGCAGCAGGGGGACGGGCTCCAGTTCGAAGGCCTCCTGCTGACTGAGCCGGTTGAAGTCGAGCAGCCGCTCGATCAGGGTCTGCAAACGCCGACTGTTCTCGTCGAGCATCTGGCAGATCTCCAGCTGATCCGGCGTCAAAGGCCCGACCAGCTGCTCGCAGAGCAGATCCGTCCCCTCCCGCAGCACCGCCAGCGGGGTCTTGAGCTCGTGGGATACATGGCGCAGAAACTGGTATTTCTGCAGCTCCAGCTCCTTGAGTTTGTCGTGCAGCCAGACGATCCGCTCCCCCAGCAATACCAGCTCGGCAGGGCCGTCAACCGGCTTGGGATCGGGTTCGACCCCGGCACCCAGACTCAAGATGCGCGACTCAATCTGTCGTACCGGGTGGATGATGAGGTAGGTGAAGATAAAGACCATCAGCAGGCTGAGCGCCGCCACCGCTCCGCTCACCCACCAGAGCTCACTGGTCAGTCCGGCAATGGTGAGCTGCACCCGATCCATGTGTTCGTCAACCCGGCTGCGGGTGACTATTTCGAGCTGCTTGTTGGCATCGTTGAACTGCTCCAGCTTGTCCCCCGCTACCGCAGCCCGGGCCAACGCGGCATCCTGCAGGCTGTCGAGCCAGGCCAGCCCCTGATCGAGACCGCTATAGAGCTGGCCATCGGTGATGGAGTTGCGGTGCTCCGCCAGCAACACCCGATAACCATCGAGTTGCTGCTGGTAGCTGGTGAGACTGCGGCGATCCCCCAGCACCGCGAAACGGCGCAAGGTGCGTTCGATATCGATGGCTTGCGCCGTCAGCAGGGTGGCGCGGCGGGTATCCTTGACCGCCCGCTCCATCTCGTCGCTGGTGAGCTGACTGAGGTGGGCAAGGGAGGTGCTGTTGTGCCAGATCATGCCGCCCAGCGGCATCAACACCAGCACAAATCCCATCAATACCACCTGCAGCAGGGAGCGTGGGCGAACCTTGGTCATCATCTCTTCTCTTGCATTCTCACCGGTGCGCCAGCATAGCCGCACCGCCCCAAAAAACAAAACCGGCCAACAGGCCGGTTTGTATTATCTGGATTGTGGTGATTCACGCCAACGCGACAGAGGCCAGACAGATAATCATGATCATCGCCAGCGCGCCCGAGGCGGTCAACAGCGCCCATTTCAGCTCCACACTCATGCAAACCTCCTTTCTGCCAATCAGTGCCGGATCACAATAGATAAGACAATGTTAAGCCATAGTTAATCCGATAACCGTGAGCTGCGTATACATTTCAGATGAGCCCAACCCCGGGAAGGTGAGCATGTTCTATCTGTGTAGCATTGGTTCCAATCTTGACCCTTACATCCATGTCAGCCGAGTGCTGGCCGAGCTGCTTGCGAACGTCGGCCCCCTGCGGCTGAGTTCGGTGATCCGCACCAAGCCGGTGGGAATGCACTCCTGCCACGACTTTCTCAACTGCCTGCTGGTGGTGGAGAGCCCGCTCGATGCCGCCAGCCTCAAGCAGTACTTTGTCGCCCTCGAGGTGGCTCACGGCCGGGATCGCAGCGATCCGCTCTGCAAGGTGCACGATCGGCCGCTCGACATCGATATTCTGGCCAGCAACAGGAGCGGTGACTTTGCCTCGGCAGAGGTCGATTCCTATCTGGCGGAGCTGCTGGCCGAGCTCTATGGCCATGGCGAGGTGCATGACCCCAAGGTGGCGCTGCAAGTGACGCTCCCCGCCCCGTCGGGCAAGTTCAAACCCGGCAAGGGCTTGCTGACCCGGCAGGTCGGGCTGGGGCCGTTGCTGCTCGGCAACCCCTCAGAGGGTGGCCAGCGCGCGACCGCCATCCACCTTGATGCTGGCACCCGTCATATAACTGTTCCCCATCAGTAACTGCACCGCCTGCCAGATGGGCTCAAGCCCTCCCTCCCGCGCCAGCGGTGTTTTCGCCAACACCTGCTGGCGCCAGCTCTCGTCATGTTCATCGAGAAACAGGATCGGCCCCGGCTCTATGGTGTTGACCCGCACCGCAGGCGCCAGCTCGCGGGCAAAGCTCATGGCCAGCGAATGGGCTCCCGCCTTGGTCGCCACATAGCAGGCAAAACGGGGGGCCGGGGCATGGATATAGATATCGGTGATGTGAATGATGCTGGCGTTGGGGTTGCTGGCCAGCCGGGGGGCCAACGCCCGGTTGAGCTGGAAGGGGGCCGCCATGTGTACCCGGTAGAACTGCTCGAACTGGGCCAGTTGCGCCGCCGGTTCAGTTGCCTGCGGCTCGAAGGCCGAGGCGTTGTGGATCACCAGCGCCAGATCCTGATGGGTCGCCAGCACATCGATCAGCTTGCCAACGTCCTCTTCCCGACCAAAATCCGCCTGCACCAGCTCGACCCCCAGTGCCGCCAGCGTGGCCAGCTCCGGCCGCTCGCTGCGATAACTGCCCGTCACCTGCCAACCCGCCGCCACCAGCTGTTCACAGAGATAAAATCCGAGTCGACGGCCGCAGCCCGTAACCAATGCACGCATACGATCTCCTTTCCCTTTCATGGTCTTGCATGAACGAAGCCCGCCTGCCAGCGGATCACCGCCGATGGCTTGTGCCTATCAATCCCTGCGGCACAAGCCATTGGTCGCGGGCCACCCACCCGCGTCATAGTGGCTGCATCCCCCTCTTGCGGAGTCACCACCATGCTGAAAGTACACCACCACATGGGTCGCCTGACCCACACCCTCACTGCCGGACTCGGCCTGGCCGAGGCGCTGGATCGCCTGCATCAATCGGGTCTTGGCGGCCTGCCGGTACTGGATGAGCAGAAACGGCTGATCGGCTTTCTTTCCGAACAAGATTGCATTCCCAGCCTGCTCACCGGCAGCTACCACTGCGATACCCGCACCCGGGTGGAGGATCTGATGAACCGTTCGCCCCTCTCGGTCGGGCCGGATGAGAGCATTCTGGATCTGGCTCGCCAGATGGCCGATGCCAAGCCCAAGATCTACCCGGTGCTGCAACAGGGCAAGGTGATCGGCATCATCAGCCGCCGTCAGGTGATGCAGGCCCTCAACCAGCAGATGAAGGTGTGCCAGCAGACCTAGATCTGGTAACGCCCCTTGTCACCGATATCGAAGTGCAGGGGCATCCGCCACTTGGCCAGCGCCAGCAAGGTCAACAGGGCCCCGCAGACCAGCGCTACCCATGCGGCGGCCCACTCCACCCGCAACCACTCCAGCAGCCATAACGCCGGCAGCAATACGGGCACCAGCTTGATGCCGGGAATGGCGAAGCAAAACTGCTCCTTGAACGCCAGCCCGGAGAGGGTCGCCAACGCCGCCCCCAGCACCAGCGCATCCGGTGCCCCCACCGCTGCCAGGGCCAGTGCGCCCCACCCAAATCCCTGCAGAATCAGGCGAATCCGCTTGTCGTAGATATGCAGCGAGAAGCCGCAGATTGCGCTTGCCACTGCCAGCGACATCAACCATTGTGCCGACGGGAGCAATGCCATCCCGCTCAGCAGCGCCGCACCGCGGCAAAGCAGCAACAGGGCTGCCGCACTCAAGCCAAGGCGGTAGAGCGAGACGGTCAACTTGTCGATCCCGTCCAGCGGGCTCTCGATTTCAGGATTTGCCATAAACAGTCGCTTCTAACGGATCAGGTGCCATCCAATATACTGGAATCAGGTCTTGGAATATCTTCAAACGGGCTCAGGAGACGTAGTTTGCGTGTGATCCCCCTGTTTTGGTTGCTGTTTCCACTCGGATTGCCCGCCAAAGAGCTGGTGATCTGCGGCACCATGGAGCCCCCGCTCAAGTATCTCGATGCCGATCAGAAACCCCGCGGACTCGATATAGACATAGTCACCACCATCTTCGACAAGCTGGAGACGCCCTTTCGGATCGAGCTGGCCGACTCCGGCGCCCGCCTCACCCGCAATGCCGAAACCGGCGCCTGCGACCTGGTGATGACCCACTCCTACAAGGCAGAGCGGGAGAGTTATCTCATCTATCCCCAGCAGGCCCATCTTCGCCACAGCTGGCACTTCTTCGTGCGCAAGACCGAGCTGATGAAGATCCGCTACGAAACGCTGGCCGATCTCAAACCCTGGCGCATCGGCGTGACCAAGGATTTCTCCTATACACCTGAACTGGCAGCGGCCATGACCGACCCGTCCTATCAGTTTCAGGAGATCACCATGAACCAGCTGCAACTGCGCAAACTGCTGGCCGGACGGATCGATACCGTGCCCATGCCGCTGGTCACCGCCTTCACCCAGATCAAGGAGGAGGGGCTGACAGGCAAGGTCGATTACCTGCCCAAACCGCTCAAGAGCAGCCCCTACTTCAACACCTGGGCCCGCGCACGAGCGGATGCACAGACCCCAGCCCTGATGGCGGCCTACGATGCCGAACTGCTGCGCATGAAGCGCAACGGCAGCCTCAAGGCCCTCTACGACAAGTACGCCATCCCCTATATCGAACCCTGATCAAGGGGCCAGGGTTTCGCACGGGAGATGAATCTCTACGCCCTACCCCTTATGCACTCCGACTCAAGGTTTCACGTCCCGCAGGATAGGGTTTTGCAGCGAGATCAGGGTTTCTGTGGACTGGATCTCGTCGATGGTCTGGATCTTGTTGATCAGCACTATCTGCAGCTCGTCGATGGAGCGGGTCATCACCTTCATGAAGATGCTGTAGTGGCCCGTGGTGTAGTAGGCCTCCACCACTTCGTCCAGCGCCTGCAGCTTGGCCAGTGCCGAGGGGTAATCCTTGGCACTCTTCAGATTGATCCCGATAAAGCAGCAGACGTCGTAACCCAGCTTCTTGGGGTTAACCTGCACCCGTGTCCCCTCGATGATCCCCGCCTGTTTCATCTTCTCCACCCGCACATGGATGGTGCCCGGGCTGACCGCCAGTTGTTTCGCAAGTTCGGCGTAAGGGATCCGCGCATTCTCCATCAGAGCGGTGAGGATGGCCTGATCGAGATTATCGATCCGGTAATTTTCCGGCATTTTTTTGCACTCCCGTTAACGATACCTCATTAAAAAACAGCTTATTTTGAAGAAAAAAACACACAAAGCCTATTTCTATTATCGAATATTGAATTTGGTTGGCAATCTGTTGAAGAATCACCACATCCAACGGGGTTTGAAACAGGAATTCAGCATGAAACAGCACTACATTCGCAGCCAACAGCAGATCAGCTTCGTCAAAGAGATGTTCTCCCGCCAACTCGCCCAGCAACTGGGTCTGATGGAGGTGCAAGCCCCCATTCTGAGCCGAGTCGGTGATGGCACTCAGGACAACCTCTCTGGCCACGAGAATGCAGTGCAGGTCAAAGTGAAGACCCTGCCGGAGCACAGCTACGAAGTGGTCCATTCACTGGCCAAATGGAAGCGCCAGACCCTGGGTCGCTTCGGCTTCGGTCCGGGCGAAGGGATCTACACCCACATGAAGGCGCTGCGTCCGGATGAAGACAAGCTCACCCCCATCCACTCGGTCTATGTGGATCAGTGGGATTGGGAGAAGGTGATGCCGAGCGAGCGCCGCGATCTGGCCTATCTGCAAGAAACCGTGCGCGGCATCTGGGGCGCCATCAAGGCCACCGAGCGCGCGGTCTGTGCCGAGCATGAGCTGACCCCCTTCCTGCCGGCCGAGATCCAGTTCCTGCACAGCGAAGAGCTGCTGGCCCGTTACCCGGACCTCGATGCCAAGGGGCGCGAGCGTGCCATCGCCAAAGAGCTGGGGGCCGTGTTCCTGATCGGCATCGGCGGTGCCCTCTCCCACGGTGAGCGTCACGATGTGCGCGCCCCGGACTACGACGACTGGAGCAGCCACAGCGAGCTGGGTCTGGCGGGTCTGAACGGTGACATTCTGGTGTGGAACCCGGTGCTGCAAGACAGCTTCGAGATCTCCTCCATGGGGATCCGGGTCGATGCCGAGGCGCTGCGCCGCCAGCTGGCCATCACCGGCAACGAGGATCGCCTGCAGTACGACTGGCATCAGGACCTGCTGGCCGCACGGATGCCGCAGACCATCGGCGGCGGCATCGGCCAATCTCGTCTGGCCATGCTGCTGCTGCAAAAAGAGCATATTGGTCAGGTGCAGGTTGGTGTCTGGCCAGCCGAGATGAAAGCTGCCGTGCAAGGCATGCTGTAACGAATGAAGGCCATGCCGGCGCCATCGCAGCCAGCCTGGCAACAGGCAGGTGGCCGTCGGGGTTGAGCGAGCGCATCCCCGGCAGGCTGTAAGACGCAAGGCCGTTAGCGGTTTTGTTTCGAAATCGGGGGCTTGCCCCTGCGACCCGCTCAACCCACGTCAGGTCGCGTCACTACATTCCTCCCGGCAATCTTCGGATTGCCGTTTTTTTGCGCCCGAATCCCCGCCACCAGATACGACAACGCCAGCCCGAGGGCTGGCGTTGCAAACATAGATGCGAGACTAGTTACTGGGTCATGGTGAGGCCGTTGCTGTCGGCCCCCAGCACCAGTTTTTTGCCCGGCACGATGCGGCCGGAGAGCAGGGCCTGCGCCAGCGGGTTCTCCACCTTCTGCTGGATCGCCCGTTTGAGAGGCCGCGCCCCGTAGACGGGGTCGAACCCGGCATGCACCAGCTTCTCGAGCAGCGCTTCGCTCACCTCCACCTCGTAACCCTGAGCCTCCAGTCGCCCCATCAGGCTCTTGAGCTGGATGCGGGCGATGGACTTGATGTGATCCTCGCCAAGCGGATGGAACACCACGGTCTCGTCGATCCGGTTGATAAATTCCGGCCGGAAGCTGCGGGTCAGCACATCCATCAGCATGGCTTTCATCTCGTCGTAGTCCTTCTCGGAGTGGTGCTCCTGAATCAGATCCGACCCGAGGTTGGAGGTCATGATCACCACCGAGTTACGGAAATCGACGGTGCGACCCTGACCATCTGTCAGACGTCCATCATCGAGCACCTGCAACAGGATGTTGAATACATCCGGATGTGCCTTCTCCACCTCGTCCAGCAGGATCACCGAGTAGGGACGACGGCGCACCGCCTCGGTCAGATAACCACCCTCTTCATAACCCACGTATCCGGGAGGCGCCCCCACCAGACGGGCCACGCTGTGTTTCTCCATGAACTCCGACATGTCGATCCGCACCATGGCGTCCTGGGTATCGAACAGGAACTCCGCAAGCGCCTTGCACAGCTCGGTCTTGCCCACCCCGGTGGGCCCCAGGAACAGGAAGGAGCCGATGGGGCGGTTCGGATCGGAGAGACCGGCACGGGAGCGACGAATGGCGTTGGAGACCGCATCGACCGCCTCTTCCTGGCCAATCACCCGGCTGTGCAGCTGATCTTCCATCCGCAGCAGCTTGTCGCGCTCCCCTTCCAGCATGCGGGCGACCGGAATACCGGTCCAGCGGGCCAAGACGTCTGCGATCTCCACATCGGTGACCCGATTGCGCAGCAGACTGGTCTCCTGCATCTCGGCTTGAGTGGCGAGATCCAGCTGCTTCTCCAGCTCCGGAATGCGGCCATATTGCAGCTCGGACATCCGGCCCAGGTCGCCTGCGCGGCGTGCCACATCGAGATCCTGACGGGCCTGCTCCAGCGCAGCCTTGATATGCTGGGTGCCGGCAAGGGCGGCCTTCTCGGCCTTCCATACCTCGTCCAGCTCGTTGTATTCCCGATCCTTCTCGCCAATCTCCTGATTGATCAGCTCCAGACGCTTGCGGCTGGCGTCATCGTCCTCCTTCATCAGCGCCTGCTGCTCCAGCTTGAGCTGGATGATGCGTCGCTCGAGGCGATCGAGCGCCTCCGGCTTGGAATCGATCTGCAGCCGGATGCTGGCTGCCGCCTCGTCGATGAGATCGATGGCCTTGTCCGGCAGCTGGCGATCCGCGATATAGCGGTGCGACAGCTGGGCCGCCGCCACAATGGCGGGATCGGTGATCTGCACATGGTGGTGCAGCTCGTAACGCTCTTTCAAGCCGCGCAGGATGGCGATGGTGTCCTCCACGCTCGGCTCTTCCACCAGCACCTTCTGGAAGCGACGCTCCAGCGCGGCATCTTTTTCGATGTACTGACGGTACTCATCCAGGGTGGTGGCGCCGACGCAGTGCAGGTCGCCACGGGCCAGCGCAGGTTTCAGCATGTTGCCCGCGTCCATCGCCCCTTCGCCCTTGCCGGCACCGACCATGGTGTGCAGCTCGTCGATAAAGAGGATGACGTTGCCCTCCTCCTTGGCGAGATCGGTCAGTACGGCCTTGAGCCGCTCTTCAAACTCGCCGCGATACTTGGCACCGGCCACCAGCGCCCCCATGTCCAGCGACAGCACCCGCTTGTTCTTGAGCCCTTCCGGCACTTCGCCGTTGATGATGCGCTGGGCCAGCCCCTCCACGATGGCGGTCTTGCCGACACCGGGGGCACCGATCAGCACGGGGTTGTTCTTGGTACGGCGTTGCAGCACCTGAATGGTGCGGCGGATCTCGTCATCACGGCCGATCACCGGGTCGAGCTTGCCGATTTCGGCCCGCTCGGTCAGATCGATGGTGTACTTCTCCAGCGCCTGACGGTTCTCCTCGGCGTTGGCATCCTCCACCTTCTTGCCGCCACGCACCTTGTCGATGGCCGCTTCCAGTTTTTCCTTGGTCAGCCCCTGAGCGCGCAACAGCTCGCCCAGCGTTCCCTTGTCGTCGAGGGCCGCCAGCACGAACAGTTCGGAGGAGATGAACTGATCCTTGCGCTGCTGGGCCAGTTTGTCGCAGACGTTGAGCAGACGGCCAAGGCCGTTGGAGAGCTGCACGTCTCCTTCCACACCGCTGACGCGCGGCAGGCGATCCAGCTCCTCACCGAGACGGGAGCGCAGGGCGTTGATATCCATCCCGGTCAGGGTGAGCAACGGACGGATAGAGCCGCCATCCTGATTGACCAGTGCGGTCATCAGGTGAACGGGTTCGATGAATTGGTGGTCACGACCCAGTGCCAAAGACTGGGCATCGGAAATAGCAATCTGGAATTTGCTGGTAAGGCGATCGAGGCGCATTGCACTCCCCCTTCAAACAGGCAGACGCCGCTTGCGCGGCAAACAACATAACTTTCTGAGATGAAAGATGAGGCCCGTACGGGCTATTTCAAGGGGCGATACTGGTTATTTTTTCTGCAAGAGGGGGCAAGAGCAGGATCCCCGCCTCTCTCATATGGCTCTGGTCTTGGGAGAGACGGGGTATTACTTGGCGGGTGATTGCTTAGCGGGCCAACCAGATGAGGGAGGCCATCCGGCCGGTCTGACCGTCGCGACGATAGGAGTAGAACTGCTCGCTATCGCTGAAGGTGCAGTATTCGCCGCCATAGACGGCGGTAACGCCAGCGCGGGCGAGGCGCAACCGCGCCAGCTGGTAGATATCTGCCAGCCATTTCCCCTCATTGGACGAAGGGACGAACGCCGCTCCTGCTTCAGCCTGCTCCGCCATAAAGGCCTCGCGCACCTCGCCACCCACTTCAAATGCGATAGGGCCAATGGCCGGGCCCAGCCAGGCCAGGATCTCGCCCGGCTCGCAGCCCATGGCGACGATGCTCGCCTCCAGCACGCCCTCTTTCAGTCCACGCCAGCCTGCGTGGGCGGCGGCCACCACGGTACCGGCCCGATCGCAGAACAGCACCGGCAGACAGTCAGCCGTCATCACGATGCAGGCCTGATCCGCCTCATGGGCGCAGGCAGCATCGGCATCCGGCGCCCGCTCATAATGGCTGCTGACCGGATGAACCACGGTGCCATGCACCTGATTAAGCCAGTTGAGGGGCCCCGGGATGGCGGCCACCAGCTGCAGCCGGGCCCGGTTGGCCTCGACTCGCACCGGTTCATCCCCCACATGGGCACCCAGATTGAGGCCGGCAAAGACTCCTTCGCTGACACCACCATCACGGGTGGTCGAAAGAGCCCTGACACACGCCGGGGCTGGCCAGTCAGGTTCGATCCATTTCATCTGTGACTCCTTCAATTCACCGATATAAAAACGGGGCTCCTGCAAGGGAACCCCGTTTGGCATCTATTCGGGCCGGATGACGCCAGAAACCGACGCAGCAGGCCCTATCACATCAATTCCAGACTAAATCATCCGGATTGGCGAGAGTATCCGCGCGCAGCACTTCCATCAGCTCCACCATGTCTTGTGGTGTAGCTGAGTGCCACTGCATCACTTCCCCCGTGATGGGGTGAGCCAGTTGCAGCATGGTGGCATGCAGCGCCTGACGGTTGAAGTTACGCAGTGCCAGGGTCAGCTCGGGGGTCGCGTTGCGCAGCGGGCGCAGACGACCACCATAAGCTGGATCACCCACCAGCGGGTGTTTGATATGAGCCATGTGGACACGGATCTGGTGGGTACGGCCGGTCTCCAGACGCAGACGCAGACGGGTGTGGCCACGGAACTTCTCGTGCACCCGGTAGTGAGTCACGGAAGGACGACCATTGGGCACCACGGCCATATGGGTACGCTGGGTCGGGTGACGGCCGATGGGCGCATCGACGGTGCCACCTGCGGTCATGTGACCGATGGCGATAGCTTCGTACTCACGAGTGATCTGGCGCGCCTGCAACGCTTCCACCAGATGGGTCTGGGCGGGTACGGTTTTGGCAACCACCATCAGACCAGTAGTGTCTTTATCCAGACGGTGCACGATACCGGCACGGGGCACCTCGGCAATGCCGGGGTAGCGATGCAGCAGGGCGTTGAGGATGGTGCCATCCGGCGTACCTGCGCCCGGGTGAACCACCAGACCGGCCGGTTTGTCGATCACCAGAATGTGTTCATCTTCATAAACGATGTTGAGCTCGATATCCTGGGCATCCCAGCGGGTATCATCTTCCAGCTCGACATTCACATGCACCTGCTGCCCGGCCAGAATCTTCTCGCGCGGGGTGTTGGCAACCTGACCGTCCAGGGTCACTCTGTCCTGTAAAATCCACTCCTTGATGCGGGTGCGGGAGTAGTCTGGAAACAATTCGGCCAGGGCCTGGTCGAGTCGCTGCCCGAATTGGTGATCCTGGAATTCGCCTGTCAGTTCAATATGCTGGCTCATGTATGGTCTCTTGAGCGGGGGGTATCAATTCGAAATAATCCGGGTATTCTAGCTTTTCTTTTAGCCAAGCATAACGGATACTTTGCCAATTTCGTGGAAATGGACCGGATGTTGTTGATGGGAAAGAAGTCTCACCTGCTGATGTCGCTCGCCTTGGTCGCTACCTTGATCACAGGCTGTTCCAGCACCAAACCCAAGGTACCCGACGAACCGCCGGAGACCCTGTACCAGAAAGCACGCCTCAAACTGGACGTTGGCAATTACGTGCAAGCCACTGAATTGCTGGAGGCTTTGGACTCTCGCTACCCGTTCGGCGCCTACTCCAATCAGGTGCAGCTTGACCTCATCTATGCCTACTACAAGCAGGATGATACCGCTCAGGCGATCGCCAATATCGACCGTTTTATCCGCCTCAATCCGGCGCATAAAAATATCGATTACGTTTTCTATATGCGCGGCCTGACCAACATGGCGGCGGATTACAACTTCTTCCAGAGCCTGTTCGGTATCGATCGGGACGACAAAGACCCTGCTTATGCCCGTCAGGCATTCCAGGATTTCAAGACCCTGCTGCAAAACTACCCCAACAGCGTCTATGCCGCCGATGCCCGTGCCCGCATGATTGGCCTGAAGAATCGTCTGGCCCGATATGACCTGAGCGTGGCCGAGTATTACGTGAAGCGTGATGCACTGGTCGCGGCCGCCAACCGGGCCAAGCTGATTGTCGAGACCTACCCCGACACAGCCGAAACCGAGAAGGCACTGGAGATCATGGTCGAGTCTTACGACGCCCTGAAGATGCCGCAGCTGGCCAAGCATGCCCGCGAAGTGCTGGCCAAGAACTACCCGGAGAACCGCCTCGGCCGTGGCTGAGTGATACGGATCAACCGGTAACAAAAACCGATGCCAAGGCATCGGTTTTTTTATCGCTGCAATTTAGCCACTGATATTACCCGCAGAGACTCTGCAGACCAGGGTCAGCGTGACGGCGCCTTCCCAACGCCGTCATTGCAACGCTTACTTCGCGACATTACCCGCCACGTTCAGGGCATCCCAGGTGCGGGAGAAGGGCGGCGCGTAGGCAAAGTCCAGCATGCCGAGCTGCTCGGTGGTCACTCCCATGGTGATGGCCACCGCCAGCGCGTCGATGCGGTGGACCGCCCCCTTGCGACCGAGGATCTGACCACCCAGCAGCCGCTTGCTGCCCGCCTCATAGACCAGTTTGACGTGAATGTCGGACTGACCCGGGCAGTAGTTGGTGTGGCACTTGTCCTTGATCACCACGGTGCGATAGTCGATGCCCATCGCCTTGGCTTCCTGCTCGGAGAGGCCGGTACGACCCGCCTCCAGCCCCAGCACCTTGAGCGCGGCGGAACCCAGAGTGCCGGGGAACTCCTGCTCGGCACCCGCCAGATTCTCGCCTACCATGCGCCCCAGCTTGTTGGCGATGGTGGCGAGCGGCACATAGACCTGCTGCTGCTTCACGCTGTGCCAGACGCTGGCACAGTCACCGGCTGACCAGACGTTGGCGAGCGAGCTGCGCCCCTGACGGTCCACCTTGATGGCGCCGTTACCGAGCCGCTCGATACCGGTATCGGCCAGAAACTCGGTGTTGGGCTTGACCCCGGTGCAGACCACCACGATATCGGCCTCGTACTCGCCCTGGCTGGTTCGCACGCCGGTCACCCGGCCATCCCCCAGCAGCGCTTCAACCCGCTCGCCAAGATGGAGGGAGACTCCCTGCTCGCGCAGTTCTGTTTCGATATGCTGGGTGATCTCGCCATCAAACGCATCGGGGATGACCCGATCCGCCAGCTCGATAAGACGCACCTCTTTGCCTTGATGGACCAGCGCCTCTACCACCTCCAGCCCGATAAAGCCGGAGCCAATCACCACAGCGCGGCGATTGTTCTTGTCTTGAACCGCAGCTTTGAGCGCAAGCCCGTCGGCCATCCGGCGCAGACCGAATACCCCTTGCTGCAGCAAACCGGGGATGGGGGGCATCACTTCGCGGGCACCGGTGGCGATCATCAGCCGATCGTAGCGGTCGGTGAAGGTGTCGCCGTTGTGCTCTACCACCAGAGTCTGGGCCGCCGCATCGACGCTCAATACCCGATGGCCAATCTTGACCTCGATCCCCTTGGCGGCGAACTGCTCGGGGGTGAACTCGGCCATGTAGCCGGGCTCCTGAAACTCGTCGCCGACAAAGTAAGGCAGGCCGCAGGCACCGAAAGAGATCACCTCGGAGGCCTCATACACCACGATTTCGGCATCTTTGGCCAGACGGCGCGCCTTGGCGGCCGCACTCATACCGGCGGCTTCGCCACCGATGATCAGAATTCTCATTGTTTTTCCTCTCAATGGCGCAGGGAGGGCATGCCCTCCCTGCGGTCTATGACGGGAAAGAGTCACCCCTTTCCACGAGCAGATCAACCGACAGCAAATCAGACGGTGGACTCTTCGCCGTCCAGACTCACTTCGTGATCGCTGTTGAACACATGCATGTCGGTCTCGCCCATCAGGCGGCTGGTGACCGTCCCTGCGGTGATGGAGCCGGAGACGTTGAGCGCGGTACGGCCCATGTCGATCAGCGGCTCGATGGAGATGAGCAGACCGGCCAGCGCCACCGGGAAGTCCAGCGCGGAGAGCACGATCAGTGCGGCAAAGGTGGCACCGCCGCCAATGCCGGCCACCCCGAAGGAGCTGACGGTGATGATGGCGATCAGGGTCATGATGAAACCGGGATCCATCGGGTTGACCCCTACGGTCGGGGCAATCATCACGGCCAGCATGGCCGGATAGATACCGGCACAGCCGTTCTGGCCGATGGTGGAACCGAAGGAGGCGGCGAAGTTGGCGATCCCCTCCGGAATACCCAGCGACTTGGTCTGGGTCTGCACGTTCATCGGGATGGAGCCCGCACTGGTACGGGAGGTGAAGGCAAACGCCAGCACCGGAGTGATCTTCTTGAGGAAGCGCAACGGGTTGATGCCGACCATGCTCACCAGCAGCAGGTGCACGACAAACATGATGGCAATGGCGCCGTAAGAGGCCATCACAAAGCTGAGCAGGTTGAGAATATCCGCATAGTTGGAGCCGGAGACCACCTTGGTCATCAGCGCCAGTACGCCGAACGGGGTCAGGCGCAGCACCAGAGTCACCATTCGCATCACGATGGCATGAGCCACAGCCACGAAGTGGCTGAAGCTGGCGAAGATCTCCGGCTTCTTGCGGGCGATGCCGGTAGCGGAGAGGCCGATGAAGATGGAGAAGATCACCACGGCGATGGTGGAGGTCTTGCGCGCCCCGGTCATGTCGAGGAAGGGGTTGGCCGGAATGAACTCCAGCATCATCTTGGCAAACGACATACTCTCGACGCTGCCGAGGGTGGTCTGCAGCGCGGCGCCACGGGCGCTTTCGGCGGCACCGGAGGTGAGCCCTTCAGCGGTCAGGCCAAACAGGTTGGACATCAGGATGCCTGCCCCGGCGGCGATGGCGGTGGTGAAGATCAGCACGCCTATGGTCATGGCACTGATCTTGCCCAGCGCGGTGCCGCCATTGAGCTTCAAGATAGCGCTGATGATGGAGACCATGATGAGCGGGATGATGATCATCTGCAGCAGCTTCACATAGCCGCTACCCACGATATCCAGATAGTCGATGGTCTGAACAATGACGGGCGAACCTGCACCGTAAAGCAGTTGCAACGCGGCGCCGAACAGAATACCGAGCCCCAGACCGGCAAATACCCGGCGGGTGAAGCTCACATGTTTTTCCTGTAACCGGTAGAGAAAGAACAGCAAGATGGCGGCGATGGCCAGATTGCCGATAACGCTAAATGTCATGGTATGACTCCCCAAAAAGCGGGCTTGGGCCCGAGAAACAAGAGCAAGCGCCATGCTTGCCCTAGCAACCGTGTCAGACGGTCTTCGCCGTCGTGACAAGAACAAGGGGGGTCTATCGCCCCCTTGTCACAGATTCACTGCTTCTGCTGTTTCGCTCGCATGATGTTGATGATTTCGATGTCGGTATCCAGCATCCCCTCTTTGGAGAGGCGGCCCAGATTGGCGATGGTCTGGTCCACGTCATCGGAGACGATCCCCTCGCTCTGGGGGACATGCAGGTTGTTGATGGCCATCAGCGAAGACTTTACCGCCGCCGAGGTGGAAGTGGAGACCTTCATGGAGCAGGCGCTGCCCGCGCCGTCGCAGATGATGCCGGAGACATCGCCAATCATGTTGTTGATGCAGTGGCTGATCTGCTGATACTGGCCGCCCAGCAGCCAGGTAATGGCGGCACCGGCCCCCATGGCGGCGGTACTGGCGGCGCAGAGGGCTGACAGCTTGTTCTGATAGGTCTTGATGTAGATGGCCACCAGATGGCTCATCACCAGTGCCCGGGTCAGCTGCTCGTCGCTCGCCTTGAGGAAGCGGGCAGCCGCGACCACAGGCATGGTGGCGGCAATGCCCTGATTGCCGGAACCGGAGTTGGACATGGCGGGCAGCATGGCACCATCCATCCGCGCATCGGAGGCGGCGGAGGAGAGGCGCATCGCCAGCGTCATCAGGTCATCGGAGAGCAGCTTGCGCTCCACCTGTTCGGTAAGGATCTTGCCGATCTTCAGACCGTAACCCTGCAACCCTTCATCTGCCAGCGCCTGATTCATGGTGGCGGCCTCGCGGATAAAGTCGATCTCCGCCAGCGGCACTTCCAATGCAAAATCGACGATCTCCCGCAGGGTCATGGCCGGTTTGGCGGATTTGGCCGGCTGGATCTGCACGCCGGGGGCACTGGCCTGCTCCATCAGCACCTCGCCATCCTTCTCCATCAGGATGATGCGGGTGTGGTCGGTGCAGATCACCACCCGGGCACTGTGCCCTTCAACTTCGGCCAGCACCTCGGCATAGAGCACGTCCGGCACATCCTTCACATCCACCTTGATGACCGGCAGCAACGTCTTGGCCGCTTCCACCTGTTCTGGTGTAAGGGTCTTGAGCACCTCCAGCCCGGCATCCGGGTTGCCCCCTGTGATGCCGACCGCAGCGGCCACCGGCAGGCCGATCATGCCGGTGCCCGGCACTCCGACCCCCATGCCGTTCTTGAACAGATTGCCACTGACCCAGACGCTGATGCGGGTCGGAGTCTCCCCCAGCAGCTTGCGGCAGTTGGCCGCCGCCAGCGCCACCGACATCGGCTCGGTACAGCCCAGGGCCGGCACCACTTCACGCTTGAGCAAGGTAATAAAGTCGGTCCATTGTGCTTTCATCGCAGTGTTTCTCATGTTCAGGGTGCCCGCAGGCAGTTATTGCTTGTTCAGATCCGCCTTGTGATTGCGGATATGCAGATAAACAGTATGACGGGAGATGCCGAGCATCCGGGCAACCAGCTGGGCAGCCTCCTTGATCTCGAAGATCCCCATGTCGAAGAGCCGGGTCACTATCTCCTTGTTGCGCACCGTGCAGGAGAGCGAATCGTCCCGATCCACCTTCTCAATCACCTGGCTCACCAGATCATCCACCGAGCTGGCAAAGGTCTCGTTGTTGAGCGGAGCCGGTGCCGCTGGCAGCGCAAAAGTATCGAGCAGGCTGCCAAGGGAGGTATCCAGACTGAAGTTCACGCAGAGCATGCCGATGGGCTTGCCCTGCCGGTTGCTGATGGTGATGGAGGAGGACTTCATCAGCGTCCCGTCGCGGGTACGGCTGAAGTAGCTGCTCCACTGGCTGCCCGCCTCCCCCTGCAAGCGGTTGAGGGCAAAGTCGGTGACCGGCGCCCCCTCCCGACGACCGGTGACATGGCCGTTGGCAATCTTGATAACCGATGCATCCAGCGTATCGAACGCATGCAACACCACCTCGCACCCTGCGCCAAACAGCGCGGCCAGCGCCTCGACCGCGGGCTCGAAACTGGCGATCAGATGACGTTCTTCATCCGTTAACGAATTGATCTGGTCAGTGGTGGCTACTGTGGACATATATGAGTAACTTTGAGTAAACCGCAGTTGATTCTACTATCAACAAGATCAACTAATGTTGAGCGGCATCCCCTTTTTGTTCGCCATTATGCCCACCTTTTAACAAAGTGCGACAAATTGTGAAGCGGCGCACAGCAGGGCAGCAACTCAGAGGTGATAGCGGGCCAGCAACTGCTTGTAGGCGGGAGTCTGTTTGAATGCCTTGAGGGCAGAGGAGAAGCGGATAGCCAGCTGGTCGTGGCCGGGCTTGTGGGTAAACGCGAGGAAGTTGCGGTTGTCGTCGGTCAGCAGGCGCGAGCCGTGGTTCACCTGATCCTGCAACCCCTGAGTGTGCAACAGATAACGACCGACCCGCTCGTTGAGCACCACCCCGTCCAGCCGACCGGCCATCATCAGATGCAGCTGTTTGATGGCATTCCCCTCCCCCGTCATCGGCATCCGGATCACCCCGGGATCGGTCAGAAAATCGGGGCTGTAGGCATAATCTTCCTGAATACCTATCCGCAGACCCTTGAGGTCGGAGAGCTGCTTGAAATCCACCGGACGAGCCGATGGATAGAAGAGCACTTCACCGCTGTAAGAGAGCGGCTCTTCGGGGTAGTGGAGCCAGTGCTGGCGGGAAGGTTCAAAGAAGACATCGAGCACCGCATCCCCCTGCCTGAGACGGGCCTGCTGCAGAACCCGCTTCCAGGGCAGTACCCTGATTTCGGTGCGATAACCCATCTGGCGCAACACGGTACAGGCCAGATCGAGATCGGCGCCAGCCAGCTCGCCATTGTCACCACGCATCACATAAGGGGGCCACAGCTCGGTCAGCAGCGTCAGAGTCGGCGGCTCGTCCGCTGCTACGGCCGAACCAGCACCAAACAGGAAGGCCAGCAGCCAGCCGTACAACCCGATCCTTCGCCAACCCTGACACCACATCATGGAGATCCCTCATGGTCCGTATGGATTGAGGATATACAAGGGATGAGCAATAAAAAAGGAGGCCGAAGCCTCCTTGATATCCAGTCTCTGAATGGCACTTACAGTGCTTTCAGGATGGCCTCGACGCTGGCCTTGGCATCGCCAAACAGCATCTGGGTATTTTCCTTGAAGAACAGCGGGTTCTGGACACCGGCGTAGCCAGTGTTCA
Source organism: Aeromonas sp. 25-AL00135 (assembly GCF_054052385.1). NCBI lineage: Bacteria > Pseudomonadati > Pseudomonadota > Gammaproteobacteria > Aeromonadales > Aeromonadaceae > Aeromonas > Aeromonas sp. 25-AL00135. Next base: position 104,933 of record NZ_JBSTYQ010000015.1, on the reverse strand, counting down.
TGGAACGCTTGAAGCCGATGACATTCTGCGCTTTCCACACTTCCAGCACCGGCATACCGGCGATCGGGCTGCCCGGATCTTCCATCGCGGCCGGGTTGACGGTGTCATTGGCACCGATCACCAGCACGGTGTCGGTATCGGCGAAGTCGTCGTTGATCTCGTCCATTTCCAGAACGATGTCATACGGGACTTTCGCTTCCGCCAGCAGCACGTTCATGTGGCCAGGCAGACGACCGGCCACCGGGTGGATACCGAAGCGCACCTTGACGCCGCGATCACGCAGCTTCTGGGTGATTTCAGCCACCGGATACTGGGCTTGCGCCACCGCCATGCCGTAGCCCGGGGTGATGATGACGGAGCTGGAGTTTTTCAGCAGGTCAGCCACTTCCTCGGCGCTGGTTTCGCGGTATTCGCCCATCTCCTGATCAGCCGTGGAGGCCACGCCATCGGAGCCGAAGCCACCGGCGATCACGGAGATGAAGGAGCGGTTCATCGCCTTGCACATGATGTAAGAGAGGATCGCACCGGAGGAGCCCACCAGGGCACCGGTGACGATCAGCAGGTCATTGGAGAGCATGAAGCCCGCCGCCGCCGCCGCCCAACCGGAGTAGGAGTTCAGCATGGAGACCACCACCGGCATGTCTGCGCCACCGATGGAGGCAACCAGATGCCAGCCGAAGGCGAAGGCGATCAAGGTCATCACCAGCAGGGCGAAGGTAGAGCCGCCCGCGTTGACGAAGTAGACCATCAGCGCCAGCGAAGCGACCACGGCCAGCAGGTTCAGCTTGTGGCGGTGCGGCAGCATCAGCGGCTTGGAGGAGATCAGACCGCGCAGTTTGCCGAAGGCAACCACGGAACCGGTGAAGGTTACGGCACCGATGAAGACGCCCAGGAAGATCTCGACCAGATGGATGTTCAGCATGGCGCCGGTCAGGTGCTCGACCTGAGCAACGCTGTTGGCCTGCTCGAACGCCGCACGGGCGGCTGCCAGAGTGGCATCCAGATTGGAACCGACGGAGACGACGACCTCAGCAGGTGCAGAAGGGTGCAGATCGATGAAGCTGTTGAAGCCCACCAGCACCGCTGCCATACCCACGAAGCTGTGCAGCACGGCCACCAGCTCGGGCATCTCGGTCATTTCGACCTTGAGTGCCAGACGCACGCCGATGGCACCGCCGATCACCATGGCCAGAATGATCCAGTGAACACCACTGGTCTCCGGGTTGAATACGGTGGCGAGCAGGGCGATGGCCATACCCGCGATACCGAACAGGTTGCCATGCTTGGCCGTTTCTTGCTTCGACAGTCCCGCGAGACTGAGGATGAAGAGCACGGCGGCAACGATATAGGATGCTGTTACCAGTCCTTGAGACACGTTAAACCCCCTTAATCCTTACGGAACATCTTCAGCATGCGCTGAGTGACGGTGAAGCCGCCGAAGATGTTGATACTGGCAATCAGCACGGCGATGAACGCCAGCGCGGTGACCAGGGTCGACCCTTGCCCGATCTGCAGCAGGGCACCGACCACGATAATGCCGGAGATGGCATTGGTGACCGACATCAGCGGCGTGTGCAGGGCGTGAGAGACGTTCCACACCACGTAGTAACCGACCACACAGGCCAGGATGAATACGGTGAAGTGGGAGAGGAAGGCTGCCGGGGCAACGGACGCAATCCAGCCGAAGGCGGCGATACCGATGGCACCGAACACGAACTTCTTGTTGGAGGGCTTGGCCTCTTCTTTCTTGGCGGCCGGTTTGGCGGCGGCCGGTTTCTGCGGGGCAGCAGAGACGGAGATGGCGGGCGGCGGGAAGGTCACTTCACCGGCCTGGATCACCGTCATGTTGCGCTGAACCACGTCTTCGAAGTCGATGGCAACGTTGCCGTCCTTCTCCTTGCACATCAGCTTCATCAGGTTGACCAGGTTGGTACCGTAGAGCTGGGAGGATTGGGCAGGCAGACGGCCCGGCAGATCGGTGTAACCAATCACCTTGACGCCGTTGGCGGTGACATGCAGTTCACCCGGCACTGTGTATTCACAGTTACCGCCAGCCTGAGCGGCCATGTCCACGATGACGGAGCCCGGCTTCATGCTGTCGACCATCTCTTTGGTGATCAGCTTGGGAGCCGGCTTGCCCGGGATCAGGGCGGTGGTGATGATGATGTCCACCTCTTTGGCCTGCTGGGCGAACAGCTCCATCTCGGCCTTGATGAACTCATCGGACATGACTTTGGCGTAACCATCGCTGGATGCACCGTCTTCGCCACCGAAGTCCAGCTTGAGGAATTCCCCACCCATGGATTCGATCTGCTCGGCCACTTCCAGACGGGTATCGAACGCACGCACGATGGCACCGAGAGAACCGGCAGTACCGATGGCAGCCAGACCGGCAACACCGGCACCGATCACCAGTACCTTGGCAGGCGGCACTTTACCGGCTGCGGTGATTTGACCGGTGAAGAAGCGACCGAACTGGTGCGCAGCTTCAACCACGGCGCGATAGCCACCGATGTTGGCCATGGAGGAGAGGGCATCGAGGGACTGGGCACGGGAGATCCGCGGCACCATATCCATCGCCATCACATTGATGTTGCGCTCGGACAGCTTCTTGACCAGCTCAGGGTTCTGGGCAGGCCAGATGAAGCTCACCAGAGTGGCGCCATCTTTAATTTGTGCGATCTCGGCATCGGTCGGCGCATTGACCTTGAAGATAAGGTCGGCTTGCCAGACATTCGGCACCACGCTGGCACCGGCAGCCTCGAAGGCGGCATCATCGAAGCTGGCCGACAGGCCTGCGCCGGTCTCGATGGCGACCTCGAAGCCGAGCTTTTTCAGCTGCTCGACGGTAGCCGGGGTCGCTGCGACCCGGGTCTCACCGGCGAGACTCTCTCTCGGTATTCCAATCTGCATGACTATTCCCTGATGGTTAATAAACAATCGCTGCCCAGTGTCTCACTTCTGACGAAACAAGACATGACCAAAGTGCAGGTCCAGGGCTCTTTGTTATGAAAATCAGTAGGCTTTACCTCAACCTCCTGTCATGGTCAGGCCCCCGCTTTTCAGGCGCGAAGGTGATTAGTATCAAATTTTGGAGTTTTATTACAACCGCAGTCCCGACGGCACTCGTACAGAATTCAGCCCATCCCTGGCTACGATTAAAAAAAACAAACCAAATTAGAGGCTTATACCAGTAAAAACGGCTGAAAAAAGTGATCCAACCAGTCAAAAAAAATGTTTTACCGGCCCTCTATCTTAGCGTTTTTTGTTCTTACGAAATCCGCTTTCGTCGCACTTCTCGCAGCGAAACGCCGAAAAGTAACATTTTCCCAACAAAAGCGGGGCCGCTCAGCCGCCAGATGGCGGGAGAGGGCCCCGGCAATTCAATCGTTTCGCCCGTTTGGCACCGATTGGCGGCCCTTACCAGGCCGCTTCATAAATATGCTGGCTCTGCACCAGATCGATGTCGCCGTGCTCGCCCAGACGGGTCATACCGTGCTCACCCAGCTTGCCGATCAGGGTGTCGATCCCCAGATCTTTCAGACCGTAGTCGCGCAGTCGGGTCTTGACCCCCATCCGCTCGAAGAAGTCGCGGGTCGCGGCGATGGCATCGTCGATGCGCTCCGCTTCGCTGCCGCTGTTCAGACCCCACACCCGCTCTGCGTATTGCAGCAGCTTGGCATGTTTCTGTTTGCGCTTGGCCTGCAGCAGGGCGGGCAGCACCACCGCCAGAGTCTGGGCGTGGTCGAGGCCGTGCAGGGCAGTCAGCTCGTGACCCAGCATGTGGGTGGCCCAATCCTGCGGCACACCGGCGCCGATCAGGCCGTTCAACGCCATGGTGGCGCTCCACATGATGTTGGCGCGCACCTCGTAGTTGTGCGGCTCGGCCAGCGCCTTGGGGCCCTCTTCGATCAAGGTCAGCAGCAAGCCTTCAGCGAAGCGATCCTGCACCTTGGCGTTGACCGGATAGGTGAGGTACTGCTCCACGATGTGGACGAAAGCATCCACCACCCCGTTCGCCACCTGACGCTCGGGCAGGGTGTAGGTGAGCACCGGATCCAGCACGGCGAAGCGCGGCATCACGAACGGCGAGAAGAAGTGCACCTTGTCGCCACTGCTGCGACGGGTGATGACGGCACCCATGTTCATTTCGGAACCGGTCGCCGGCAGGGTCAGCACGGAACCGAGCGGGATGGCGGAACGCACTTCGTTGCCGACGGTCTCGAGAATGTGCCAGGGATCCTTGGCCAGATCGTAGTGCGCGGCAGCGGCGATAAACTTGGTACCATCGAGCACGGAACCACCGCCAACGGCGAGCAGGAAGTCGACCCGCTCGGCACGGGCCAGCTCCACTGCACCCATCAGGGTCTCGTAGGCCGGGTTCGGCTCGATGCCGCCAAATTCAAACAGGGTCATGCCAGCCAGCTCGTTGCGGATCTGCTCCAGCAAGCCGCTGCGTACCACGCTGCCGCCGCCATAGGTGATCATGACGCGGGCATCGCTCGGGAGCTGCTCGCGCAACTGGGCGATCTGCCCTTGGCCGAACAGGATTTTGGTCGGGGTATGGAGAGTAAAGTTGTTCATCGACATTGCCTTCTTCTGATAGTCAGGGCGGCCTGGCCGCGAAATCGTGATTGCATTTTTCTCCAGAATAACCCTACCATCAAGACAACATCCTGCTTGATTCTTGCCTATTTCTACAAAGCAGCAAAAACCGGAACTATCGAATCAAAGAGCACCCATGCAAAACCGTTACAGCGACCTCGCCGCCAGATTGACCCGCCACATCACTGCACCCGGCATCACCCCATCACCGGTGAAACAGGTCAACCTCATCTATACCACCGAGCACCATGGCCGCACCCCGGTGCTCTACCAACCGCGGATGATCGTTATCCTGCAGGGACACAAGGTGGGTTATCTGGCGGATCAGGTGTTTCGCTACGACCCCAACCACTATCTGCTGATGACCCTGCCGCTGCCCTGCGAGTGCGAGTGCTTCGCCTCCCCCGAGCAGCCGCTTATCGGTTTTACCATCGAGATCGATCTGGTCACCCTGCAAGAGCTGCTGCTGGAGCTGGGCGATGCCCTGCCCGCCCCCGCGCCGCAAAAGAGCGGCGTCCACTCGGTCCCCCTGTCCGAAACCATGTTCTGCGCTGCCGAGCGACTGATCGAGCTGATGGACAACCCGCTGCACGCCAGGGTGTTGGGACCGCAAACGGTGCGGGAGATGCTGTTCCACGCCCTCACCGAGGGGGGCGGCCCGGCGCTGCAGGCGCTCGCCAATCGCCACAACCATGTGGGCCAGATCGCCCGGGTGCTGCGTATGATAGAGTCCCGTTATGCCGACAACCTCACCATGGAGGAGCTGGCGCGGGAGGTGAACATGAGCGTCTCCGCCTTTCACCACCACTTCAAGGCGGTCACTGCCACCTCGCCGCTGCAGTACATCAAGTCGTTTCGCCTGCACAAGGCGCGGATGATGATGCTGCACGACGGTATCAAGGCGGGTACCGCGGCGGCCAGAGTCGGTTACGAGAGCAACTCCCAGTTCAGTCGGGAGTACAAGCGCTTCTTCGGCAGCACGCCGACGGATCAGGCCTCCCGCTTCCGGGATGGCCAGCTGCGCATCATCGAGGGATAACAAGAGAGGGATTACTTATGCGTTCACTGCTTTGCCTGTTCACCGCTTTGCTGCTGACAGCCTGTACCGGGATTGCCGATGGCATCCGCCCCGTTACCGGCTTCCAGCTCGATCGTTATCTTGGCACCTGGTATGAGATTGCCCGCCTCGACCACAGCTTCGAACGGGGGCTGGAGCAGGTGAGCGCCACCTACAGCCTGCGGGACGATGGCGGCGTCAAGGTGCTCAACCGCGGCAAGCAGAGCGATGGCAGCTGGCGCGAAGCCGAGGGCAAGGCCTACTTCGTCGATAGTCCTGACGAGGCGCGGCTCAAGGTGAGCTTCTTCGGCCCCTTCTACGGCGGCTACAACGTCATCGATCTCGATCCCGATTACCAGCTCTCGCTGGTGACCAGCTACAACCACGACTACCTCTGGATCCTCTCCCGCTCACCCAACCCGCCCAAGGCGAAGGTGGATGCGCTGGTCGCCAAGGCGAAGTCGCTGGGCTTTGCCACCGACCAGCTGATTTGGGTCAAACAGACTCTTTAAGCCAGTCGTGAAATAACAAAGGGCAGCCCGCGGGCTGCCCTTTCTGTTGCTGACGTGGCGGGATGTTAAAGCCGGAAGCGGCCGATCTCCTGCTCCAGCCGCTCGGTCAGCGACTTGAGTTCGGCCGCCTGCGCCGCCTCGTTGCCCGCCTGCTCGGCCAGCTCTTGCGAGACGTGGCGGATATTCTCGGTATTGCGGCTGATCTCGCCGGTCACTGAAGTCTGCTCCTCGGCCGCCGCCGCGATCTGGGTCGCCATGTCGCTGATGGAGCCGATCGCCTCGTTGATCCGGGCAAGGCTCTGGTTGGCCGCTTCCGCATCCTCGACGCTGGTACCCGCCAGCTGACGGCTGGTCTCCATGCCACCCACGGCGCGACGGGTGGTCTGCTGCAGGGTCTCGATCATCTGCTGGATCTCGTCGGTAGAGTCGTGGGTACGGCGCGACAGCACCCGCACCTCGTCCGCCACTACCGCGAAGCCGCGTCCCTGCTCACCGGCCCGGGCCGCCTCGATGGCGGCGTTGAGCGCCAGCAGGTTGGTCTGCTCGGCGATGCCGCTGATGGTTGCCAGAATGCCGCTGATCTTCTGGGCATGGCTGTCGAGCTCATTGATGATCTGGCTGGCATCGGCCACTTCGTCCGCCAGACCGGTAATGCTGCGCTGACTCTGGCCAACCTGGGATTGGCCGGCGACCGCCAGTGCGACCGCATCGGTGGCGGTAGTGGCGGCAAACTCGGCGTTGCCGGCGATCTCCTGGGTAGCGGAAGCCATCTCGGTCACCGCGGTCGCCACCATCACTATCTCGTCCTGCTGCTGGCGAACCCGCTGACTGCGGGCCTGCGCCCCGGCCGCCTGAGCGCGAGACTGTGCCGCCAGCTCGACGGTCACATCCCGCAACCGGCTGACGATACCGTGCAGCCGCGCCACGAACTGGTTGAAGTTCTGGGCCAGCTGACCCACCTCATCCTTGCTGTGAGTGTTGATGTGAACGGTGAGATCCCCCTCGCCGTGGGCAATGTCGTGCAGGGCGTGCGCGACCCGACCGAGATCGGCGAACAGGTATTTGAAGGTGGCGGTGAGCAGGGCGCTGAATACCAGCATCAGCACCAGGGTCAGCCCCACCAGCTCCCACAGCAGGCTGCTGAGCGGCGCCTCCAGCACATCGCGATACATCACCATGGCCAGCAGCCAATCGGTGCCCGGCACCGGTTGTACCGCCAGCAGCACGTCGCGCCCGTCGAGGGTGGCGGCGTGCAGCTCGCTGTTTTCGCGGCCCCACTGCTGGAAGGTGGCGGCAGAAAGTCCCGGCGCCAGCTCGGCGATGGGCTTGAGCGCCAGATCCTTCTGCGGATGGCCGACGATGAGGCCACTGCTGTCGAGCAGCATGGCGTAGCCCTCACCCTGCACCTTCATCGCCAGCACTTCGTCGATCAGCTTGTCGAGCGCCAGGTTGGCCCCCACGGCGCCGACCAGCTCCCCCTGATGGCGCACCGGCTCGGAAAGAGTAACCACCAGCTTCTGCATGGTGACGCTGACATAGGGGGCTGTGACGATCAGCTGCCCCGCCTTCACCGCATCCTGATACCAGGGGCGCTCGCGCGGGTCATAGTTGCCGGTGTTGAGGGAGGGATCCTGCCGGGTCATCACCCCCTGCGCGGAGCCAAAATAGGTGAGGCCGAAGCCGCCCGAGGTGTAGGCCTGCTTCAGGTGCGGCACCAGCTCGGCTTGGGGGTTATCGCTGATCAGGTTGACCAGCGCATGGACGGTGTTCTTGCGATCCGTCATCCATTCGCCGATAGCGACTGAGTAGGCGTGGCCATAGTTGACCGCCTCGCTCTGGATGGCGCTCATGGTGCGGGATTTTAGGGTGTGAAAGGCAACGATGCCGAGCAGTGATGCCATCAGCAGCACTACGCCAAGACTGGTGGCCAGCAGCTTGCCGCGCAGAGAGAGGGTCATGACGACGAATCCTTGTTGTTGTGTCAGGCAGGGAAAACCCTGATGTATCAAAGGCTATCGGCCGCAATATGAACAGACTTTAGTGAATCTGTATATTTTCCCATCTATCAACAACAGAACGCGCTATTCGTGTGAAGCAGATCGCTATTCCATGCTACTGACTCTTGTAACAACAAAGCAGCAGGCCGCCCGAAGGCGGCCTGTCACTTACCCCTGATATGCACCGGCGGAGTAGGTCAGCTCATAGCTGTGGCTGTAGATCTCGACGATATTGCCGAAGGGATCTTCCATGTAAACCATGCGGTAGGGTTTCTCACCCGGGTAGTACTCGCGTACCGGCATCCGCTGCTTGCCGCCCGCTGCGACGATGCGCGCTGCCAGCCCCTCGACATCCGGATCCTGCACGCTGAAGTGGAACACCCCGGTCTTCCAGAATTCGAAGTTGTTTTCGCGCTGCTCGCTGTTGGGAAACTCGAACAGCTCGATGCCGATCTTGTCGCCGGTGGAGAGATGAGCGATACGGAAGGAGCCCCAGCCCGGGCCAAACACGTCGTTGCACATCACGCCGATGGCGGAGTCATCCTCGGTGATGGTGGTCGCCGGCATGATGAGATACCAGCCCATCACCTTGGTATAGAACTCGACTGCCTTGTCGAGGTCAGTCACCGTGATGCCGATGTGGGAGAAGTTGCGTGGATAGGTCATACGTCACCTTGAAATTGTGTGTGGGAAACAGGTGACATGATAGGAAGGGGCGACATAATGAAAAATAAGGCCAAAGTAATGGAAGGTATAAATTAAATTTATGGTTAATCCACTCTGGCTCCACACCCTGGTGGTGGTGCATGAAACCGGCAGTTTTACCCGCGCCGCCGAGCGGCTGGATCTCACCCAGGCCGCCGTCAGTCAGCATATCTCGCGTCTCGAGGCCGAGTTTGGCACCCTGCTGCTGCGCAAGCCCCGTCAGCTGGAGCTCACTCCGCGCGGGCTGGTGCTGCTCGACTTCGCCCGCCAGCAGGCGCAGGCCGCCGAACAGCTGCGGGCGCGCCTCTCGGACGATGACCCTCACCGCGGCGCCATCACCCTGTCCACCCCGGGCAGCATCGGTCTGCTGCTCTATCCCCTGCTGCTCGACCAGCAACAGGAGCACCCCGGACTCACCATCCAGCACCGCTTTGCCCCCACCCCCGACATAGTGCAGGCGGTACTGGCGGGGCGCAGCGATCTGGGACTGGTGGATCAACCGCCGGAGCATCCCAGCATCGCCACCGAGCCCTTCGCCCGCGAACCCCTCTGTCTGGTGGTGCCCAACGACGGCGAGGAGCAGAGCTGGCAGCACCTCTGTCAGCTCGGCTTTATCGACCACCCGGATGGCCGCAGCATGGCACAACGCCTGTTGGGACGACGCTACCCCGGCCAGCGCGTTGACGAGATCCCGCTGCGCGGCTTTACCAACCAGATCGGCCTGATCCTGGAGCCGGTCGCCCGCGGCCTCGGCTTTACCGTGCTGCCCCGCTTCGCCGTCACCGCCTTTGCCCAGCAGGAGAAGGTCCGGGTGATCCAGAGCAGCATTGAAGTGATCGACACCCTCTGGCTGATCTACCGCGCCGAGTGGCCGCTCCCCGCCCGCCACCAGCGGCTGGTCACCGTGTTTAAACAGCGGGTTGCTGCACATTGAACGCTCTTGCGGCAGACATCGAGATCAATGTGGCCACAGTCACCGGGGCTAGCGGCTAGAAGGAGAAGAGAGAGAAAAGAAAGGAGAGAGGGATAAATTGGTGAACGCCGGAAATGCGAAAGGCCAGCTCAATGAGCTGGCCTTTCTGAAAATGGCAGGGGCGGCAGGACTCGAACCCGCAACCATCGGTTTTGGAGACCGCTGTTCTACCAATTGGAACTACGCCCCTGCAACAAACGAGGCGTAGTATACAAAGTGGAGATCAAAGGTAAAGGCTTTTTTTACGCTTTCGATGCGATTGCACAAATCCCGAACAAGTCGCGCTTGTTTGTGCAGCAAAGCGGGATAACTTGCTGTATTTGCAGCCCTGCCGGGGTAGGAATGGAACATAAATGGGGGTAGGGTGAAATCAGGTACCGGGAGGCCACTTATGCTCAATTACCGACTGCTCCAACAACTGGCGCCCCTCAACTTCAGGGATGAACGCAAAACAGAGTCCCTGCCCGCCTATCTTGAACGGGTCGCGCCGCTGGTGCCCTTTATTCCTGAAAATGTGCTTTCCCAGTGGATTTACCGTCATTGGCGCGGTTTTGAGTCCAACTGGAGCTTTATCGATCTCGCCAGCCATCAGTTCACCTGTGAAAGCTGGCCCACCGCGCAGCTGGTGGATCAGGTGGACTCCCGCCATATGGAGGTGATCGAGCGCTGGGGCGAGATGCTGCGCAGCAATCGCTATGTGCGCCGCTCCTGGCTCGGCGAGAAGATGCTGAGCGACGGCACCTGGCCCGAACCTGTCATCGTGCTGGTGCCGGAAGAGGGTGCCAGCTACCCGAACGGGCAACCGCTGCCGCAACCCTACTGCTTGCTGGAAGGACACCACAGACTCGGTTATTTGCGCGCCATGGCCCGCGATGGGGAATCGCTGCAAGAGACGCACAAGGTGTGGATTTGTCGTCATGTTTCCGCCACTTAAACGTTTTTCATGCTGAAATTGGCATCGGAAATAAAATTTTGACAATTAAAAAAGCGGCCCTATAATCTGTCCGGTTTTGAAAAAGGTCGGGACGAAACGATGCAGTTTTTGATTCAGAAAACAGCCTTGCAGACGGGTGGTGCGCACCAGAGCGGCCCCGTTGTTTCCGGTTCCCACCCCAACGATCCCCAGTTATTTTTAAAAAAAGCCCCTGTTTCAGGGGCTTTTTTTTGTGCCCGAAAAACCTCCAATGATGTCAAAGGGAATGCAGACGATGACCAATCCACTCTATAAGAAACATGTCATCTCCATTTCGGACCTGACCCGGTCAGAAATGGAACTGGTAGTCTCAACCGCACAACGGTTGAAGGCTGAACCTGACACCAGCCTGTTGAAAGACAAGCTGGTTGCCAGCTGCTTCTTCGAAGCCTCCACCCGCACCCGCCTCTCGTTCGAGACCGCGGTACAGCGCCTTGGCGGCAACATCATCGGCTTCGCCGACGGTGGCAACACCAGCGCCAAGAAGGGCGAGACGCTGGCTGACTCCATCAAGATCATCGGCTCCTACTCGGATGCGGTGGTGATGCGCCACCCGAAAGAGGGGGCTGCCCGTCTGGCCTCCGAGTTCTCCCGCGTGCCGGTCATCAACGGCGGCGACGGCTCCAACCAGCATCCGAGCCAGACCCTGCTCGACCTGTTCACCATCCATGAGACCCAGGGTCGTCTGGACAACCTCAACGTCGCCTTCGTCGGTGACCTGAAATATGGCCGCACCGTGCACTCGCTGGCCCAGGCCCTCAGCCTGTTCAACTGCCGCTTCTTCTTCATCTCCCCGGAAGCGCTGGCGATGCCGGACTACATCTGCGAAGAGCTGGAAGAGAAGGGCATCCAGTTCAGCGTCCACCAGACCATGGAAGAGGTGATGCCGGAGCTGGACATCCTCTACATGACCCGCGTCCAGAAAGAGCGCTTCGACGAGACCGAATACAAGCACATGGCCGCCAAGTTCATTCTGGAGCTGGCGACTCTGGAAGGGGCCAAGCCCACCATGAAGATCCTGCATCCCCTGCCCCGCGTCGACGAGATCGATGTGGCGGTCGACAAGACTCCCCACGCTTGCTACTTCCAGCAGGCGGAGAACGGGGTCTATGCACGCCAGGCGCTGCTGGCACTGGTACTGAACGAAACTGTCTGAGCTTAGGGGAATATCATGTCTGACAAGAACCAACTGCAAGTCGAAGCCATCCGTCACGGCTCCGTCATCGATCACATCCCCGCTGGCCAGGGCATCAAGATCCTCAAGCTGTTCCAGCTGGTTGAAACCCAGGAGCGGATCACCGTCGGCTTCAACCTGAAATCCGGTGCGCTGGGCAAGAAGGATCTCATCAAGATTGAGAATACCCGCCTGACCGAGCAACAGGCCAACCAGCTGGCGCTGTTCGCCCCGAAAGCGACCGTCAACATCATCGAAGACTTCAATGTGGTGAAGAAGCACCAGCTGGAGCTGCCGGAGTTCATCGCCGGGGTGTTCCACTGCCCCAACTCCAACTGCATCTCCCACAACGAGCCGGTAGACAGCTACTTCCGGGTGCGCGAAGTGAAAGGCGTGGTGCGGATGAAGTGCAAATATTGCGAGAAGTCCTTCACTCAGGACATCGTCAGCGAGCGTTACTGATATCTGATTGGGCCCCGCGGGGCCCATTTTTGAACCCTGTCACATCACCGAATTTCCAGTCAGCTATAATTTGCCATCGCAAGATGGTAATGCCCGCTCATTCCCTGCATATAGATGGATTATCAGTGTTTTTGCCTGATAACTGACTGCTATGGCAGATATCGCGCGTTTACCTCCGGTCATCATCAAAGGAATTCGCCGTGGTCAAAACCCTCAGTCGTCCCGTTGCCCAAGAGCCCGACCTGGCCCAGCTGGATGCCTGTCGCCAGATCATCGGTCAGCACTGCTACAGCACCCAGGAAGAGATCCGCCGCGAGCTGTCGGAGCGCGGCTTTGCCGACATCAGCCAATCCACCATCTCCCGCCTGCTGCGCCGCCTCGGCGTGGCCAAGGCCCAGAATGCCAACGGCAAGAAGGTCTACACCCTGGTCGACGAGCAGCTGGAGCCCGCCGGCAGCACCCGCTCGATCCACGACATGGTGCGCGAAGTGGTGCACAACCAGCAGATGGTGCTGATCCACACCACTCCGGGCGCCGCCACCGTGGTGGCTCGCCTGCTGGATCGCAACGCCAATCCCGAGATCATGGGCGCCGTCGCGGGCAATGACGTGGTACTGGTCGCGCCGCGCCATATCAGCCGTACCCGTCAGGCCCATGCCGCCGTGGTGCGCACACTGGCGCAGGCCCGCTAAGCTCTCTCCCCCAAATGTATTGAGGCGACCCGCGGGTCGCCCTTTTGTTGCCTGCGACTTTGTGCCCATCACTTCTTGCGCCTATAAAAAACGGGAGCCCGAAGGCTCCCGCTTCATCTTGCTTGTTATCCCTCAGGAGAGCACGGCGCCCAGGCTCAGGCAGACCACGATCAGCACGGTCAGGATACCGAGCAACGGAGCCACCCACTTCAACCAGCGCACATAAGGCACCTTGGCAATAGCCAGGCCGCCCATGACCACGGCGGAGGTCGGGGTCACCAGGTTCACCAGACCGGAGGCAGACTGGTAAGCAGTCACCACCAGATCGCGGCCCACGTTGGCGAAGTCGGCCAGCGGCGCCATGATCGGCATGGTCAGTACGGCCAGACCGGAGGAGGACGGCACCAGGAAGGAGAGCACCACTTCCAGCACGAACATCACGTTGATAAAGACGATGGTGGAGAGGCCGGTCACGATCCCTTCTGCACTGTGCAAAATGGTGTGAGTGATCATACCGTTATCCATTACCACCACGATACCGCGGGCGATACCGATGATCAGCGCCACACCCAGCAGGTCGCGAGCACCGTCGATAAAGTTGGAGGTCAACTCCTCCTCGCTCATGCGGGAGATAAGACCAACGATGATGGCGGCAGCCAGGAACACGCCGGAGATCTGCGCCATCCACCAGCCCAGCACGGCCACACCGTAGATCATCACGGCGAAGGCAGCGACGAAGATACCCAGCACGATTTTACGGGTCAGGGTGAACTCCAGCATCTGGTCGCTCTTGTTGCCGAGAAAGTGGGCACGGTTCTCTTCCCACTTGTCAGCTACCAGGGATTTGCTCGGATCGCTGCGCACCATCTTGGCGTAACGCATGACGTAGGCAACGCAGAGCAACCAACCAGCCACCAGCATGGCGACGCGCAGCCAGATACCGTCGGTGAAGGAGATACCGGCGGCGTTGGCGGCAATAACGGTGGCAAACGGGTTGATGGTGGAACCGAGAGTTCCGATACCGGCGCCCAGCAATACGGTTGCCGCCGCCACCACAGGGTCGAAGCGTGCGGCCATCATCACCGGTACCAGCAGGGTGTAGAAAGGCAGCGACTCTTCGGCCATGCCGTAGATGGTGCCGCCTGCGGCGAACAGCGCCATCAGGATCGGGATCATCCACTCTTCCCGGCCGCGCAGGCGGTCGGTCACACGTTCAATACCGGCATCGATGGCACCGGTCTTGGTCACAATGCCAAGAAAACCACCGATGATCAGGATAAAGAGGGAGACGTCGATGGCGCCTGCCTCATAGGTGTCGTGGTTGTAGAGGCCATCGATAGGTGCCAGCAGCACATCGACTATCCCCTGGGGATTCCCCTCCACCAGTTTGTAGGTACCCGCCACCGGCACTTCTTTGCCGAGGGCTTCGTTCATGGTCATCTCATATTTGCCGGCCGGCACTATCCAGCTCAGGGCGGCCACCAGGGCGATCAGCACAAACAGTATCGTGTAGGCTGACGGGAACTTGAATTTGGTCATGGTCCAGCTTCCTTCTGTGGGTGTGGTATCCATGCAGGCTGCGGGTTGTAGGGTTAGAGGTATTATGCCGCTGTCACATGGTCGAAAAGCCGGGGGTCGCCCCCCGGCACCACTACTGCGACCTTAGTCGCCCAGCGTAGCAACCATCACTGCCTTGATGGTGTGCATCCGGTTTTCGGCCTCGTCGAACACGATGCTGTGCTCGGATTCGAACACGTCCTCGGTCACTTCCAGGCCTTTCATGCCATATTTGTCAGCCACTTCCTTGCCCATGGTGGTCTCGTCGTTGTGGAACGCCGGCAGGCAATGCATGAACTTCACATCCGGGTTCTTGGTGGCGTTGATGACATCCATGTTGACCTGATACGGGGTCATCAGTTTGACGCGCTGATCCCAGGCTTCTTTCGCTTCACCCATGGATACCCAGACGTCGGTGTAGAGGAAGTCAGCACCCAGCACACCCTCTTTCACATCTTCGGTCAGGGTGATGCGTGCGCCGGTCTCTTCGGCGATCTGGCGGCACTTGGCAACCAGCTCCTCTTCCGGCCAGAAGGCTTTCGGCGCGACCAGACGGATGTCCATGCCCATTTTGGCGGCGCCGACCATCAGGGAGTTACCCATGTTGTTGCGGGCATCACCCAGGTAGGCGAACTTGATTTGATCCAGACGTTTGCCCTTGCCGTGCTCCAGCATGGTCATGAAGTCGGCCAGGATCTGGGTCGGGTGGAATTCGTTGGTCAGGCCGTTCCAGACCGGGACACCGGCGTAGGCGCCCAGCTCTTCCACGATCTCCTGACCGTAGCCGCGGTATTCGATACCGTCATACATGCGGCCCAGTACACGAGCGGTGTCCTTCATGGACTCCTTGTGACCGATTTGGGAACCGCTTGGGCCAAGGTAGGAGACCTGAGCGCCCTGGTCGAAGGCCGCTACTTCAAACGCACAGCGGGTACGGGTGGAGGTCTTCTCGAAAATCAGGGCGATGTTCTTGCCGACCAGATGCTTGCGCTCGTAGCCACCGTATTTGGCTTTCTTCAGGTCGATGGCCAGGTCGATCATGTATTGGATTTCGCGCGGGGTGAAGTCCAGCAGTTTCAGGAAGTTACGGTTACGCAGATTAAAAGCCATGATGAGTTCTCTCTATATAAGTTTCAGACCAGTTCGGGCAGTAGTGTTGACTACGCATTCTCAGTACAGATGTCGGTAATTACGCATGTACGGTGCGGGTGGCGACGATATTGGTGCCGGCTTCCCCTTTGAGGATGGCGAGGCCATCTTCCAGCGAGCCGATGCCGACCATGCCGCCGGTCGCTTTGACAAATTCACAAGAGGCTTCGACTTTCGGCCCCATGGAACCTGCGTCGAACTTGACCCCGGCCAGCTCGTCCGGGCTGGTGACTCGCAGTGGACGCTGGGTCGGTTTGCCCCAATCCAGGTAGACAGCATCGGCATCGGTCAGGATCAGTAGGGCGTCGGCCTTGATCTGCTTGGCCAGATAGGCGGCAGACATGTCCTTGTCGATGACGGCTTCAATACCGGTCAGGCTCTGGCCATCCCAGGTCACCGGGATACCGCCACCACCGGTACAGATGATGAGGTGACCCTGGGCAATCAGGGTTTCGATGGCGTCGCCTTCGACGATGCGCTGGGGCAGCGGGGACGGCACTACGCGGCGGAAGAACTTGCCGTCAGCCTTGACCACCCAGTGCTTCTCTTCTGCCAGGGTGCGGGCTTCAGCCTCTTCGTAGACGGGGCCGATAAATTTGGTCGGGTTGGCGAATGCCGGATCCTTGGGATCGACCTGCACCTGAGTCAGCAGCGCGGTGACGTTGCGGCTCGGCATCAGGTTTTTCAGCTCCTGGATCAGCATGTAGCCGATCATGCCCTGGGACTCGGCACCCAGCACATCCAGCGGATAGGGGGATACCTTGGTGTATGCGCTGTTTTGCAGAGCCAGCAGGCCGACTTGCGGGCCGTTGCCATGCACCAGCACCACGTTGTACTCCTGAGCGATCAGGGCGATGGTCTTGGCGGCGGTGGCGATGTTCTTGCGCTGGATATCCGCTTCCAGTGGCTCACCACGACGGAGCAGTGCATTGCCACCCAGAGCGACGACGACAGTTGGTTTTTTCATAGTGGTTAATCTCGAGTTTGGTTCTGTGTGGCGCCAGCTTCTGCCGGCGCCACACCGTCTCATCAGATGCTGTCGCGTTCCATCGGGCAGCTCATGCAGCGGGCGCCGCCGCGGCCACGGCCCAGTTCATCACCCGGGATGGAGAGGACTGTGATACCGGCTTTGTCATATTTCTCATTGGTGTAGGTATTGCGCTCGTAACCCACCACCACGCCGGGACGTACGGTCAGTACGTTGTTGGCGTCGTTCCACTGCTCACGTTCGGCTTCGAAGCTGTCACCGCCAGTGGTGATGATCTTCAGCTGATCCACGCCCAGCGCTTTCTCGATAGCGGTGACGAAGTAACCCTCTTCCTTGATGTTCATGCCGGTGGCGCCGCCCGGAGTCAGGCTCCAGCACTGCACATCCTTGCGGATCACTTCCGGATAGACGGAGAAGGTGTCGATATCCATATGGGTCATTACGGTGTCCAGGTGCATGCAGCTGCGGTGTTTCGGCAGCTCCATGGCGATGACCTGTTTGGCCTGACCGTGTTTGAACAGGCTGCGAGCCAGGTGCTCGACACCTTGCGGGGTGGTGCGCTCGGACATGCCGATCAGCACGGCACCGCGGCCGATAACCAGTACGTCGCCACCCTCGATGGTGGAGTTGTCGTAGTCACGCTCCTCGTCACCGAAGTACTTGATGAAGTCCTGACCGGCAAACATCGGGTGCCAGCGATAGATAGCCTTCACATGGTTGGTTTCGCGGCGACGAGCCGGCTTGGCCATCGGGTTGATGGAGACGCCACCATAAACCCAGCAGGAGGTGTCACGGGTAAAGAGGTGGTTGGGCAGCGGCTCGATGATGAAATCGGTCGGAGCGTGCATGCCCACTACCATGTTGACACCGCTGTAGGGCATCTCGGAGTAGGTCAGGCCGCCGGAGAGAATGCGGGCCAGTTCGCGGTGCGGCATGTCAGCCAGGAAGCAGCGCACGTCGTTGGCAAAAGAAGAACCGAGGCGGTAGTCGGAGACCTGATGTTGCAACAGCCAGGTTTTGGCTTCCGGCACATCAAGTGTTTCCGCCAGCAGATTGGTCAGCAGGAAAACTTCGACATTCTGATCGCGCAGTACCTGAGCGAATTTGTCGTGCTCCTGACCGGCACGTTCAACAGACAGGACGTCATCGAACAGCAGATCCTGGCAGTTGGAAGGAGTCAGACGCTTCAGACTGAGGTTGGGGCGGTGCAACATGACACGGCGCAATTGGCCAACTTCAGAACCTACATAAAATTTGCTCATGATTATATTCCGTCTAGCAGTGGTCCCTGCGAGTGATTGAATAGATTCCTTCTATTCATGCTCGTGGCTAAGGCGGGATATTCTTTATGTAGGGTACTCGGCTTGTGTTCTATCCTGCCCTTGCCTTTCGAGAGCGAGGTTAGACCTGCCAATCACTGCAAACTTAGAGATTGATCACATTCAATCAGAACTGAATATATTCACCATCCAATCTATGACCCCGGTAGCAAATTGCGCATTTTCCACACAAAGCGCACCGAATAACCATGCAAAATCACCCTGCTATATTTCAAATTGATTCATTTTTTATTCATGCCAGTTCACTGGGGTGATTAAATGCAAATAACAAAAACCGTTAAAAATCATAATAATAAATGAAGCGATAAATAGAATTTGAATATTATCCCCTATGTATTGAATACATCGCCGTGACGAGGGAAACGCGGGAGAAATAAATACTCACATCGACCACATTCACTGCATAAATCTTTTCTTGTTCCAGATCATGGCATTGATGCCAACCCCATCAGGCTCGGCCTCATAAGTCACCACCTCTATGTGTGGCTCAACTTAATATGCACAAAGTCCGCATCGAGGTGGGCAGCCATCCTCGTCGGTCACCACAACGCCTTTTGATACTTTTTTCATTAATTGAATTTATTCGTCTCACCTTGCGCTGGCGCCAACCTCGACTTAACTCAGAAAGTGATCCAGATCACACAGGAATGGCACTACCAAGGAGTTGTTATGAAGATGAAACCCATGCTGTTGCTCGCGACTTTGCTGCTCTCTGCGCTCCCCACCCTCAGTCAGGCTGAAGGAGCCCCTGCCATGCCCATGGTGGTATGCCATGTCGACAAGGCCCCTCAAATGCTGGTACCTGACTATGTCTGCCGCTGGCAGGGAGGCAGCGTTCATTACTAGTCGAAACAACGAGAGGAGCATCACTCCTCTCGCCTTGTGATGAGACTGGCCCCTCCTATACTGAAATCAGCGGTTTTCTCATGGATAGGGGAACGTCATGATCTTGTTGGTCGGTGGAGAGAAGGGGGGGAGTGGCAAGAGCTGCCTGGCACAAAATCTGGCGGTCTACCTCAGATCCCAATTTCAGGGGGAGGTGTTACTGGTCGACTGCGACCCGCAGCGCACCACCTCTGACTGGATTCAGGAGCGCAATGACAACCCGGAGCTACCACAAATCAACTGCGTACAGCTCTATGGCAATATTCGCAACGACCTGCTCAGCCTGAAGAACCGCTACGACTACGTCATCGTCGATTGCGGCGGGCAAGATAACCGGGCTCTGCGCTCCACCATGGCTGTCGCCACCCACGCCCTGATCCCCTTGCGCCCGAAACGTCGCGACCTCAAGACCCTGCCCCACATGGAAGATCTCATCACCACCTGCAAGATGGTTAATCCGACGCTCAATGCAGCCGTAGTGCTGACCCAGTGCCCCGCCCTGCCCAATCAGGTAAAACGCATTCTCGAAGCGAAAGAGGTTTGCTCCTCGTTCGGTGTCGACGTCCTGAACGCCATCACCTACGGCCGCAATGTCTATGACGACAGCGAAGAGAAGGGACTGTCGGTGATGGAGATCGAGCCGGATGGCAAATCCGCCGAAGAGATCCGGGCCATCGCCAAAGAGTTCCTGCAAGTGGGGGTGTGAGATGGGTCTGGCCGATCTGAAGAAAAAGCACCAGCTGCATCACCAGAAGAAGTTCACCGTCGACGAATTTATCGAAGATGCGGAGTTCTACGCCAAAGGCAAACCCAAGGTGGTCAGCCTTGAACTAGGCCTGCATCGTGACGAAGCCTTGTCGGCGCTGGCCTTTATCGAGAGCGGCGAGCACCTGAAGCCCAGCTACAAAAAAGCCACCTTCTCCATGAGCACGGTGGCCATCGACGAGCTGGGTAATCTGACCCAGCAAGACGGCATGAACAAGTCCCTGTTGCTGCGCCTCTTTACCCACTACTTCTCTTCGCTGACTCCTGAAGAGCGCCAGACCATTTATGAGCGGCTCAACCAGCGCTCATAATTTCTCCATTCAACCGCTCTTTGTGTGCCTCGCCAACTCACCTCGAATGACCATCATCAGACTGCAAAATCGGTTTCTGAAGCAACCAAAACGCGCTGTAAGAGATCTGCCATTCCATATGTAAGCCAACAGCCGAAAAGATCCCCGAGATAATCGGAAGATAAGATCTTAAAACATGAAGATGAGCAACTTAACCAGCTGTTTATAAATGAATAAATCGAAACTAACCACTTTCGAAATAGCTAATGACAAAAACGTTTTCCAATCTGGCGTTGTAGCCGGTTAGAAAATCCTTATAGTTACTCATGCACGGACGCAATGAAGTCGGTCAGGAAGATTGGCTGCCAGGGTTGGGCAAATGGACTCACCACAGGATGTGGTAAAGGACACCTCCCAGGACGGAGAAAGTGCGACGGGACAGGATGACTCGTCAGGCCAAGATGGCTAAAGGACACCCCAAAGGATTGGGAAGGGGAAACCTAAAGGAAGAGGTAAACAGTCAGGGATTGCAGGGAGCAACTTCGTTCAAGGATCTGAGCGATACGACTACCGGGGGCGACGCAAGTCGCCCCCATCTTTTTATCTGCATTTCACCGTCCCCTTGCTTGGCTCTCAATTGCTTGCCTCAGCGCAGAGACTTCTTACCAGAACCTTCCCAACCCGCTGCTTAAGCAAAAATACATATGAAAGGGGCGCCACGATGGCGCCCTTTTCTGTTTTCTAATCGGCAAACAAGCTTATATCACGCGAGAAAACTGCTGCTGGCGCGCCTTGTTGCGCAAGTACACGTCGAAGCACATGCAGATATTGCGGATCAGCAGCTGCCCGGTGGAGGAGACCTCCAGATCATCCTCCGTCATACGCACCAATCCATCGTTGATGAAGGTCTGCAACAGCTTGAGATCGTCGGCAAAATACTCTCTGAAATTTAGCCCGTGCGCCTGTTCGACAGCAGCAAAGTTCAGACGGAAATCACAGATGAGCCGCTTGATCACCTCACGGCGGATCAGGTCATCCTGATTGAGCGAGCAGCCTTTCCACTGGGCATGACCCAGCTCTGCAACCTGCGCGTAATAGGCCTTGAGCTCTTTCTGGTTCTGGGAGTAGGCATCACCGATCATGCTGATGGAGGAGACCCCCAATCCCAGCAGATCGCAATCACCTTGTGTGGTATAGCCCTGGAAGTTGCGGTGCAGCTTGCCCTCGCGCTGCGCCACCGCCAGCTCGTCATCGGGTTTGGCAAAATGGTCCATGCCGATGAACTGGTAACCCTGACCAGTGAGGAAGGCGATGGTGTCCTGCAGCATGGCCAGCTTCTCCTGCGGAGCAGGCATGTCGTCTTCTTTCAGCTTGCGCTGGGCGGCAAAGCGGCTCGGCAGATGGGCATAGTTGAAGATGGAGAGGCGCGCCGGATCCGTCTTGAGCACCTCTTCCAGCGTATGGTGGAAGCTGTCACGATCCTGATGCGGCAGGCCATAGATAAGGTCGAGGTTGGTCGAGCGGAAGCCAAGTTCACGGGCCCGTTCCAACATGGCTTTAATAAAGTCGTTGTCCTGCTCGCGGTTGACCGCAACCTGCACATCCTTGTTGAAGTCCTGCACCCCAAGGCTGATGCGGTTGAAGCCGACGTCTCGCAGCACATCCAGCATGGTAATGGCAATCTCGCGCGGATCGACCTCGATGCTGAACTCCCCCTCTTCGGCGAAATGGAAGTGCTCACGCAGCATGGCCATCAGACGGCGCGTTTGCGCTTCATCCAGATAGGTGGGTGTACCGCCCCCCCAGTGCAGCTGGGTAACCAGACGATGCTTGAAGAGCGGGGCTTGCGCCTTGATCTCCTGCTCCAGGTAGTCGAGATACTCGTCAGCCTTGTGCTGATGACGGGTAATGACCTTGTTGCAGCCGCAGTAGTAGCAGAGCTTGTGACAGAAAGGGATATGCACATAGAGCGACAGATTGCGCTCGGGATACTGGCCGGCAGCGTGGACAAAATCCGGATAGCCAAAGCTCTCGTTGAACTCCAGCGCAGTGGGATAAGAGGTGTATCGCGGGCCACTGTAGTTATATTTTTCGATCAGGGCCTGATCCCACACAATCTGTTCTGCTTGCACGCTCGCTTCCTCTCTTGTTGTTATTGTTGGCTCACCGACCTAACTGAAAATCCTTCAGCTGGGCCACATCCTTGAGGATCTGGGCCTCCAGCTCGGCCTCGTAGCCGCTGCGTTCGAGATCCATCTTCATCACTTCATTGCGCTTGAGGGCACGTCTGGCCTCATGAGTCGGCATATCTTTCACCTTCTCATACAGCCCGTACAGACCCGGGAACTCGGCCACGAACGCTCGCCCTTCCTTGATCTGCAACGCATCCAGCAGATTGGTCAGCCGAATGGCGCCTTCGGAGTAATCGCACTGCCCCTCCTGCACCGCATGAGCAATGACCCGCACGCTCTCCAGAATTCGTTCATTGCGAGCGGTAATCGCCTGCCACTGCATCGCTTGCTGTCGTCTCAGCCTGGCCAGCAGCATGCCTGCATAGATGGCCAACCCTGACAAAATCAGGCCGCCCAACAGGGCGGCCAGCATCCATCCACTCATCACTTTTTCTTCGGCTCAGGCTTGGGTTCCGGCTTGAAATCGACCTGGTTGAAACGGTCCCACAACTCCTCTTCGGAGGCCGGTTTCTGCTCGTCGAACTCTGCGTCATCGCCATCATCAAACGGCATCTCATCATCTTCATCATCGTCGTTGTCGATGATGCCCAGCTCATCCATCAGCTCCTGATAACGGTCGACACGCTGATCAACCCAGGCCTGCTCGGCCGCTTCCAGGGTTTCACCTGCATCAAGACGATCCAGCAGATCATTCAAGCGATCATCGTTTTCGATGGAAGCCAGCTCCTGCTCGGGGGTCATCACCAGCTTCTTCTCTTTCACCGCCTTGGGTGCTGCCGGCTTCTTCTGTTTGTCATCCACCACCAGAACTACCGGCTTGCGGGAACCGATACGCGGATCTTTGGACTGGCTGTTGCCAGACTTGTTCTTCGGCTGTTCAACTTGCTGACGAGAACCAGCCTTCAGGCCCTTTCGCTTGGCAGCCCGTTTACGCTCACGGCCTTCCTGTGCACTGACATCAGATTCTTTGCGCTTGCCAGTAGGCTTGCGAGTGGGTTGTTTGGCAGACATGAATGGCTAACTCCGAAAATAACTGGTTTGACCCGTACCCGGGATGATCTCACCCGGTGGGATACGATGCGAGGAACAGTAAGGCTGGAACAAGAGCAGGATCCCGCACCAATCAGGCCCAATCAGGCCACTGAACACCGCAGGATCGGTATCCTCTGGGCATGTTGCTGGTATTTTGACACAGAATGGCTAATCGGGTTAATGACCCAAAAGAAAAAAGGCAGCCGAAGCTGCCTTGATATGTTCATGCGTGCGCCATCCTGAATGGCAAAACAGTCTGTTTCGTCCTCTCCATGACAACTTGTCGCCGCATCATATCGTTGTGTGGTCATCCTGACCTTATATTGGTCGTTCCTGAATGTGCGTGTGCTTGTTTGACCCGTCTCGACCGCATCCTGCCATCGTGCCGGGGAGTCTGCATCCCGCAACCCCATCCCGCTCCGGAGATGGTCACCATCCTGATCCTTCAATCCTTTGCCAGCTCATCCGAGCCCATGGCATCCCGCCACGCCAGCCATCCTCTGCTCACAACACCTTGTCGTGAAACCGCCACCCAATCCGTGGGTGAATCCATTAAGCCTACTGTACCAACTCTATAAAGCGGCTCAATCCACTCAAAACATTCTCAACATGTCGAAAAACATCAACACTCATATAATTCATTGATAAGTAATGATTATTTAATATTTTATGCAATTTTATGAGCCTTGACCTGCCTTGAGAATGGGAGATCTCTTACAGAACGGGGGGATTAAACCGAGAATTATCTGAAAGCCATAAAAACAACGGGGAGCCCAGGCTCCCCGTTTCAACTCAAATCGACCGTATCGACTATATCAGTGCAGACCCGCCACATATTTGGAGAGAGCTTCGATATCCTGATCAGTCAGTTTCTTGGCAACGTCCCGCATCATGCCGTTCGGATCGTTGTCACGCGTCCCGGCACGGAATGCGGTGAGCTGAGCTTTGATATAGGCAGGATGCTGGCCGGACAGGTTGGGATACTTCGCCTGTTCGACACCCGAGCCACGGGGACCATGGCAAGCCGTACAAGCTGCCAGACCGCGACTCATGTCACCACCCATATAGAGTGCCTTGCCCGCTTCGACCACGTCGTCAGGGACAGCGATAGGGGTAACCTTCAGGCTGGAGAAATAAGCCGCCAGGTCATCCATGTCCTGTTCCGACAAAGGTAACGCCATCGGCCCCATCACTGGCGCAACCCGGCCAATTTGACCAGAAGCGGCAGCCTTCAGTTCAACTAACTGCTTTTTGATATATGATGCGTGCTGACCAGCAATTTTGGGGTACATATCAACCAGGCTGTTTCCGTCCGGTCCATGACAAGCCGCACAAACGGCAGCCTTGGTCTGTCCCGCAGCGGCATCGCCCTTGGCTTGTGCCATCCCCGTTACGCCAACCATCAGAGCAAGAGTAATGACTAGGTTCTTCATGGCGTTCCAACTTTTCGTTATTAGGCTTCCAGATCCCATGCCGCTGAAGGCATGTTAAAATAAACGCGTTTAAGCGACGCTATTTTACACCATTTTACAAAAAAGTAACTCTATAACCCTCTATCTCCATGGGGAATTTACGTTGGATACACAAACTCTGAATTTCAATAAGGTGCATTTTGTGACCAGCGCACCCGACATCCGTCACCTGCCAAATGATAGGGGTGTCGAGATCGCGTTTGCCGGCCGTTCCAACGCCGGTAAGTCATCTGCATTGAACACCTTAACCAAACACAAGAACCTGGCGCGCACCAGTAAGACACCCGGTCGTACCCAGCTGATCAACCTGTTTGAGCTGGAACCGGGCAAGCGTCTGGTCGACTTGCCGGGTTATGGTTATGCGCAAGTTCCGCTGGAAATGAAGCTCAAGTGGCAAAAGTCACTGGCAGAGTATCTGCAGCGCCGTGAGTCATTGAAAGGTCTGGTGATCCTGATGGACATCCGCCACCCGCTCAAAGATACCGACATGAACATGCTGGAGTGGAGCTCACACCGTCAGCTGCCCGTCATGCTGCTGCTGACCAAGGCTGACAAACTGAGCCCCGGCCCGCGCAACAACCAGGTGATCAAGGTGCGCCAGGCCGTTGCCAACCTCGGTTCCCAGATCCAGGTCGAAGCGTTCTCCTCCCTCACCCATATCGGTGTGGAGAAGCTGGCGCAAACCCTGACCGAATGGTACGTCAGTGGTGACGATACCGACCTGCTGGACGCTGATGAACAGCAACCTGCCGAGGAGTAATCTACTCCTCGCTCTCCTTGCAATTGGCGGAGCACTCCTCCGCTGATTGAAAGGGTTTCAGATTGCCGCTTTCACCTGCCTTACGACAAACGCCCCGCATGCGCCTCCCCTGCTATATTCAATACAGCTTACAGTTCATATAGATAGGTGGTTAATTCACACAAACAATTAACTTAAGTAGGCATTGATAGCGTTTTCAAATTCGTTCTTTCAAAACGAACAAGAATCACAAAAAGAGACAAAAATGAAATTTAATTACAAGACCTAACCGAAAGGGATAAAAATGAGGCCGGACGACAGTGATGCCATCCAGCCTGAAATAATAAGTTCAAAAAATTGGGAAGAAGCTGAATCTTGAGTACCAGACGACAGGTATTCCTCAAGAAGCAGCCTCATTCTATCAAATGCATCGCCAATTTAAAGCATTTACTCTAAATGATGCGCATAAAAAAACACCCCGACGAGAACCTCATCGGGGCAGCTATTCAGCCACATTCAATTACGTGAAATAAAAGGTCTGAAAGATAGAACATCTTACCTCTGTACCCTACGCAGACAACTGTACAGCAAAGCAGCAGAAAGTGAAAGTAATTTATGTAATTTAGTTTCACAACTTACAGATTAAGAAAAACCCTTTACTTTCATGCAGATAAAAAAATCCCCAGTACGAATACCGGGGAGTTATAAAGGTGACTAGCTAGCACTTCCTCAACTATCTAGTTAGTCAGCGCCATTTCAAAGTAGTTCCGCTACAAAACAAAAAAACTTTGAAAAATCAGAGATAGATAGAGCCATCTTCAGCAAACTCTTGTTCTTCAATGAGTTTTTCAGCCATGTCTTCAATATCAAAACGTACACTTTCGAAGGCTCTGACGATATCATCCTCCCTCGTCAGCGCCAGACCGGTCATTCTCTCCAGTCGCCGCTGGCTGATGTAACAATCTATCAGCGCCCCCATCTGCTGGGCAGGAAAACGCACCCGCTGTTCGTCAGCCTGCCACTCCATCAGGTCGGGAAACAGAATACCCTGGTTCATATCACCCCCAAGTTACGCTTCAACTCTCTCAATACCTGTTTAGTCCCGGGACGAATTCCGCGCCACACGGTAAACGCTTCGGCGGCCTGTTCCACCAGCATGCCGAGTCCATCCATGGTTTGACGGGCCCCATGCTGTTTGGCCCAACTGATAAACGCCGTATCCGAGGCGCCATACATCATGTCGTAGATGGCAATATCAGTGTGGATCAGGGCTGGGGCCAACGGCGGCAGCTCTCCTTGCAGGCTGGCGGAGGTAGAGTTGATGACGAGATCGAATGGCCCTGCCAACTGCTCATAGGTCTGAGCAGTCACAGGCCCTAGATCGTGGAATTCGGCGGCCAACTGTTGCGCTTTTGTGTGGGTACGGTTGGCGATCACCAGCTCGCTCGGCAACTCAGCCAGCAGCGGCGCCAATGCACCGCGAGCAGCGCCACCGGCACCCAGCAGCAGGATCCGGCTATCCGCCAGCGTCACACCATGGGACTTGAGATCGGCGACCAGACCGGCGCCATCTGTATTATCCCCCAGCAACACGCCATCATCGGTCCGCTTGATGGTATTGACCGCGCCCGCCCGTTTGGCCCTTGGGCTCAAGCGATCGACCAGAGTGAATGCCTGCTCCTTGAAGGGCACGGTGACGTTGCAGCCCTTGCCCCCTTGGTCAAAGAAGGTGCGCAGGGCGTGGGCAAACTCGTCGACGGCGGGTTCAGCCAGTCCATACTCCAGCTCTTGCTGGGTTTGTCTGGCAAACAGGGTGTGAATGAAGGGGGACTTGCTGTGGCGCACCGGGTGGCCAAAAACCAGATAACGATCCATCAAAGAGTTCCATCAGAGGGCAATATTCCGATTTAACGGGTTTTCGCACTCGGGAACAAGCCGAATATCGGCCAGTAAAAAGGGGCCATCATGGCCCCTCGGGTCACAGCCATTCTCGCGGCGCGAGATAGTCGGTGTAGAGCAAGGCTTCAGGAGTGCCCGCCTCCGGCTGCCAGTCATACTCCCAACGTGCCAGCGGTGGCATCGACATCAGGATCGACTCGGTACGTCCGCCGGTCTGCAACCCGAACAGGGTGCCACGGTCATACACCAGATTGAACTCCACATAACGGCCGCGACGATAGAGCTGGAACTCCCGCTCCCTCTCGCCATAGGGCACTGCCTTGCGTCGCTCGATGATCGGCAGGTAGGCATCGAGATAACCCCGACCTACCGCCCGCATAAAGGCAAAGCAGTCGGCAAAAGGCCAGCGATTAAGATCGTCAAAGAAGAGACCGCCCACCCCTCGCGTCTCGTTGCGGTGCTTGAGGAAGAAGTAGCGATCGCACCAGGATTTGAACTCGGGGTAGACCTCATCACCAAAGGGCAGGCAGAGATCACGGGAGACCTGATGCCAATGCTGGACATCCTCGGCAAACGGGTAGAAGGGCGTCAAATCGAAACCACCGCCAAACCACCAAATAGGCTCTTCACCCTCTTTCTCGGCGATGAAGAAACGGACGTTGGCGTGGCTGGTCGGCACATAGGGGTTGTGCGGATGGATCACCAGCGACACGCCCATCGCCTCGAACTTGCGACCGGCCAACTCGGGCCGATGGGCTGTAGCAGAGGCAGGCATGGCATCGCCATAGACATGGGAGAAGTTGACGCCCCCCTGCTCGATCACTGCGCCGTGGCGCAGCACGCGAGTGCGACCACCGCCACCGCCTTCACGGCTCCAGGCATCTTCCACAAAGTGTCCACTGCCGTCGGCCTGCTCCAGACCACGGCAGATCTCGTCCTGCAACTGCAACAGGAAGGCCTTGACCTGGGCCACATCCGGTTTGCTCATCTTGTCTCCAGTCAGGCAGGATCGTGAACGCCCTGTCCATTTTTATAGTTAAATCCATCCGATGAGCTCACCGCTCAGCGGATTGATGGCAAATCATGACGTATCCGCCTGCTCAGGAAGGGCGAATAATAGCGCCGGTTCGGGCGTCCTTGATCTCGGAGGGGTTGGCTTGACCACCCACTTCACCGGGCAGGATATAGGCTAACTTGCTTGCCAGCCGCTCACCAATATCGGCCACCCGACGGGCAGGCTCCTCACCGGTCAGGTTGGCGCTGGTAGAGACCAGCGGCTTGCCAAAGGCACGGCACAACGCCTGTACCTGAGGATGAGCCGTCACGCGCACCGCCAAGGTCTCGAACTGCCCGGTCAGCCAGGCCGGCGTCGTCGCACGGGCAGGCATGATCCAGGTAAAAGGACCGGGCCAGCTGGCTTCAACCCGAGCAAGTTGTTCACCGCTAAGCTGGCTCAGATCGATGTAATCCTGCAATTGCGTCAAATCGGCAGCAATCAGGATCAACCCCTTCTCTACCGGACGCTGCTTGATGGTCAGCAGTCGCTGCACCGCCACTTCGGAGTCGGGATCACACCCCAGACCAAACACGGCCTCGGTCGCATAGGCAATCACCCCTTCCTGTTGGAGGGCGGCAACTGCCTGTTCAAATTCATTTGGCATAGGAAAAATGCGGCAGCCTGGCTGCCGCCTCGTCACTTAGTAGCAAGTTGAATCCATACGGCGGCGACCACAACAAAGTGACGTTTTGCTGTAGCACAGGAAAAATACGACACATCCGGATCGCCACCTATTCACTTACTTGAGTTGAGCCTGCAGGGCGGCATCCTTGGCCATCACCTCTTCGGCATTCTTCTGGCGTTCGGCCCGAACCTTGGCCGCCAGTTCATCATCGGCTACTGCCAGCATCTGGGCTGCCAGATAACCTGCGTTCTTGGCACCGGCTTTGCCGATCGCCACGGTCGCCACCGGTACACCACCCGGCATCTGCACGGTGGAGAGCAACGCATCCAGCCCCTTGAGCGGGCCACCATCGATGGGCACCCCGATCACGGGACGAGTCGTGATGCCGGCTACGGCACCCGCCAGATGCGCAGCCAGACCGGCAGCACAGATAAAGACCTTGCAGCCACGGGCCTCGGCATCGGTCACATACTGATGGGTCGCAGCCGGCGTGCGGTGCGCGGAGGTGACTTTGACTTCCACTGCGATATCAAATGACTTGAGCACCTCGAGGGTGGTCTGCATCACGGGGAAATCAGAATCAGAGCCCATCAATACGGCAACAAAGGGTTTATTCATGGTGGGAATTTCCTTACTCCAAGTGGGGGGTTGAAGTTCACCGAAAACGTTTCAATCCGGTTGCGGCGGCGGGATTATACCTGCTCACTTTGGTGGCCGCATTTCTTTTGCGGACAGACCCAACGCAGAGTTCCCCTCACTTTTTTCTCTACCATGATGCCCCAGCCACACGCGGGACAAGGCATGGGGATCGGCTTGTCGTTCACCACATATTTGCAATGGGGATAGCCATCACAGGAGTAAAACTGCTTGCCGTAGCGGGAGGTACGGCTCACCAGATGCCCCTTGCCGCACTCGGGGCAGAGGATCTGGGTATCATCGCTCTCCTGCAGGGATTCGATATGCTGACAGGCCGGATATTGAGTACAACCGACAAACAGACCGTAACGCCCCTTCTTGATCGCCAGCGGCTGTCCGCAATCGGGACAGGCAGAGCCTTCGAGCACTTTTTCGATGTCGCGGCCGG
The DNA here is from genome assembly GCF_054052385.1 of Aeromonas sp. 25-AL00135. Taxonomy (NCBI): domain Bacteria; kingdom Pseudomonadati; phylum Pseudomonadota; class Gammaproteobacteria; order Aeromonadales; family Aeromonadaceae; genus Aeromonas; species Aeromonas sp. 25-AL00135. The sequence continues at coordinate 74,709 of NZ_JBSTYQ010000015.1, read as the reverse complement.
ATGGCGTCAGGGAGCGAATGTAATCACAGGCAGGATAGGCAGAACAGCCAAGAAAGGGGCCATGTTTGCCCTGGCGGATCACCAGCTCGGCCCCGCACTGCGGGCACGGCTCGCGCTCGAAGGCATGTTCGTGGGCTGAAAAGAGGTGATGATCGATTTTTGACATGGGCCGCGCCTTGAAATCCAGATGGCCTGAATTCTACCAGCGCGGCACCGGACTGTCAGTGAATGACGCCGTCTGACTCATCAAACACCAGCTCTTCCATCTGCTGGTAGGCATTTTCACTGCCCGGTACGTTGAACAGCACCATCATGACGACCCACTTCAGGTCATCCAGCTCGATATCCGGCTTGTCCAGCTCGAGCAGGCGCTCGATACAGATCTCGCGGGTTTCGGCATTCAACACCTGGGCCTGTTCCAGAAAGAGCAGGAAGCCGCGGCACTCGGTGCTGAGGCGTGCCAGCTCTTGCGGAGCATAGATACGCATCGAGCCTTGCGCGCTGGCGGTAACATAGACCTCCCGCTCGCTATCGTGCAGATTGGCCAGCCGCTCCAGCCAGTCGAGCGCCTTGTCGATCTCTTCTTTATCGAAACCGGCCCGGCTCAACTCGTCGGTGAGCTCATCCTGCTCGACCATCACATCTGCATCGCTGTGGATGTAGGTCTCGAAAAGGTACATCAATACATCAAACATGATTCGCCCTCCTCGCTCTGACGTATCCACCGGCTACCGCCATCACTGCACCGGCCAGCTCCAGCTCTACCAACCTGCCCAATACCACTTCGACAGGAAGCTGGGCCCGCTCGGCAACGGTATCCACGCTCGTGGTCTCATAATCTACGTTATCCAACAAATCGGCATAAGGCAATTCGCTATTATTCGGTTGCTCAGATGGTATGACCGACGAATGTGGCCGTGCGACCCACTCTGGCAGCTCTTCCACTATATCGGCCGCACTCAGCACAAGTTTGCCCCCCTGCTGAATTAATCTGTTGCACCCTATCGCCTGGGCGTTTTGCGGGGCGCCGGGTACCGCAAACACTTCGCGCCCCTGTTCAAGCGCATAGCGAGCGGTGATCAGCGAACCGCTCTGCTCGGTCGCCTCCACCACCAGAGTTCCCAGCGACAGACCACTGATAATACGGTTGCGACGAGGAAAATGTTCAGCCAGCGGCCCTTTATCCGGCGCCAGCTCGGAGATAAGCAAACCACCACTCTCCAGAATCTGTCCTGCCAGCCCCTGATGGCGTTTGGGGTAGAGGCAATCCAGCCCGGAACCCAACACGGCAAGGGTGATACCGCCACAAGCCAGCGCTTGCTGATGGCAAACACCATCGATACCGAGCGCAAGGCCCGAGGTGATGGCTAACCCGCATCCAACCAGCTCGCTACAAAGGCGGGAGGCATTATCTTTGCCTGCATAGGTAGGATGGCGTGTCCCCACCATTGCCAGCTGGGGTAGCGACAGCGCAGCAAGATCGCCACGACAGTAGAGCAACAGGGGGGCCGCGGGAATTTCCCGCAACAAGGGTGGATAAACCGGGTGATCTTGCGGAATAAGGAGATTGTCAGGCAAAGCGGCCCAAGCCAGGCTCTGCTCAACCACCGGCGAGGGCCAGCGCAGTTGTTTGATCTGCTCTGACGACAACCCCATACCATGCAGTTGTGCTTCATCGCTCTGAAACAGGGCCTCAATACTTCCCCCAGCCCGTTCCAACAGACGTGCAGCGGTCACCGGACCAATACCGGTGACCGCATCGAGAGTTAGCCAGAGCGCCAGACGCGCGTCGGGGTAGTTCACCTCAGAAGTGAGTGACCTGATAGCCCGCACTCACCATGTCGTTACTCTGCATGATGAGACCGTAACTCAGCTTGTCATACACCTTGAACAACATGACACGGGCAATCGCTTCAGAGGGCAGTGGTGCCTTCTTGTTGCTGCTGTAAAACACCCGGTTAAAAACCGACGAGAGCTCCTTGTACTGTACATCGCCATTCTTGGTGACCAGAGCAGCACCAGGCCGTCTGACATCCAACACATCCCCGGCGACCAGTTGATCACGGCCACCCCGATTGATCAGCACCACATCAAACTTGCCACCGCCCCGGGTCTTGTTCGGCAAATCGATGATATAGCCCGGCGTGATGGCAGGTGCCGCTTTCGGTGTGAAGACGGCGGGCATGTTTTCCTGAGCCGGCAGCGGCATCACCTTGTCGCCCTGCAGCACTTCGCGCTGGTTATGAGTCAGAGTCACCTCAGTCCGATCGCCATCAAGACGCGCCACGGCCCGCACCACACCGGCAAAGATCGCCTCCTGGCCCAGCAGTTCACCGGTTTCGCGATCCTTGTAGACCACTCCGGGGTGATAAATGCCATAGACCTGCCCCGGTGTCAGGGAGCCCTGCACATAGAGGGTGTCCCCCTCCAGCATGCCGATATGTTTCTGATCCGACCCCAGCAGATAGGGCAAGGTTTTCTGCTGCTGGCTGTCAGCCAGAATATGGTCGGTTTGCAGGAAGGGGCCGATCTCGCTGATAGGCAGGGTCGGAATGGGGTTGGCTTTGTGCTCGTAACGGGTTTTCGGGCCGAGACGGATAACTTGCTTGCCACCCTGCATCGCCTTGCCGAGCCGGGGTTCACCATTGACCCAGCTCAGATGCAGTACATCACCGGGGTAGATCCAGTGAGGATTGGCAATCTGCGGATTGATGTTCCAGAGACGGGGCCAGAGCCAGGGTTCGGAAAGATACTTGCCGGAGATATCCCACAGGGTGTCGCCTTTTTGCACTACATAACTTTCGGGGTAACCCGCTTTCAGCCTGAGCTGATCGGCCAATGCTGCCTGACTCACGGTCACCAGCAGGCAGGCGAGGATGGTTTGCTTCAGATACATAACACTCCCTGTTACTTCTGTACGCAAAGTGTTGCTGTTTTTTGTCGGCGTAAATGACTAGAATTACGCCAATATTGACTGCATTTATACGAAACTAAAGAAAAAACTATGGCCATTCTAGATGTATTGCGTTTTCCCGATGAGCGCCTGCGCACCGTTGCAGCCCCTGTCGAGACCTTTACACCCGAGTTACAACAGATTGTAGATGATATGTTCGAAACCATGTACGCGGAGGAAGGCATTGGCCTAGCCGCGACTCAGGTCGACATTCACCAGCGCATCATAGTGATCGATGTCTCTGAAAACCGTGAAGATCCTCTGGTATTGATCAATCCGGAGGTCATCGAGCAGTGCGGCAGCACCGGCATTGAAGAGGGTTGCCTCTCCGTGCCCGGCAGCCGTGCTCTGGTGCCTCGCGCCGAACAGATCAAAATCCGCGCCCTGGATCGCAACGGCAAGCCGTTCGAGCTGGAAGCCGACGATCTGCTCGCCATCTGCATCCAGCATGAGATGGATCATCTGGTCGGCAAGCTGTTTGTGGATTACTTGTCCCCGCTCAAGCGCCAGCGCATTCGCCAGAAGCTGGAAAAGATGGCCCGTGAAGATCGCAAAGTCCTCTGAGGATCTGCCCCATTGAATAAGCTGAAACTGATTTTTGCCGGTACTCCCGACTTCGCCGCCCGTCACCTGGCGGCGTTGTTGTCTTCCGACCACGAGGTCGTTGCCGTTTATACCCAGCCTGACAAGCCTGCTGGCCGTGGCCAGAAGCTCACCGCCAGCCCGGTCAAAGAGCTGGCACTGGCCCACAACCTGCCGGTTTACCAACCTGCCTCTCTGCGCAAGGAAGAGGCGCAGGCCGAGCTTGCTGCACTGGGTGCCGACCTGATGGTGGTGGTGGCCTATGGCCTGATCCTGCCCAAGGTGGTACTCGATACCCCGCGGCTGGGCTGCATCAACGTCCATGGCTCCCTGCTGCCCCGCTGGCGCGGTGCCGCACCGATCCAGCGCTCTATCTGGGCGGGCGATGCCGAAACCGGCGTCACCATCATGCAGATGGATGTGGGACTGGATACCGGCGCCATGATCCGCAAGGTTAGCTGCCCCATCGCCGCCGATGAGACCTCCGCCAGCCTCTATGACAAGCTGGCCGAGCTGGGCCCGCAAGCACTGGTCGACACCATCAATGCCATGGCCGCCGGTGAAACCGCTGCCGAGGCGCAAGATGATGCGCTAGCCAACTACGCCGAAAAGCTCTCCAAGGAAGAGGCCCGTATCGACTGGTCGATGGAGGCTGTTGCCATCGAACGCTGCATCCGCTCGTTCAACCCCTGGCCCATCAGCTGGTTTGAAGTGGCCGACCAGACCGTCAAGGTATGGCAAGCCGCCGTCATTGACAGCGACCACGGCCAACCCGCCGGCATCCTGCTCAAGGCCGACAAGCAGGGGATCGACATCGCCACCGGCAAAGGGGTACTGCGCCTGCTGACCCTGCAACCGCCCGGCAAGAAGGCGATGTCCGTTTCGGATCTGCTCAACTCTCGCCGCGACTGGTTTGAACCCGGCACGCAATTGAATTGAACTGGATTGAATTGACACAAGCGGGGCCCAGGCCCCGACTTGCGCATCTAAGGTAACTCTATGAAAACACGTGCACAGGCCGCTCTCGTTATTCAACAGGTGCTGGATCAGGGTCAATCCCTCTCCGCTGTTCTGCCTGCTGCCCAGGAGAAGGTTGCACCTCGCGATCGCGCTCTCCTGCAAGAACTCTGCTACGGCACCCTGCGCTGGCTACCCCGCCTCGATGCGGCAGTCAACGAGATGATGGACAAGCCGCTCAAAAACAAGAGCCGCATTTTCCACTACCTCATCCTGGTCGGTCTCTATCAGCTCATCTACACCCGCATTCCGGCTCACGCCGCGGTGGCCGAGACCGTCAACGCCGTCAAACTGCTCAAGGGCACCTCCCTGCGTGGCCTCATCAACGGCGTGCTGCGCAACTTCCAGCGCAGCGCCGAAGTCATTCTGCTGCGTATCGACCGTGTTCCCAGCATTCGCCTCGGTCATCCGGAGTGGCTCACCAAGCGCCTGCGTCAGGCCTATCACGATGAGTGGGAATTCATCATGGAGGCGAACAACCAGCGTCCCCCCATGTGGATCCGCAACAACAGCCAGCGCCAGAGCCGCGATGCCATGCTGGCTCGCATGGCTGAAGTCGGCATCAATGCCGTGGCCGGTGAAGAAGGCGAGGATTGCATCCTGCTGGAGCGTCCTTGCGATGTGACCAAGCTGCCCGGCTTTGAAGTGGGTGACTGCTCGGTACAGGATGGTGCAGCACAACAGGCCGCAGCACTGCTCGACCCGCAACCGGGCGAGTGGGTGCTGGATGCCTGCGCGGCCCCCGGCGGCAAGACTGCCCACCTGCTGGAGCGTCAGCCCAAGTTGGCTGGCGTGGTTGCCGTCGATGCCGACGAAAACCGCCTCAAGCGAGTGCAGGAGAACCTGGACCGCATCGGCCTGAGCGCCAAGGTGATCCATGGCGATGCCGCGGCACCGGAACAGTGGTGGCCGGAGGGTCAGTTCGACCGCATCCTGCTGGATGCCCCCTGCTCAGCCACCGGCGTCATCCGCCGCCACCCAGACATCAAGTGGCTGCGCCGTGATCAGGACATTCGCGAGCTGGCCGAGCTGCAGCGCCGCATTCTCAATGCCCTCTGGGGCAAGCTGAAAAGCGGCGGCACCCTGCTCTACGCTACCTGCTCCGTCCTGCCGGAAGAGAACCGCGAACAGATCCGCGCCTTCCTTGCCGCGACCAAAGATGCCAAATTGGTACCGCTGCACGAACAGGACACCCCGGACTGCCCGGGTCGCCAGTTCCTGCCGGGTGAAGCCGAGATGGATGGCTTCTACTACGCCAAGCTGGTCAAGCTGTGACGCTGACATGCTTCTTCCGGGGCAATCGCCATGCAGGTGAAATGCCCCTTTACTGCCTCAACGTGAGTAGACGTTCCCTATGAAAATCATCATTTTGGGAGCCGGCCAGGTCGGCGGCACTCTGGCCGAGAACCTGGCCGGAGAGAACAACGACATCACCATCGTCGATACCGACAGTGAGCGCCTGCGCGAACTGCAGGACAAGTTTGACCTGCGAGTGGTCAACGGCCATGGCGCTCACCCCAAGGTGCTGCGCGAAGCGGGGGCTCAGGATGCCGACATGCTGGTCGCCGTCACCAACAGTGACGAGACCAACATGATCGCCTGTCAGGTGGCCTACTCCCTGTTCAACACCCCGAACAAGGTGGCGCGGATCCGTTCGCCAGCCTATCTGACCGAACGGGATCGCCTGTTCCTGCCCGAATCGGTGCCGGTGGATCACCTGATCGCGCCGGAGCAGTTGGTGACCGACTATGTGCGTCGCTTGATCGAATATCCGGGCGCCCTGCAAGTAGTTGATTTTGCAGGTGGCCGCGTCGGTCTGGTAGCGGTCAAGGCCTACTACGGTGGCCCGCTGGTGGGCAACGCCCTCTCCACCCTGCGCGAGCACATGCCCAACATCGAGACCCGAGTAGCGGCCATCTTCCGTCAGGGCCGCCCGATCCGTCCGCAAGGTACCACCATCATCGAAGCGGATGACGAGGTCTTCTTCGTTGCCGCCGCGGGCCATATCCGTGCCGTGATGTCGGAGCTGCAGCGCCTCGAGAGCCCCTACCGCCGCATCATGATCGTCGGTGGTGGCAACATCGGCGCGGGTCTCGCCCGCCAGCTGGAGAAGCGCTACAGCGTCAAGCTCATCGAACGCAACCAGAAGCGGGCGGAGCAGCTCTCCGAACTGCTGGAGAACACAATCGTCTTCTGTGGCGATGCGGCGGATCAGGAGCTGCTGGCCGAGGAGCATATCGATCAAATCGACGTCTTCATCGCCGTGACCAACGAGGATGAGGCCAACATCATGTCGGCGCTGCTCGCCAAGAAGATGGGCGCCAAGAAGACCATGGTGCTGATCCAGCGCGGCGCCTACGTCGATCTGGTGCAGGGTGGCTCCATCGATATCGCCATCTCGCCGCAGCAGGCCACCATTTCGGCGCTGTTGACCCACGTGCGCCGGGCCGATATCGCCAACGTCTACAGCCTGCGCCGCGGCGCGGCCGAGGCGATCGAGGCGATCGCCCATGGTGACGAGAACACCTCCAAGGTGGTCGGCAAGACGGTGGGCGAGCTCAAGCTGCCGCCGGGCACCACCATCGGTGCCGTAGTTCGCGGGGATGAGGTGCTGATCGCTCACGATCGCACCAAGATCCAGCAGGATGACCACGTAGTCATGTTTCTGGTGGACAAGAAGTACATCCCGGAAGTGGAGCGGCTGTTCCAGCCAAGCCCCTTCTTCCTGTAACGTCTTCATGCGTACAGGCTGTCAAACCAGACCCGGCTCAGCTCCCCCAAGGGGATGGTCCGGGTCTTTTGTTAATCAACGACCAGGTTATCGAACATGATCAAGCTGCGTCCCATTATCTTCACCCTCGGGCTGGTGCTCTCCAAGCTGGCGCTCTTCATGTGGCTGCCCACCTTGCTGGCACTGCTTACCGGGTCAGAGGGATTTGTCGAGTTTCTCAAGTCCGTGCTGATCACCCACGGCGCCGCCCTGCTCTGCCTCCACTACGGCCGCAAAGCGGAGTTTCATCTGGGGGTGCGGGAGATGTTCCTGCTCACCACCTCGGTCTGGGTGGTGGCCTGCGCCTTCGGCGCCCTGCCGTTTGTTTTCATCACCCACATCAACTTCACCGACGCCTACTTCGAGACCATGTCGGGGGTGACCACCACGGGCTCTACCGTGCTCTCCGGCCTCGACAACATGGCTCACAGCATCCTGTTGTGGCGTTCCATCCTGCAGTGGCTGGGGGGGGTTGGCTTTATCGTGATGGCGGTTGCCGTGCTGCCCTACCTCAACGTCGGCGGTATGAAGCTGTTCCAGACCGAGAGCTCGGACTGGTCGGACAAAAGCGCCCCGCGTGCCAAGACAGTCGCCAACAACATCGTCGTGGTCTATCTGGTGCTCTCCATGCTCTGCTTCATGGCCTACTGGGCCAGCGGCATGAACATGTTCGAAGCGATCAACCACGCCATGACCACCCTCAGTACCGGCGGCTACTCCACCTCCGATCAATCCATGTCCCACTTCTCCAACTCGGCTCACTGGATTGGCACCCTGTTCATGTTCCTCGGCGGCCTGCCCTTCCTGCTCTATGTGCAAAGCCTCAACCACAGGGACTACAGCCTGTTCAAGGATGCCCAGGTGCGCGGCTTCTTCTGGCTGGTGGTGTGGGTTACCGTCATCATGACCTTCTATCTGTGGGAGAGAGACCTGTTCGGCTTCTGGGATGCCCTGCGCATCAGCTGCTTCAACATCGTCTCGGTGCTCACTACCACCGGCTACGGCCTTGGTGACTTCGGCACCTGGGGGCCGCTCGCCAGCATCGTCTTCATCGTGCTGCTGGCGCTGGGGGCCTGCTCGGGCTCGACTGCGGGCGGCCTCAAGATCTTCCGGGTACAGGTGGCATTCGCCCTGTTCAGAAAGCAGATGCGCCAACTGATGCACCCCTCTGCCGTCTTCCCCCAAAAGTACAACGGCCGGACGGTCAATGACGCTATCATCCGCTCGATGATCTCATTCGTACTGGCCTACTTCGCCATCATTCTGGTGATAGCCGCGCTGCTGGGCGCCATCGGGCTTGACCCCCTGACGGCCATATCCAGCTCCATCACCGCTGTCGCCAACGTCGGCCCAGGTATGGGCCCGGTGGTCGGCCCCAGCACCAACTTTGCCAGCCTGCCGGAATCGGCCAAATGGCTGTTGTCATTCGGCATGCTGCTGGGACGACTGGAGATCCTGACGGTCGCCGTGCTCTTCTTCCCCTCCTTCTGGCGCCAGTAACCCCTTACTGCAAGCCAGCAAAAAGCCGCAGCGTTCATCCGCTGCGGCTTTTTTATCTCACCCATCCCCACGACCTTCGCTCAACGCTCATCAGCCCACTCATCATCCATTGCTGATGGCCTGAACGAGCTCATCAGGATGGCCAGAGCGGATCACAAGCATAAAAAAACGGACCCAAACCAGAGGTTTGGGTCCGTTTATCAGTGAACCGTCAGCGGCCGCGAGGGCTGCCGAGACTCAGCACATGGCATTAACCACGGCCAGAGCGCTTGCGATCCAGCTCGGTCAGCAATTTCTTGCGGATACGGATGTTCTTCGGAGTCACTTCTACCAGTTCGTCGTTGTCGATGAACTCGAGAGCCTGTTCCAGAGTCATGCGGATCGGCGGAGTCAGCACTTGAGCTTCGTCAGTACCGGAGGCACGCATGTTGGTCAGCTGTTTGCCTTTCAGGCAGTTAACAGTCAGGTCGTTGGAACGGGAGTGAATACCGATCACCTGGCCTTCGTACACTTCGGTCGCGTGACCGATGAACAGACGACCACGGTCTTGCAGACCGAACAGGGCGTAGGTCAGAGCCTTACCGGTTGCGTTGGAGATCAGCACGCCGTTCTGACGCTCGCCGATGCTGCCACCCTTGTGCGGACCGTAGTGGTCGAAGGTGTGGTACAGCAGACCGGTACCTGAGGTCATGGTCATGAACTCGGTCTGGAAACCGATCAGGCCACGGCTCGGGATCATGAAGTCCAGACGGACACGGCCCTTGCCATCCGGGGTCATGTTGGTCATTTCGCCTTTACGCAGACCCAGTTGCTCCATCACGGAACCCTGGTGCGCTTCTTCAACGTCCACCGTTACGGTTTCGAACGGTTCTTGCAGAACGCCATCAACGGTACGCAGGATTACTTCCGGACGGGACACAGCCAGTTCGTAACCTTCGCGACGCATGTTTTCGATCAGGATGGAGAGGTGCAGTTCACCACGACCGGATACACGGAACTTGTCCGGATCATCAGTCTCTTCCACACGCAGAGCCACGTTGTGGACCAGCTCCTGGTTCAGACGCTCCAGAATGTTACGGGAGGTCACGAACTTGCCCTCTTTACCGGCGAACGGTGAGGTGTTGACCTGGAAGGTCATGTTCACGGTCGGCTCGTCAACGGAGAGCGGCGGCAGGGCTTCAACGGCACCGTTATCACAGATGGTGTCGGAGATTTTCAGCTCGCCCAGACCGGTAATAGCGATGATGTCACCCGCTTGCGCGTCGGTAACTTCAGTACGGGACAGACCCAGGTAACCCAGCACCTGACCGACTTTACCGTTACGGGTCTTGCCGTCAGCACCAACGATGGTGACTTGCTGGTTGGTCTTGACGCGACCACGGGTGATACGGCCGATACCGATAACGCCCACGTAGGAGTTGTAGTCCAGCTGGGAGATCTGCATCTGGAAACCACCTTCGGCATCAGCCTTCGGCGCTTCAACGTTGTCAACGATGGCCTGGAACAGCGGCTCCATGTTCTCGGACTCGACGTCCTGATCCATGGTGGCCCAACCGTTCAGTGCAGAGGCGTAAACAACTTTGAAATCCAGCTGTTCGTCAGTCGCGCCCAGGTTGTCGAACAGGTCGAATACCTGATCCATTACCCAGTCAGGACGAGCACCCGGACGGTCAACCTTGTTGATGACCACGATCGGCTTCAGACCCTGAGCGAACGCTTTCTGGGTCACGAAACGGGTTTGCGGCATCGGGCCGTCTACGGCGTCAACCAGCAGCAGCACGGAGTCAACCATGGACAGTACGCGCTCTACTTCACCACCGAAGTCGGCGTGACCCGGGGTATCAACGATGTTGATACGGTAGTCATTCCAGCGGATCGCAGTGTTCTTGGCGAGAATGGTGATGCCACGTTCCCGTTCCAGATCATTGGAGTCCATGATCCGTTCCTGGCCTTCCGTGGAGCGGTCCAGGGTGCCGGACTGCTGCAGCAGCTTATCAACCAGAGTCGTTTTGCCGTGGTCAACGTGCGCAATAATCGCAATATTGCGTAAATTCTCTAACATTCTCGCCTCAATCACCGGGTAAAATTGGGCGCTAATTGTACTCTTGCCTTTGTGATCTGCCTAGCAGAATTGCAGTACATTCGCGCATAACAACAGATCTGGATCATAGACCTCTCTGACAAACCCTGCTTAGATGGGCGGTGACCGTATTTCGCGCACCATTACAGTGCACCAAAACGATCCACCATCGCACTAAATTGATGCAACGCGAGTCGAGATCGCCTGTTTTTGGGGAGCCTCTTCAGCGAGATTGCCCTGAAATCAAGCTGTCACAAACTTGGCACGATACTGGCTTATGTGAATACGACGACGCATTCACCCAGAGAGTTTTAACACCGGAGGTTACTTAGCATGTCAGCCCAGAACGTTTTGGCCCTGATCCAGGAACACGAAGTCAAGTTTGTTGATCTGCGCTTTACCGACACCAAGGGTAAAGAGCAGCATGTATCCATCCCTGCTCACCAGGTTGATGAAGATTTCTTCGAAGACGGCAAGATGTTCGATGGTTCCTCCATCGGCGGCTGGAAGGGCATCAACGAATCCGACATGGTACTGATGCCGGACGCAGCCTCCGCCAAACTGGACCCGTTCACCGAAGAGACCACCCTGAACATCGTTTGTGACGTACTGGAGCCTGCCACCATGCAGGGCTACGACCGCGATCCGCGCTCCATCGCCAAGCGTGCAGAAGATTTCCTAAAGTCCAGCGGCATCGCTGACACCGTGCTGTTCGGGCCGGAGCCGGAATTCTTCATGTTCGACAACATTACTTTCTCCAACACCATGGGCCACAGCTTCGTGAAAATCGAATCTGAAGAAGCCGCATGGAACTCCGGCACTGCCTATGAGCATGGCAACAAGGGTCACCGTCCGTTCGTGAAAGGCGGTTACTTCCCGGTTGCACCGGTCGACTCCTCCCAGGATATCCGCGCCGCCATGTGTCTGGTGCTGGAAGAGATGGGCCAGGTCGTTGAAGCTCACCACCACGAAGTGGCCACTGCCGGCCAGAACGAAATCGCTACCCGCTTCAACACTCTTACGCTGAAAGCTGACGAAGTGCAGGTACTGAAGTACGTGATCCACAACGTGGCCCACGCCTACAACAAGACCGTGACCTTCATGCCGAAACCCATGTTCGGTGACAACGGCTCCGGCATGCACTGCCACCAGTCTCTGGCCAAGAACGGCGTCAACCTGTTCGCTGGTGACCTGTACGGCGGTCTGTCCGAGATGGCTCTGCACTACATCGGCGGTATCATCAAGCACGCCAAGGCCATCAACGCCTTCGCCAACCCGACCACCAACTCCTACAAGCGTCTGGTTCCGGGTTATGAAGCACCGGTCATGCTGGCCTACTCTGCCCGCAACCGCTCTGCCTCCATCCGTATCCCGGTGGTACCGAGCCCGAAAGCCCGTCGTATCGAAGTGCGCTTCCCGGATCCGGCTGCCAACCCGTACCTGGCCTTCGCAGCCCAGCTGATGGCCGGTCTGGACGGTATCATCAACAAGATCCATCCGGGCGATGCCATGGACAAGAACTTGTACGACCTGCCGCCGGAAGAAGCCGCAGAAGTGCCGACCGTTGCCGGTTCTCTGGACGAAGCCCTGGCCGCTCTGGATGCTGACCGCGAGTTCCTGACCCGTGGCGGCGTGTTCAGCGATGACTTCATCAACTCCTATCTGGAACTGAAACAGCAGGATGTTGACCGTGTGCGCATGACCCCGCACCCGCTGGAGTTCGAACTGTACTACTCCGTCTAAGTCTCAGCAGACTGGCCGTTTAAATCTGGTCAGCTTGCTTAATCGTGACAAAACCCGCCATCTGGCGGGTTTTTTCTCTGATAGGATTAAGCAAAATACCGTCAAGGAGAGATGGATGAACAACAAGCATGGCATAGGGGTGCTCAGCCTCCTGTTGCTGACCTCGTTCGGTGCGGACGCGGCCAAGGTCTACTCCTGGGTCGATGGTAATGGCATCACCCACTACTCGGATGCGCCACCACCCGGCAAAAACGCCAAAGAGGTCGATCTGCGGGTCGCCCCGCTGCTGGGCAGCAGCGCGCCCAGATCGGTGCAGGTGGATAACTTCAACAGCCTGACCGGCGCCGATGCCAAGAAAGAGAAAGAGGCGGCCAAGCTGACTATCGAACTGCTCTCCCCGGAACAGGGCAGCACCCTACGCGACAACACAGGCAACATCGTCTTTCAGGGCACCATCAGCCCCAAACCTCCGACCCAGTATGATGTGCGCCTGACCCTGGATGGCAAAGCCGCCCCCATCGTCAGCAACAGCCTCTCTGTCCGCGTCGAAAACGTCGATCGCGGCGCCCACGAAGCTCAGCTCGAGCTGCTCGCCAAAGACGGTACGATCCTTGCTAAATCCAGTGCAGTCACCTTTTACCTGCATAGAGCGAGCGTGACGCCGGCTCCCAAACCCACCCCCAAAGCCGACTAGGGGTGATATAGCGCACCGATGCGGGTAAACTCTATGCACCATATCGGTGCATAACAGGTGTGTAGCACCGTTTTAGGGAGAAACCTGTGCCAACCCGCTCGGACAACGCCAAAACACTCTTGGATAATTTGCTGACCGCCGTGATCCTGATGGATGAGCGGCTCTGCATCCAGTTCGTCAACCCGGCGGCTGAACAGCTGCTCTCCCTCAGTGAACGCCGGCTGATCGGCATCGAACTGCCCCATCTGCTGGAACATATCTCCCTCGATTTGCAGCGGCTCAAGCAGTGCCTCGTGTCAGGGCAGGGCTTTACCGATAGCGAAGTGACTCTGGTGGTAGAGGGAGAACCGCGACTGGTGGAGCTGAGCGCCACCCCGATGGCCGACCACGAACAGCGTCTGCTGGTGGTGGAGCTGCGCAAGATCGACCAGCAGAAGAAGATCAGTCAGGAACAGCAACAACATGCCCAGCAGCTGGCGGCCAAGGAGCTGGTGCGCGGGCTGGCCCACGAAATCAAGAATCCCCTCGGCGGCCTGCGCGGCGCGGCGCAGCTGCTGCAAAAAGAGCTGCCGGATCCGGCGCTGCGCGAATATACCGGCATCATCATCGAGCAGGCCGACCGGCTGCGGGTGCTGGTCGATCGGCTGCTTGGCCCCCAGCGCCCTGGCCGTCACCAGATGCATAATGTCCATTCGGTGCTGGAGCAGGTACGCCGACTGGTGGAGCTCGAACTCCCTCCCTCTGTTCGCATCGAACGGGATTACGATCCCAGCATCCCCGAATTCGAGATGGAGCCGGATCAGCTGCAGCAGGCGTTTCTCAACATAGTGCGCAACGCCGCCGAAGCACTGGGGGATCAGACCGGGCTTATCCGTATCAAGACCCGCACCGCGTTCCAGATCACCATCCACGGCCAGCGTTACCGGCTGGCGGCGGAGATCAAGATCATCGACAACGGCCCCGGTATTCCCGATGCCATTCGCGACACCCTGTTCTACCCGATGATCACTGGCAAGGAGGGGGGAACCGGGCTCGGCCTCTCTATCGCCCAGAACCTGATCGACCAGCACAAGGGGCGGATCGATTGCATCAGCTGGCCGGGCCACACCGAATTCACCATTTTTCTACCGCTTCGCAAGTAAGGGAACCCCATGACCGCCAAAGTGTGGATCGTCGATGACGACAGTTCTATCCGCTGGGTGCTGGAGCGCACTCTCGGCAGCGAAGGCTTCAACTGCGAAAGCTTTGCCGATGGCGAAGCGCTGCTACACGCTCTTGAGCTGCGCTCGCCAGATGTCATCCTCTCCGATATCCGGATGCCCGGCATCGACGGCCTGAGCTTGCTGGAGCAGATCCACCGCCGTCAGGCCGACCTGCCCATCATCATCATGACCGCCCACTCGGATCTCGACAGCGCGGTCAACGCCTACCAGCGAGGCGCCTTCGAGTACCTGCCCAAGCCGTTCGACATCGACGAAGCGGTGACCCTGGTGCGCCGCGCCGAGAATCACCTCAAGGAGCAGCGCACCAAGCGCAAGTCTCGTCAGCAAGAGGCCACCGCCACTCCCGAGATCATCGGTGAAGCGCCGGCGATGCAGGAGGTGTTCCGCGCCATCGGCCGCCTGTCACGCTCCAGCATCTCGGTGCTAATCAACGGTCAAAGCGGTACCGGCAAGGAGCTGGTCGCCCACGCCCTGCACAAGCACAGCCCGCGCGCCCACAAGAACTTTATCGCCCTCAACATGGCTGCCATTCCGAAAGATCTCATCGAATCGGAGCTGTTCGGTCACGAGAAGGGGGCTTTCACCGGCGCCAACAACATCCGCCACGGCCGCTTCGAGCAGGCCGACGGCGGCACCCTGTTTCTCGACGAGATCGGTGACATGCCGCTGGATGTGCAGACCCGGCTGCTGCGGGTCTTGGCCGATGGCCAGTTCTACCGGGTCGGCGGCCACCAGCCGGTGCAGGTGGATGTACGGATCATCGCCGCCACCCACCAGAATCTGGAGAAACGGGTCGCCGATGGCGAGTTTCGCGAGGATCTGTTCCACCGCCTCAACGTCATCCGCATTCATATTCCCGCCCTCAAGGAGCGCCGTGAGGATATTCCCCAGCTGGCCCGTCATTTCCTGCTGCGCGCCGCCAAGGAGCTGAACGTGGAGGCCAAGAGCCTGCACCCGGATACCCAGGCCTATATCAGCCGCCTGCCCTGGCCGGGTAACGTGCGCCAGCTGGAAAACGTCTGCCGCTGGCTCACTGTGATGGCCTCCGGGCAGGAGGTGCTGGTGAGCGATCTTCCCCCCGAGCTGCTTACCCCCATCACCCACAACGCCGAGCCCGGCCAACCGGCGTTGCCCGGTTGCTGGCAGCAGCAATTGCAGGAGTGGGTGGCCAGCAAGCTGGCGCTGGGAGAGACAGACATCCTGGCCGATGCCATGCCCCAGTTCGAGCGGATCATGCTGGAGACGGCGCTGGAACATACCCACGGCCACAAGCAGGAAGCCGCCCGCCTGCTTGGCTGGGGTCGCAACACCCTCACCCGCAAGCTGAAGGAACTCGATCTCTCCTGAGTCCCGGGGAAAAACGATTCCCATCACGCCTTGATAAATCACCGACCAATAAGACCCCGTTTGCCAGCAAACGGGGTATCTTTTTTGAAAGCCCCGCCTAGAATGGCAGGCTTTCAAACCCGACTCGAAGAAGGCGCCATCATGATTGACAGATCTCTCCCCCTGACCGACCTGCACCGCCATCTGGACGGCAACATCCGTCCGCAGACCATCCTCGAGCTGGGTCGCCAACACAATATTCAGCTGCCCGCCTTCGAGCTGGAGGCGCTGCGCCCCCACGTACAGATCGTCGAGAACGAGCCAAGTCTGGTCGCCTTCCTGAAGAAGCTGGACTGGGGTGTTGCCGTGCTGGCCGACTATGACGCCTGCCGCCGGGTTGCCTACGAAAACGTGGAAGACCTGCTGCGTGCCGGTATCGACTATGCAGAGCTGCGTTTCAGTCCGGCCTATATGGCGATGACCCACAAGCTGCACCCGCAAGGCGTGGTGGAAGCCATCATCGACGGCGTGGCCGCGGGCAGCCGTGACTTCGGCATCAAGGCCAATCTGATCGGCATCATGAGCCGCACCTTCGGCACCGAGCAGTGCAATCAGGAGCTGGCCGCCTGTCTGGCCCACCGCGACAAGCTGGTCGCCATCGATCTGGCCGGTGACGAGCTGGGCTTCCCGGGGGAACTCTTTGTCGACCACTTCCGCAAGGTGCGCGATGCAGGCATGCGCGTCACCGTGCACGCCGGTGAGGCGGCTGGCCCCGAGAGCATGTGGCAGGCCATTCGCGAGCTGGGTGCCGAGCGTATCGGCCACGGTGTCAAAGCGATTCAGGATCCGGCCCTGATGGCCTATCTGGCCGAGCACCGCATCGGCATCGAATCCTGCCTCACCTCCAACGTCCAGACCACCACGGTGGCAAGCCTGACCGAACACCCGATCCGCCAGTTCCTGGCTGCTGGCGTGCTGGCTTGCCTCAACACCGACGACCCGGCGGTGGAAGGGATCGACCTGCCCCACGAATATGAAGTGGCCGCTCCGGCCGCCGGCATGACGGCGAGCGAAATCCGCACCGCCCAGCAGAACGGCCTGACCCTGGCCTTCCTTAGCGATAGCGAGAAAGCCGAACTGGGCGCCCGCGCCGCCAGCCGCTGATCCACACCGGCACTGCAAATAGAAACGGCCCACTTCGGTGGGCCGTTTGCTTTGCGGATTTCTGATGATGGGTAAGCACTGGGCCAGCAGGCAGATAGCAAAAGACCCAAACAGTGTTTGGGTCTTTTGTTGATGTCGGTGCAGGTAAAAACTACTCCTGCTCCTTGTCACGCTCCAGTGCCCGCTCCACCAGCGGCTCTGGCAGGCTCTTGGTCACCTCCACCCCCAGCTCGCGGAAACGCTCGACCTGGGCAATCAGGTTGCCACGGCCGTTGACCAGCCGTCCCATCGCCTTGTCGTAGCTCTCCTGCGCCTTGTGCAGGCTGCCGCCCATCTGCTGCATCTCCTCGACAAACAGCCGCAGCTTTTCGTAGAGACGACCGGCCCGCTCGGCAATCTGGCGGGCATTCTGGTTCTGCCGCTCGTAGCGCCACAGATTCTCGATGGTGCGCAGCGCCACCATCAGGTTGGTGGGGCTCACCAGCAGGATGTTGTTGTCGAGGCCGTAACGCACCAGCGAGGGATCGGCTTCCATGGCTGTGAGGAAGGCGGGCTCCACCGCCACGAACATCAGCACATAGTCGAGGGTGCGCACCCCGGGCAGCTGCTGGTAATCCTTGCGGCCCAGCTCGCGGATATGGTTGCGCACCGAGGCGACATGCTCCTTGAGCGCCACCGCCTTCTCCAGCTCGTCATCGGCGTTGTACCAGCGTTCGTAGGCGGTCAGCGACACCTTGGCGTCGATGATGATGTCTTTTTCCTGCGGCAGGTGGACGATGACATCGGGCTGGTAGCGCTTGCCCTTCTCCACCTCGATATTGACCTGGGTGTGGTACTCGTGACCCTCGCGTAGACCGCATTCGCTGAGGATCCGCGCCAACACCACTTCCCCCCAGTTGCCCTGCTGCTTGCTGTCGCCCTTGAGGGCGCGGGTCAGGGCGGCCGCCTCTTCGGTCATGCGGGCATTGAGCTCGGCGAGGCGCTCCAGCTCGAACTTGAGGCTGTGGCGTTGGGCCGTCTCCTGCGCGTGGGTCTCGCCCACCTGACGGCGAAAGCCCTCCAGTTGCTCTTTGAGTGGAGTGAGCAGCAGATCGAGGCTGTTCTGGTTCAATTCGCGGAAGTTGCCGGAGTTTTGCTCGAAGATCCGGTTGGCGAGATTCTCGAACTGCTGGCTGAGGCGCTGCTCCGCCTCCTGTTGCAGTTGCAGCTTCTCGGCGGCGGCCAGCCGTTCGCTGCGCAGGGTCGCTTCCGCATCCTTGAGGCGAGCGGTGAGCTTGATCAGCAGGGTCTGCTGCTGATCCAGCTTCTGCTGACCCTGTATCCGCTCATCCTGCAACTCGTCGAAGCGATCCTGCAGCGCCTGATAACGCTCCTGCGCCAGCATCAGCTCCTGAGCCTGCGCCGTGGCGGTACGCCGCCCGATCAGCCAGCCAAGCCCGAGGGCCAGCACTGCGGCGGGCAACAAGATCCCCCAGAGCCCGGGGTCGATCATTTACGGCTCCGCTGACGCAGGAAGAGTTCGAGATAGCGGTTAACCAGAATCCAGATCACCACGTAGATGAGGTAGGCGGCCAGCACCACCCACTTGTGGGTGTTGACGCCGGTATCGAGCTCGGCGAACTCGATACCCTTGATGCGGCAGTAGGCCCACATCAGCAGGGGAAAGACATAGAGCAGGGACGCACGCCAGAGAAATAGCCACATATGTTTTCATTCAACCACGTAAAAAGACCCGCCTAGCTTACACAAGGGCAACTGCGCTTGCGATCCTGACGGCCGCTATTCTCTGGCCTGCTTCCCGAAACTTCGATAAAATTAACCCCTAATAGGTATCAGGGGCGAGCATGACTCACTATTTCCTCCGTTGGCTGACACAAGGTTGGCAAGCTTCCCGCAAACCCGCCGTGGTTTGCCATGAAGCGCGCCCGCCGTGGGCCATCGAGGAGTCCCAGTACCTCTCCCTCTGCACCCGCTGTGGCGAGTGTTTCAAGGCCTGCCCGCGCGGTCTGCTCAAACCGGCCACCCAGGAGGAGTACGAGGGGAGTCCCATCGCCGGTACGCCAGTGCTCGATCTCGCCTGCGGCCAGTGCAGCTACTGCGGCAGCTGCGCCAGAGCCTGTCCCACCGGCGCACTCGACCTGCAGCTGGGTCGTCAGGTGCAGACCCGGGTACAGATTGAAGAGAGTTGTCAGGCACGGCAGGGCTTCTACTGCCTGCTCTGTGAAGATGCCTGCCCGCAACAGGCGATCAAGGCCACCGCCGACGGCATCAACGTCAACATGGATGCCTGCAATGGCTGCGGTGCCTGTGGCCTCGCCTGTCTGCACGGCGCCATCACCCTGATCCGCCAGCCAGGCAGTCGTTAAAAACCACCTGCGTACAAAAGCAAAAGGGGCCATCAGGCCCCTTTCACATCTTATTCGATATCCACGCCCCGTCAGGCCATGGTCACAATAGTCTCTTGCTCGATACCCAGCAGGTGGCAGAGACGATTGGGATCGCGCACCGCATCGGCCAGAGTGTACTCACCCAGCACTTCGAGGAAGGCGTTCATGGCGCGGCGCAGAATGCCCTGAATGCGGCAGCCACCGGAGAGACGGCAGTTTTCGCGCTTGCAATCGACCGGACAGAGCACATGCTCCATGTCCATCACCACATCCCGCAGGTTGATGGAGACTGCAGAGCGACCGAGGCGGATGCCACCGTGCTTGCCGCGTACCGTCTCGATATACCCCTTGATGCCAAGCTGGTGCACAATTTTGACCACGTGGTTGCGAGAGATGCCAAAGGTATCGGCCACTTCGGTAATGGTCGACAGACGATCCCCCGGCTGAACCGCCTGGAAGGTCAGGGTACGCAGGGCGTAGTCGGTAAATCGTGTCAGTTGCATGGTCGCACTTGCCTCTTACTACAAGCCAGGAATCAGGACGACAACATTGAGCTAAGAGGCAGGAGACAACCGGTTTGCCTCTGTTTGCCCATTGGTTCGCCAGAGGGGGGGCCTGTCTCTTAATCTGAGTTGCGGAGTGACAGGTTAAGAGCAGCACAACCGGGTGTCGATGAAGATGCACATAAATCGACACTTTCTTTGATTGATCGCAAACTTGCCGGGTTAGCCCGGCGTTTACCCGCTTTATAGCGGGTAAATCTCCCGAATAGTCCCCCTCGCCAAGCCCCTTCGACCAGCAGCCAGATGGCCTGCGAACCGCCCCTCAATCGACCGTCAAAGAGATGGTTCAGTGAGGTTGTTTCAGCCAGTTTTTCAGGGCAACCGAGGGGATGGAGCTCTCTGAGGCGACGGCAAATGCGCCCCAGTCCACCGCGCACTGCAACGCATCCTTGATGGCCATGCCTCGCGCCAGCCCATGGATCAATCCGCCAGCGAAGGCATCCCCCGCCCCCGTGGTATCGACCACAGATACTGGCCGGGCGGCGACCCGGATCTGCTCGTCACCATGGATGGCTACCGCCCCCGCTTTGCCTTCGGTCAACACCAGCCATTCAAGCTGCTCCCCCGCCAGCTGGCGGGCATGCTGCCAGGGGTCGCTCACCTCGCCGAGATCGGAGCGGGAGGCCACCAGCACGTGACAGGGGCGGCGCGCTTGGCCGCCCTTGGGATACTGGGCCACCACGAAGCTCTTGCCGAGCATCTGGCGCATGTAGCTGATGATGGCGGTGCCGGGATAGTTCACATAGAGGCAATCCACCCCCTCTAACGGCAGATCGCCCGGCACATCCGGGCGCCGCGGCCGACGCAGTATGGTGCGCTCACCGGTGGAGTCCACCAAAATGAGCAGTTCACCGGTCTCGCCACCAAAGCGTTCCACCTGGCTACAATCCAGTCCGTAACCGGCCGCCTGCTCCAGCAGCCAGTCACCGGTCTCGTCCAGCCCGATGCGGGAGGCGATGGTCACCTCGTGGCCCGCCCATACCAGCCCGATGCCGGTGTTGGCGGCGCCGCCCCCCAGCCTGCGCCCCTGATCCACATATTGCAGCCGGGCCCCCGCCACCAACGGTTCGGAGAGGGAGAGCACATGATCACAGTTGAGATTGGCAAGCAGCAGAATGCGGGACATAGAGACCTCGGACGATGGAGATAGCCCAAAAGAGACAGGCTGAACCCCGAGTAGAGCCCAGCCTGACAGAAGAGACAACCGGCAGCGATCGGGAATCCGATCGGGATCAATAGATGGGCAGTTCCACCCCGGCCAGCAGCTCGTCGATGCGCGCCTGACTCGGCTGCTGCATCACGCTCTGGATCACCTCCTTGGTGAGGTGGGGCGAGAAGGAGCTGATGAAGTCATACATGTAGTTCTGCAGCAAGATGCTCTTGCTGAAACAGATCTGCGCCGGACAGGGCTTGAACAGGTGCTCCAGATTGATGGAGACCAGCCCGGGGCTGTCGGTGTCGTTGGCCACCAGCGAGGAGATGATGCCGATGCCAAAGCCCAGCTCCACGTAGCGTTTGATCACTCCGGCATCCATTACCGTCATGTAGTAACTCGGGGTCAGCCCCGCCGCCTGAAACACCTCGTCCTGCACCTGACGACCGGTGGCGCCGCTCTCGTAACTGAGGATCGGGTAGTGGCAGAGCTGCTCCAACGTCGGCTTCTTCACCTTGGCCAACGGGTGATCCTGCGGCACCACCAGCGAGAGAGTCCAGAGGTAGGCGGGCAGCGCGATCAGCTCCTTGTCGAAGCCAATCTCGTGGGCAACGATGGAAAAATCGGAGTAACCCTTGCTGATCTGCTCCTTGCTCGCCGACATCACCGGATGGAGGTGGAACGAGATCTTGGGGTACTTCTTGGTGAAGTAGGTAACCGATTTGGGCAGCAGATAGCGGGCAATGGTGTGGGTGGTGTGAATATTGAGGGTGCCCACCGTCGGATCCAGATACTCGCGGGAGATCGCCTTGATCTTGCTCTCGATGTTGAGCATCGCCTCGGCACACTTGATGATCTCCTCACCCACCGGGGTGATGCGGTGCAAATGCTTGCCACGGCGCTCGAAGATCCGCACTCCCAGCTCGCTCTCCAGCAGGCCAATCTGTTTGCTGACCCCCGGCTGACTGGTGAAGAGCGCATCGGAAGCCACGGACACATTGAGGTTGTGGTCCCGGATCGCGATCAAATACTTCAATTGCTGTAGTTTCAAGGCGTCACACTCTCACACTGGTTTGGCTCAGACAGGTTTGGCTCAGGCCGGGACGGCAATCAAGCCAGACAAACAGGCCGCCACATGGGCGGCCAGTGTACCATCCGATCCCGACATCTCAGCGCTTGATCCTTCATTTTGCTACAAAATCTAGCATCCGAAGGGGTGGCTGACAAACCGGGCTCAGGCCGCGCCAGCCCGCAGCGGCAGGATCCCCAGAAACTGCAGCAGCCACTGCATCATGGTCGCCGAATCCACCTCCCCCTCCAGCGAGGAAAGGCTGCTCTGGTAGCGCTCGTCGGGCAACAGGCCGCGGCGCCGCTCGATCAGCGCCCGGTTGTACTCCACCGAGAACTCCGGATGCCCCTGAATGGCGACGATGTGATCACCCTGCAAAAACATGAAGTTGGGACAAAAATCGTTGCCCGCCAGTCGGGTCGCCCCCGGCGGCAGCAGGGCCACCTGATCCTGATGACTGGCCAGAATGCGGATCTGATCCCGCGCTGGCGCCATCCAGGGCTCATCTGCCAGCATGGGATGCACCGACACTCCCAGCCCCCATCCCTTGGTGGACTTCACCACCTCGCCACCTAGTGCCTGGGCGATCACCTGATGACCGAAGCAGACACCGGCCAGCTTGACGTCGGCATCGTGCGCCTGACGGATCCACGCCCGCAGTGCCTGAATCCAGGGGATATCGCTGTAAGCATCGTGGCGCGAACCTGTGATAAGCCAGGCATCGCACTCGTGCAGATCCTCCGGCAGCTCCCCATCGAGAGCCGACCAGACCCGAAATTCCAGTTCGGGGGCCAGGGCCGCAAAGCCCCTGATAAACATCTCGGAGTAAACGGGGCCAAAACGATCAGCCAGATCGGGATCGAGCCGGTCACAATCGAGAATTCCCAATCGCATCTGTTGTTCCTTTACAGAGTTCGCCCCCGCCAATCATCGACCGGCGGGGGCAAGAGGTTAGGCCATGAGCACGTGCCAGCACGTGCCAGCACGTCACTTCATGGTCGGCATGGAGAACTCGGCACCACTGCGCAGGCTCTGGGGCCAGCGCGCCGTCACCGTCTTCATCCGGGTATAGAAGCGAACCCCGTCCGGCCCGTGCATGTTGAGCGGCCCGAAGATGGAGCGCTTCCAGCCGCCAAAGCTGTGAAACGCCATCGGCACCGGAATGGGGACGTTCACCCCTACCATACCGACCTGCACCCGCGCCGTGAAGTCCCGCGCGGTGTCGCCGTCGCAGGTAAAGATGGCGGTGCCATTGCCGTACTCATGTTCATTGATGAGTCGCAGCGCCGTCTCGTAGTCCGGCACCCGCACGATGGAGAGCACAGGGCCGAAGATCTCCTCGCGGTAGATGCGCATCTCGGGGGTCACCTCGTCAAACAGGCAGCCCCCGATAAAGTAACCCTCGTCGTGGCTCAGCGTGCGACCATCGACCCGCAGCGCGGCCCCTTCGGCCACCCCCTGATCCACGTAGCCACGCACCTTGGCCAGATGCTCCTTGCTGATGAGCGGCCCCATTTCGTTCTCCGGGCTCTGGCCCAGCCCCGGGCCCACCCGCAGCTGTTCCACCAGCGGCGTCAGTTTGGCCACCAGCGCATCGGCGGTCTCGTCACCCACCACCACGGCCACAGAAATGGCCATGCAGCGCTCGCCCGCTGCCCCATAAGCAGCCCCCATCAGGGCGGAGACCGCCTGATCGAGATCCGCATCCGGCATCACCACCATGTGGTTCTTGGCACCGCCCAGCGCCTGCACTCGCTTGCCGTGGGCCGAGGCGGTGGCATAGATGTACTGGGCGATGGGGGTGGAGCCGACAAACGACACGGCGCCGACCCGCGGGTCGGTCAGCAGCACGTCCACCACCTCCTTGTCACCGTTCACCACGTTGAGCACGCCGTCCGGCAGACCGGCCTCCTTGATCAGCTCGGCCATCCGCAGCGAGAGAGAGGGATCCTTCTCGGAGGGTTTGAGAATGAAGGTGTTGCCGCAGGCAATCGCGACCGGGAACATCCAGAGCGGCACCATGGCCGGGAAGTTGAACGGGGTGATGCCGGCGCAAACCCCGACCGGCTGCATCATGGAGTAGCTGTCTACCCCGCGACCGACGTTGAGGGAGTGCTCCCCCTTGAGCAGATGGGGAATGCCGCAGGCAAACTCCACTACCTCCAGCCCGCGGGTCAGCTCACCCTGCGCATCGGAGAAGACTTTGCCGTGCTCGCGGCTGATGAGCTCGGCCAGCTCGTCCCTGTGCTGCTCCATCAACTCTTTGAAGCGGAAAAAGACCCGAGCCCGCACCAGCGGCGGGGTTTGCGACCAGTCGGCAAAGGCACGCTCGGCAATGGCGATCGCCTCCTGACACTCGGCGGCGCTGGAAAGCCCGACGCTCCCCTGCTGCTTGCCGCAGGCTGGGTTGAAGATGGCGCCCTGGCGCTCGCTACGACTCTCCTGCGGCTGGCCGTTGATGAAGTTGCTGACCCTGTATGTCATGTATCCTCCGTGATAACTGATGTGGTAAATGCGCTGAGCAAACCAACGCAAGGCCCCGCCAGTGCGGGGCCATCAAATGGGTTAAGGTTGTGCCTGCAGGGCATCCTGCAGCAGGGTGAAGAGATCGTCGATCTGGCTGCGCTCGATAATGAGAGGTGGCGAAAGAGCGATGATGTCGCCGGTCACCCGGATCAGAGCCCCCTTCTCGAAGCAGCGAACAAACACCTCATAGGCGCGCTTGCCCGGTGCATCCGGCATCGATTCCAGCTCGATACCCGCCACCAGCCCGTAGTTGCGTACATCCTTCACATGCTTGCAGCCCTTCAGCGCATGGGCCGCCTCCTCCCAGTAGCCAGCCAGATCGGCTGCGCGGCTGAGCAGGTTCTCGTTGCGATAGATCTCGAGGGTCGCGAGCCCCGCAGCCGCAGCCACCGGATGACCGGAATAGGTGTAGCCGTGGAACAGCTCTATGGCCCCCTTGCCTGCCGCCATCATGTCGTCATAAATGTGCTTCTGCACCAGCACCGCGCCCATGGGGATAGCGCCGTTGGTCAGCCCCTTGGCGCAGGTGATCATGTCGGGGATGACATCGAACTCCTGTGCGGCGAAGGGGGAGCCAAGGCGACCGAAACCGGTGATCACCTCGTCAAAAATCAGCAAGATGCCGTGCTTGGTGCAGATCTCCCGCAGCCGCTTGAGGTAGCCTTTGGGGGGCATCAGCACGCCGGTACTGCCAGCGATGGGTTCGACGATCACCGCCGCGATATTGCTGGCATCGTGTAGAAAGACGATCTTCTCCAGCTCGTCGGCCAGCGCCACATCCTCCTCGGGCAGCCCTTTGGTGAAGGCGTTTTTGGCGATGTTGAGGGTGTGGGGCAGATGATCCACCCCGGTCAGCAGGGAGCCGAACCACTTGCGGTTGCCGGGAATCCCCCCCACCGAGATGCCGCCAAAGCCGACCCCGTGATAGCCACGCTCGCGGCCAATCAGCCGGGTGCGGGTGCCCTGACCGCGAGCCCGCTGCCAGGCCAGCGCAATCTTGAGCGCAGTATCGACCGACTCGGAGCCGGAGTTGGTGTAGAAGACGTGACCAAAGCCCTTGGGGGCGATCTCCACCAGCCGGTTGGCCAGCTCAAACGGCAGGGGGTGACCCATCTGGAAGGTGGGGGCAAAATCGAGGTGGGAAATCTGCTGGGAGACCGCCTCGGCAATCTCGCGCCGACCATGGCCCGCGTTGCAACACCAGAGTCCGGCTGTGCCATCCAGTATCTTGCGGCCATCCTCTGAGTGATAATACATCCCCTCTGCCGACTTCAGGATACGCGGCGCCGCCTTGAACTGCTGGTTGGCGGTGAACGGCATCCAGAACGCGGACATGTCGGAGGGCGTATTGATGTCGCTGATCGGTTTCATGGTCACCTCATCCTTAAGGTGTTTAGCAACTGTCGGCCAATGCCTATTAAATTAAACACCTGAATCCATAAAAAAGGGCCCGTTATCGCCCTGTCTGGTGCCACCCCTAGCTAGACGCATCAGCAGGGTGGTATAAGATATTTAACACAATTTTAATAATAGTAAACAGTCAAGGAGTGTCTATAGATGGATATCGGTCACCGCCTCAAGGCGGTTCGCACCAAGGCGGCCCTCTCCCAGCGCGAGCTGGCCAAGCGCTCCGGTGTGACCAACGGATTTATCTCCCAGATCGAGAAAAATCAGGTGAGCCCCTCTGTCGCCTCCCTGCGCAAGGTGCTGGAAGGCATCCCCATGTCGCTGGCCAGCTTCTTCACTGAAGAGACCGAAATGGGCACCGAAGTGATCTTCCGCGCCGCCGATATGCCAGATCTCGGCACGCATCCCATCAGCTACCGGCTGGTTGGGCACAGCCGCGCCAACCGCGCCATCGGCATGTTGCAGGAGGTGCTGCCACCTGGCGCCGACACCGGCGACGACATGCTGAGCCACGAGGGTGAAGAGTGCGGCATCGTCATCAAGGGCGAAGTTGAAGTGACCGTGGGCGAGCAGATCTACCTGCTGGGCGCCGGGGATGGCTACTACTTCGACAGCCGCACCCCCCACCGTTTTCGCAATAGCGGCGAACAGGAGTGCGTGCTGATCTCGGCCAACACCCCCGCCAGTTTCTGACATTCAGACGCGCATCGGCAGGGGAGCAATGTTTAATGAATTGTTACAAGATGGATTTACAAGCGGCAGGATGTTTAGCATATTGATACGCGGAAACTGACTTTTGCCGGTTCAAGGAGTGAACATGAGTGACCTGACCCTGGCCCAGTGGCAACACAAGGCCGCCCATCTGACCCTGCCCTCGCAAGCCTTTATCAACGGCAGCTATCGGGATGCCGTCAATGGCGCCACCTTCGATTGCATCAACCCGGCCAATGGCAAGCTGCTGACCAAGGTGGCTGCCTGCGATGCCGCCGATGCCGAACTGGCGGTACAGGCTGCCCGTGACGCCTTCAACGACAAGCGTTGGAGCGGCCTGCCACCGAAACAGCGCAAACAGATCATGCAGCGCTTCGCCGAGCTGATGCGCCTCAACAAGGTGGAGCTGGCGCTGCTGGAGTCGCTGGATATGGGCAAACCCATCGGCGATGCCATGGGCTATGACGCCCCCGCCGCCGCCAACTGCATCGCCTGGAACGCCGAAGCGATCGACAAGATCTACGATCAGGTCGCCCCGGTGGAGGAGTCAGCACTGGCGCTGGTGACCCGCGAAGCGCTCGGGGTGGTTGCCGCCATAGTGCCATGGAACTTCCCGCTGGTGATGGCCTGCTGGAAGCTGGGCCCGGCGCTCGCTACCGGCAACTCGGTCATTCTCAAGCCTTCCGAAAAATCGCCCCTGACCGCCCTGCGTATCGCCGGTCTGGCCAAGGAGGCGGGTATTCCGGACGGCGTGTTCAACGTGCTGCCGGGCTTTGGTCATACCGTGGGCGAGGCGCTGGCCATGCATATGGATGTGGACTGCATCACCTTCACCGGCTCCACCAAGATCGGCAAACATCTGGTGGAGTGCTCCGGCAAGTCCAACCTCAAGCGCGCCTTTATGGAGTGCGGCGGCAAGAGCCCCAACATCATACTGGCGGATGCGCCGGATCTGGACGCCGCGGCCAAGAGCGCCGCTGGCGCCATCTTCTACAACCAGGGCGAGGTGTGCACCGCCGCCTCCCGCCTGCTGGTGCAAAACAGCATCAAACCGCAATTTATGGAGCGACTGCTGGCCCATGCCCGCGAGTGGATCTCGAGCAACCCGCTCGACCCTGCGACCCGTATCGGCGCCATGGTGGATCACATCCAGATGGAGCAGGTGCTGCGCTATATCGAGATTGGCAAGCAGGAGGGGGCCAAGCTGCTGCTGGGTGGCAACCGCACCAATATGGAGAGTGGCGGCTTCTATATCGAACCCACTATTTTCGACGACGTGACCCCGCAGATGCGCATCTTCCGCGAGGAGATCTTCGGCCCTGTGCTGGCGGTGACCGGCTTCGATACGCTGGAGGAGGCCATTGCGCTGGGCAATGACACCGACTACGGTCTGGCCGCGGCGATCTGGACGGCGGATCTCAACAAGGCGGTGAAAGGCTCCCGCGCCCTGCGCGCCGGTACCGTGTTCGTCAACAACTGGGACGGTGGTGACATGACCATGCCATTTGGCGGCTTCAAACAGTCCGGCAACGGTCGCGACAAGTCACTTCATGCGCTGGAGAAGTACACCGAGCTGAAAAGCACCTGGATTCAGCTGGAATAACACGACAAATCAGCACTATCGGATCAAAAAGGGGGAGAAATCCCCCTTTTGCATTTTTGGCCTTCCATCACCGGGCTCAATCCTTATAATGATAAAAAAGCCAACATGTTAAATATAAAGACAAAAATGCTATTTTTTCTGGGAAGCGTACTTTTTCTGGTGATCGGTTTGCCCCTGCTGTTCTTCGTGCTGGGGCACGGCGAGGCCTACGTGACCTGGGGCCCCTGGATCTCCGCCATCGCCCTGATGCTGTGGCTGTTGATGGATGTCGACAAGATCCGCCGTGGTAAAGGCTGACCGGCCAGCCACACTCCTCTTATCCCTCAAACTTCGTTTATTCGCTTCTTTCCCCGCAAAAGGATCGCTACACTGATTTTTTGCGATGTTTTCCCGCATCCAACGCTTCAGTAAAGGTCATCCGCATGCCGCAACAGCTCCAGCGTCAGGGCGTCATCTACGCCCTGTGCGCCTATACCCTTTGGGGCATAGCCCCCATCTATTTCAAGACCATCTCTGCCGTTCCGGCCGCCGAGATCCTGACCCACCGGATGATCTGGTCCTGCGTGCTGCTGATGGTACTCACCCTGGCAGGCCGTCAGTGGCACAAGGTGCAGGCGGTGCTGCGCCAGCCAAAAGTGTTGCTCACCCTGGCGTTTACCTCGGTTACCGTCGGCGGCAACTGGCTGCTGTTTATCTGGGCCATCAACAACGGTCACATGCTGGATGCCAGCCTCGGCTACTACATCAACCCGCTGTTCAACGTGCTGCTGGGGATGGTGTTTCTGAGCGAGAAGCTGCGCCGCCTGCAGTGGTGGGCGGTGGCGCTGGCCTTTGCCGGGGTGGCGATCCAGCTTATCGCCTTTGGCTCCTTGCCCTGGATTGCGCTGGTGCTGGCGTCGAGCTTTGCCATCTATGGGCTGGTGCGCAAAAAACTGGCCCTCGATGCCCTCACCGGTCTGCTGATCGAAACTATGATCATGCTGCCGCCAGCGGCCATCTATCTGTGGGGCTTTGCCGACAGCCCCACCAGCCATCTCACCCAGAACGATTGGCACCTCAACCTGCTGCTGATCGCCGCAGGCGCCGTCACCACGGCCCCCCTGCTCTGCTTCACTGCCGCCGCGACCCGGCTCAAGCTCTCCACCTTGGGCTTCTTCCAGTACATAGGCCCCAGCCTGATGTTTATCCTCGCAGTCACCCTCTATGGGGAAGCGCTGGCGATGGACAAACTGCTCACCTTTGCCTGCATCTGGAGCGCGCTAGTGCTGTTCAGTCTGGATGGGCTGCGCAGCGGCAAAGCCGCGCCAAGCCGGACCTGACACCGCCTCACCACCAGCGACCCCGGCTCATCAGCCGGGGTTCTTTTTCATGGCACCAGCGGCCTTCAGACTGAGACTTCCCCTTCTCCAGAGCCGACTGACCATCAACAGCCCACACCCGAGTCGCACCATCCCGCCAGAGAGCTATGCTATCCATGAACGGAGCCGAATGGAGGCAACATGCTCAAGCACATTCACGACAGATCCCTGCTTTTTGGTCAGGTTCTGGGGATCATGGTCATTATCACGCTGATCTCCATCAGCTTTTTCGGGCTTTACTCGGTCCGGAGCGCAGCCGATCAGATGGGACAGGGGAAGGATGTGGTAGCCGATATTCTGCCGCCGCCTCTCTACCTCATCGAATCCCAGTTGCAGGTCTACACCCTGCTCCATGCCAAACCGGAGGAGCGGGAGGCCCTGCTGCAAACCCTCGCCCGACTGCAGCAAGAGTTCGAGAGCCGTAACCGCTTCTGGCAAGAGAGCAGCCTGAACGAGCCCCTCAGGGAACTGCTGCTGGGGGAGCAAAAAGTGCAGGGGGAGCTGTTCTGGCAGTTGCTCAACGACAAGTTTGTCCCCGCCATCAAGGCTGGGGATCTGGCGCAGGCGGGCGCGCTTGCAGCACGCCTGCACACCCTCTATAACGCCCACCGGCTAGGGGTAGACGCCACCGTCATCCGCGGTAACGAGTATGCCGCCGAGCAAATGGCCCATCTCGCCAACACCACCCGACTCTGCTACGGCCTGCTGTTGTGCGCTGCAATGCTGGGGGCGGGGCTCATCTTCTGGCTGGGACGCCCCACCCAACAGCGGCTGCTGGCCGCAGGCAAAGCCACCGCCGCCATCGCCGAAGGGGAGTTGAACCGCCCCATGCCGGAGCCGGGCCTCGATGCCATCGGCGAGCTGATCCGCCAGATCGGGGCCATGCGTGACCAACTGGCAACCCTGGTGGAGTCCCTGCAACGCAGCGCCAGTACGCTGGATGATCGCGCCACCAGCCTGACCGCCATGGCACAACGGCACACCGATGACAGTCAGGCTCAGGTCGGGGCAGCCCACCATATCGAACAGGCCATCGAACAGCTCACCCACTCCATTGAACAGGCGGGTAGCCAGCTGCATCAGGTGGGGGAGCAAACCCCGCAGTCAGCAGAGCGGGCACAAGAGGCGACACTCGCCATCCACACGGTGGAACAGGTGATCGGGGAGCAAGTCACGGGAGTGAAGCAGGTCTCCCATACCATTTCGGATCTGGCTGGCCTCTCGCAGCAGATTGCCGGGCTGGCGGGCGCCATTCACGATATTG
Organism: Aeromonas sp. 25-AL00135; assembly: GCF_054052385.1. Classification (NCBI taxonomy): domain Bacteria; kingdom Pseudomonadati; phylum Pseudomonadota; class Gammaproteobacteria; order Aeromonadales; family Aeromonadaceae; genus Aeromonas; species Aeromonas sp. 25-AL00135. Next base: position 43,616 of record NZ_JBSTYQ010000015.1, on the reverse strand, counting down.
CGGAGCAGACCAATCTGCTGGCGCTGAACGCCGCCATTGAAGCGGCGCGGGCAGGTGAACAGGGACGCGGTTTTGCCGTGGTGGCGGATGAAGTACGCTCGCTGGCGACCCGCACCGGCAGCGCCACCACCGAGATCAACACCATCATCGGCAAGATCCAGGATGTCAGCCTGCGCGCCGCCAGCGAGATGGATACCGAGCTGGCCCGGGTCGAACAGGCGGTCACTCACACGATGACAGCGCGCCAGAGCGTCGCCCGGATCGCGCAGAGCTGCGAGGAGATCAATCAGCGCATCGCTCAGGTCGATCAGTTGATGAGCGATGAGACCCGGCTGGTGCAGGGGATCCACCATCAGGTCGGGGAGATGTCGCGGTTGGCGGCCGAGGCCAACCAGAGCGCCAGTCAGGCCGCCGAAGAGGCGACCATGGTCGCCCAGCACGCCCGCATCCTGACCAGGCAGACTCACCACTTCCATCTCGACACCACCCGCCATTGATCCCCGGCGCTGACGGGAGTCAGCGCTCCTCTTTTTCTCTGCACTGGTTAAATGGGTAGCATTAGACTCCATGAGGGAATAGGATCCGCCCCTCTGAAAACCAACTGCAAGGAACAACTGACATGACTCGAAAATGGTCGCTCCCCATCGTGGTAATCGCGGGGGGAGCGTTACTCTGGCTTGGCAACACCTTTGGTATGAAATGGGCTCTGATGGCCCTGATCGGATTCGGCTTCGGCTTCACCCTCTCCTTCAGTCGCTTCGGCATCGTATTCGGTTGGCGCGAAATGCTGACCAAACGCAACAGCTACTACGTGCGGGTTCACCTGCTCACCATCGCCATCGAAATTCTGCTGTTCACCACCTTCCTCTCCTTTAGCCACGCCCTCTTTGGCGATGCCATGGTGGGTAACGTGATGGCTATCGGCATTCCTTTCATCGTCGGTGCCTTCCTGTTCGGCATCGGCATGCAGCTGGCAGGCGTCTGCGCCACCGGCACTCTTTACTGCTGCGGCGAGGGGCAACCCCGCTTCTGGCTGGTGCTGATCTGCTACGGCATCGGCACCCTTATCAGCAACCAGTTCCGCCCCGAACTGGAGGCTACCTTCTCCAGCCATGTGGTGCTGGCCAAGGATTTGACCGGCAATATCTGGAGCGGCATGCTGCTCAACCTGGCGCTGGTCGCCGCGCTGTTCCTGCTGTTTCGCAACAGCGAACTCAAGCGCACCGGCGAGCTCAAGCCCCTCTTCAGCGGCAGCAATCTGTTCTGGCGCGATGGCCGCTTCACCGTGCTGACCGGCGGCATCATCATAGCTCTGCTCAACTCGTCCGTGGTCGCTCTGCACGGCTCGGCCTGGACCATCACCGGCGCCGTCTATGACATGGCGCTGCGCGGTGCCTCCCTGTTTGGCCTGTTCGAGGGCAACCCCAAGCTGGCCCAGCCACTCTTTATCAACCCCATGGTCGGCATGTTCTGGCTCGGTATTCTGGGGGCCATGCTGGCGCGCAGCCTGAGCGGTGGCGGCAACTTCGCCCCGATGCGGCTCGGCAACAGTCTGGCCTCCATCATCGGCGGCCTGTTGATGGGGATGGGCGCCATGTACGCCGCCTGCAACCTCGGCGGCTTCTTCGATGGCACCGCCTCTGGCAGCCTGCACGGCTGGGTCTGGATGTTGATGGCCCTCGCTGGCAGCCTCATCGGCATTCGCCTGCGGCCGCTGTTCGGGCTCTGAGGCTCAACATCGTAAACACCCCATAAGAAACGGGAGGCCAAGCCTCCCGTTTTTACATTTATTGCTCCCGTCGCTCTGCTTATTGAACAGGCTGGGAAACCCCTTCCAGATGGATTTCCACTCGGCGATCCGGTGCCAGACAGGCGATCAGCTCCTGCTTGGAGCGACTGGCACAGCTGTTGCCAGTGACCGGATTGGCCTTGCCACGTCCTTCGACCCGTACCTTGTCGGCATACAAGCCTTTGGATACCAGATAGCTGGCCACGCTCTGGGCCCGCTTCTCGGAGAGGGCCAGGTTGTAGTTGTCGGAACCGATGCGGTCGGTATAACCGATGACAGTTGCGACGCCATCTTTCGGATTGGCCGCCACAATCTGGCTGAACAAGGCATCAAGCGCCTGATTGGCAGCCGGCTTCAGGGTCGCCTTGTTGAACTCGAACAGCACATCGGAACTCAGACTGAAGGTCTTGGGCTCCACCACGGCTACAGGTGCCGGTTCGGCTGCCGGAGCGGGAGCCGGTGCTACGACCTCGCCACCTTGCTGACCGAAGCGATAGAGCATCCCGAACGAAATCAGGCCGTTATCCATCTCGATACCGGAGCGATCGAGAGAGGCATCTCCCAGAGGCGTGGTGTACTGGTACTCCAGACGGGCAGCCCAGTCACGATCGATGGCGTATTCGGCACCCAGCGCACCAACGAAGGCGGCGCCATGCTTTTTGCCGGTCTCGCTGGTATTGGCGAAGCTGATCTCGCTATCCGTCCAGGCATAAGCACCGCCCAGTCGGCCATAAAGATCGAGCACGTTCGTTGCCGGGAAGCTGATCTTCATGGTGGCCTGAATCATCTGGCTCTTGGCTTCGGTCTTTAGGGTATTGGCGCCAGTGCCCGAAGTGGTGTCGTATTTGCCAAGCCAGTCATAACCCAGCTCGAAACCCAGGTTGGGGTTGAGCTGGTAACCGGCGAACAGGCCCAGACCCAGATCATCCGTGTTCTCGCTGGTATTACCCAACGTCTGGGCAATCGACTCGGCATACTGGTTGTGGTCAACGCCATAGTAATTGGACCAACCGGCCTTGCCACCGACATACCAGGTATTGTCCTGAGCGGCGGCCTGCACGGCTCCGGCCGCCAGCAAACCACTGACCAATACGGCAAGCATGGATTTATTCATATTTTCGCCTCTGCAATAAGTCATTATGGGCGCCTGAGTGCGCACTTTCCCTGTGTGAAGCCGTCAGGCGGCCTCTCCGCTATTCAGGGTATCCCATCCGAACGCAGCCTCAAATGACCAAGCCATCAGGAGTGTGAGCTTGCCAGCAATATCCGGCGTAAAAATCACCTGTGTACCTATTCACACTGTTTTGCCAGTTAAACCATGACGTTGCGTCGTACGGAGTGGACCTATCCACACGCAGCAATAGAAAAGGGAGGCATAACGCCTCCCTCCCGGTGAGTTGTTGCAGCCCCCTTGCTCAACTGGCTAGGAACAGCCGGTAGGCGGGGTCGTCGCTCACCTCTTTCCAGCCGTAGCCAATCTCGCGCAGGTAGTCGTGGAAGGCGGCCACGTCCTCGTCCGGCAGCTCGAAGGCGCAGAGCACCCGACCGTAGTCAGCACCGTGGTTACGGTAGTGGAACAGGCTGATGTTCCAGCGACAGCCCAGGGTCTCGAGGAAACGCATCAGGGCGCCCGGCTGCTCCGGGAACTTGAAGCTGTAGAGCCGTTCACCGAGGGGCCGGGCCGGGCGGCCGCCAATCATGTAACGCACGTGGTTCTTGGCCAGCTCGCTCTCGGTCATGTTGACCACCGGATAGCCGTTGCCGCCGAGCTGATCGATGATCTGCCCGAGCTCTTCGTCACCACCGGTGAGGCGCACCGAGACGAACAGCGACGCCTGCTCGGCATCGGCGTAACGATAGTTGAACTCGGTCACCATGCGCGGCCCGAGCTGACGGCAGAAGTCGAGGAAGGCCCCTTTGCGCTCGGGGATGGTCACCGCCAGCATGCCCTCGCGCTTCTCGCCAATCTCGCAGCGCTCCGACACGTAGCGCAGGCTGTGGAAGTTGACGTTGGCGCCGGACAGAATGGCTGCCATCCGGCCACCCCTGACCTGCTCCCGCTCGCTGTAGGCTTTGAGGCCAGCCAGCGACAGGGCCCCCGACGGCTCGGCGATGGCGCGGCAGTCATCGAAGATATCTTTCAGCGCGGCACAGATCTGGTCGTTGGAGACGGTCACTACCTCGTCCAGATACTGGTTGCAGAGGCGGAAGGTCTCCTCGCCGATGCGCTTGACCGCTACCCCGTCCGCAAACAGCGAGACCCGCTCCAGATTGACCGGCTCGCCAGCCGCCAGCGCGGCCTTAAGGCAGGCGGAGCCCTCCGCCTCCACCCCGATCACCTTCACATCCGGCAGCAGCTGTTTGATATAGACCGCCACCCCGGCGGCCAGCCCGCCGCCGCCCACCGGCACGAACACGTGGGTGAGATGGGTATCCTGCTCCAGCAGCTCCTTGCCGATGGTGCCCTGCCCGGCGATCACCTCGACATCGTCAAATGGCGGGATCAGGGTGTAGCCCTCAAGCTCGGCGAGGCGGCGGCTCTCGCCGTAGGCCTCATCGAAGCTGTTGCCAAACAGCATGACGTTGCCGCCCTGACGGCGTACCGCGTCGATCTTGATGTCCGGCGTGGTCTTGGGCATCACGATGATCGCCTTGATACCGAGCTTGGCGGCCGACAGGGCGACCCCCTGCGCGTGGTTGCCAGCAGAAGCGGCGATGACGCCGCGCGCCTTCTGCTCCTCGGTCAGGGTAGCGATCTTGTGGTAGGCACCGCGCAGCTTGAAGGAGTGGACCGGTTGCAGATCCTCCCGCTTCAGGCTGACATGGTTGCCGAGCCGCTCGGAAAGTTTCTTCAGGGTTTGCAGGGGGGTCACCCGCGCCGCCTCATAGACGGGGGAGAGCAACACCTTGCGTAGATAATCCGCCGCAGAGACCATGATTTATTCCCCCAGCATCGAGCGATCGCGCACCGCGCCTTTATCGGCGCTGGTGGCGAACATGGCATAGGCGCGCAGGGCAAAGGAGACCTGACGCTGACGATCGAGCGGCTTCCAGCCACGAGCCTCGACGGCGACACGGCGGGCAGCCAGCACGCTGTCGGCCACCTCCAGCACCATGCTGCGGGCCGGGATATTGATGCTGATGATGTCGCCATCCTCCACCAGACCTATGGTGCCGCCGGAAGCGGCCTCCGGCGAGACGTGGCCGATGGAGAGACCCGAGGTGCCGCCGGAGAAGCGGCCATCAGTGATCAGGGCACACGCCTTGCCGAGTCCCATGGATTTCAGATAGGTGGTGGGATAGAGCATCTCCTGCATGCCTGGGCCCCCTTTCGGCCCTTCGTAGCGGATCACCACAACCTCGCCCGCTTTCACGGTGCCGTCGAGGATGCCGCTCACCGCGCTCTCCTGACTCTCGAACACCCGGGCCGGACCACGGAAGGTGAGGTTCTCCTCATCCACCCCGGCGGTCTTTACGATGGCGCCGTTGACCGCGAGGTTGCCGGAAAGCACGGCAAGGCCGCCCTCCTGGCTGTAGGCGTTATCCAGCGAGCGGATGCAGCCTTCGGCTCTGTCCAGATCCAGCTCTGGCCAGCGACAATCCTGACTGAACGCCTTGGTGGTGCGGATACCGGCAGGGCCGGCACGGTAGAAGTCCACCACCTCCTGACTCGGCTGGCGGCTGACGTCATATTCATTGAGCTGTTCGACGAGGGAGCACCCCAGCACGGTGCGAGTATCCCCATGCACCAGACCCGCTTTCTCCAGCTGGCCCAGAATGGCGACCACGCCACCGGCACGGTGCACGTCTTCCATATGGTACTTCTGGGTGGAGGGCGCCACCTTGCAGAGCTGCGGCACCTTGCGCGACATGCGGTCGATATCGGCCATGGTGAAGTCGACGCCCGCCTCCTGCGCCGCCGCCAGCAGGTGCAGCACGGTATTGGTGGATCCGCCCATGGCGATGTCCAGCGCCATGGCGTTCTCGAACGCCGCCTTGGTGGCGATATTGCGCGGCAGTGCCGAGGCATCGTCCTGCTCATACCAGCGCTTGGCCAAAGTCACGATGCGCTGGCCCGCCAGCTTGAACAGCTGCTCGCGATCGGCGTGGGTTGCCAGCAGGGAGCCGTTGCCCGGCTGGGAGAGACCCAGCGCCTCGGTCAGACAGTTCATGGAGTTGGCGGTAAACATGCCGGAACAGGAGCCGCAGGTGGGGCAGGCACTGCGCTCCACCTGTTCGCTCTGGGCGTCCGATACCTTGGGATCGGCGCCCTGGATCATGGCGTCCACCAGATCCAGCTTGATGATCTGGTCGGAGAGCTTGGTCTTGCCCGCTTCCATCGGGCCGCCGGAGACGAAGATCACCGGGATATTGATGCGCAGGGCCGCCATCAGCATCCCCGGGGTGATCTTGTCGCAGTTGGAGATGCAGACCATGGCGTCGGCACAGTGGGCGTTAACCATGTACTCCACCGAATCGGCGATCAGCTCGCGCGATGGCAGGGAGTAGAGCATGCCGCCGTGGCCCATGGCGATGCCGTCATCCACAGCGATGGTGTTGAACTCCTTGGCCACCCCGCCGGCAGCTTCAATCTCGCGCGCCACCAGCTGGCCCAGATCCTTGAGGTGGACGTGACCCGGCACGAACTGGGTGAAGGAGTTGACCACGGCGATGATGGGTTTGCCGAAATCCTGATCGGTCATTCCGGTGGCACGCCACAGGGCGCGGGCCCCGGCCATGTTACGTCCGTGGGTGGTGGTGGCGGATCTCAACTTCGGCATATCTCTACTCCCTGAATGCCCATATGGGCTCGATGCGTTATGCAGTGATGATACGAGTGGATCGGAATCGATCCTGGTGAAGACTCCTCTGGGAAGCGCTCACCGGAAGCGACTCGGGGAGGCATGACGCCTCCCCTCTCTCATCAGTCGTTGACTGGGGTCAGCCAGCCCCACTTGTCTTCGGTCTTGCCATTGAACAGGCCGAAGAAGGCGTTCTGCAGCCGCTCGGTCACCGGGCCACGGCTGCCAGCACCCACCTTCATCCGATCAACGGAGCGCACCGGGGTCACTTCGGCGGCGGTGCCGGTCATAAAGATCTCGTCTGCAACATAGAGCGCCTCGCGGGGCAGCGCCTGCTCGCGTACCTCGTAACCCAAGTCACGCGCGAGCGTCATGATGGTGTCACGGGTAATGCCGGGCAGGATGGCGGCGGTAGCAGGCGGGGTGAACAGCACGCCATTCTTCACCAGAAACAGGTTCTCCCCCGCCCCTTCGCTCAGGTAGCCGTTCACATCCAGCGCCAGCCCCTCGGCGAAGCCGTTGCGCTTGGCCTCGCGGCTGATCAGCTGGGAGGACAAATAGTTGCCGCCCGCCTTGGCGCCGGTGGGAATGGTGTTGGGTGCTAGCCGGTTCCATGAGGTGACGCACACATCCACCCCGTTTTTCAGCCCCTCTTCGCCGAGATAGGCGCCCCATGGCAGAGCAGCCACCATCAGGTCGGCCTTGGCATCCAGCGGCGGATGCAGCCCCAGCCCCACGTTGCCGACAAAGGCCAGCGGGCGCAGGTAGCCGCTCTTCAGGCCGTTCTCGCGCACCACGGTGCGGCAGGCTTCATTCACTTCGGACTCGCTGTAGGGGACGTCCATCCAGTAGATCTTGGCGGAATCGAACAGGCGGCGGGTGTGCTCCTGCAAGCGGAAAATGCAGGTGCCCTTGGGGGTGTCGTAGGCACGTACACCCTCGAACACCGAGGAGCCATAGTGCAGGGCGTGACTCATCACGTGCACCTGGGCATCCTGCCAGGGCACCAGTTTGCCGTTGAACCAGATGTATTGGGGGTGAGTGGCGGATTGGGAAGGCTGCGACATTGGCTTGGCTCCTTAAGCTCTGATCCGGGGTTGCTGTTCCAGTGCATCGACCCGGGAAACGTCCACCAGCTTCACCAGCTGGCTCCACAACTGCTGGATGGGACGCACCGACTCGACAGTAACCGTGATCCGCAGCTGTTGGCAATCCTGCTCCATGTTGAGGGCGCAGAGATTGAAGCCGCGGTGACGCACCACCCGCAGCACCCGCTCCATCACTTCCGGTCTGGGCTGGGCGTGGATATGCAGGGTGTGTTGTGCAAATGCTGGCTGGGCAAGGGTGTGCGGGTTCATGGGCGTTGCTCCATCATCTGGTGGTTGGCGACTCCTGGCGGAACCAGGGGCCAGACGTTTTCTTCCTCTGAAATAGCCACATGCAGCAGGTAGGCACTCTCGCTTGCCAGCAGGCGATCGAGGGCTCCGGCTATCTGCTCCTTGCATGTGATGGTCTCGCCGGGGATGCCGAAAGCAGCAGCCAGGGCGACGAAATCGGGGTTGTCGGAGAGGATGGTCTCGCTGTAGCGGCCGTCGAAGAACAGCTCCTGCCACTGGCGCACCATGCCGAGGCGCTGGTTATCCAGCAGCACCATCTTCACCTTGAGCTGGGCGCGGCGGATGGTGCCAAGCTCCTGCACATTCATCATGAAAGAGCCGTCACCGCTCACCAGCACCACTTCATCCTCCGGGCGCGACATCTTGGCGCCGATGGCGGCCGGCAGACCAAAGCCCATGGTGCCGAGGCCGGCGCTGGAGAGGTGGTTGCGCGGGCTGGTGAAGCGCATGTGCTGGGCTACCCACATCTGGTGCTGACCCACATCGCAGGCCACCACGCTGGTATCAGGCAGCCTGGCGGAGAGCTGTTTGAGCAGGGCCGGGGCATAGATGGCCTGACCCGGATGGTCGTAGCGAAACGCATATTCGCGGGCCATGGCGGCGCAGTGTTCACGCCAGGGGGCGATGTCGAGAGTCATGGCGAGGCGCGGCAGCACCTGTTTGAGATCCGTGGTGATACCCACCTCGGCAGCGCGGCGCTTGCCGAACTCGGCGGCGTCCACATCGAGATGGATCACCTTGGCCTCGGGGGCGAACTCTTCCAGCTTGCCGGTCACCCTGTCGTCGAAACGGGCGCCCACCACCAGCAGCAAATCGCACTGCTGCACCGCGTAGTTGGCCGCCTTGGTGCCGTGCATGCCGAGCATGCCGAGGTAAACGGGGCTATCGGGGTCGAGCGCGCCAATCCCCTTGAGGGTGGTGACCGCTGGCATGCCGGTGGCGGCGGCAAAGTCACGCAGCTGCTGCTCGGCATTGGCCATGCCCACTCCGCCACCGACGTAAAGCACCGGACGCTCGGCGGCAGCCAGCAGGGTGCGGGCTGCGGTCAGCTCCGAGGGGTTGAGCACCTCCGGCTCTTCCACTGCAAACAGCGGGCTCTGGGCAGACACCGCGGCCAGTTGCACATCCTTGGGGAGATCGATCAGCACAGGGCCGGGGCGCCCTTCGGTGGCGATAGCGAACGCTTCTGCCAGCACCCGCCCCAGATCGGCGGCATCAGTCACTATGAAGGAGTGCTTGGTGCAGGAGAGGGACATGCCGAGCACGTCGACCTCCTGAAACGCATCGGTACCGATGGCGGAACAGGGCACCTGACCGCTGATGGCCACCAACGGCACCGAGTCGAGCAGCGCCTCCGCCAGACCAGTCACCAGATTGGTGGCGCCGGGGCCGGAGGTGGCGATGCAGACCCCCACCTGACCGGAGGCGCGGGCGTAGCCCACCGCCGCCATGGCGGCGCCCTGCTCGTGGCGACAGAGCTGATGGGCCAGACCACCGTCATACAGGGCATCGTAGACCGGCATGATGGCCCCGCCTGGGTAACCAAACACCTGGGTCACACCCTGTTTCTTGAGAGCCTGTACCAAAAACTGCGCGCCGTTCATGTGGAAAATCCTGTCCTTTGGTCGAAAAAAAACCCCCGAGCTGTGAGGCTCGGGGGTCGCTTGTTTCGTTCTGTCCGGTGGTGGGTCTATCCCTTGTTCCGTGCAGCTAAACGAGCCCCGAGCGGTGAGATAATAATCACCACTAGGACCACAATAATGCTGACGAAACGGGAGGCCATGTTCATAGTTACAACCGGAAATCCTGTGAAATTGGGGCGGTTTCTACCGCGAATGGCTATTAGAACTAGCACGGTGATTTTTATTGGGCAAGCCTTTTTTCTGTGACAACCCACTGATTTTGGCTATTCCCCAGCCGGAACTCTGGAATAAAAAACTAACAACAAGCAGTTAGTCAGAACATATATCAACTCAAGGACGGGATTTATGTCATTAGCTGTGGTTTATAGCCGTGCCAGCCTCGGGATCGCGGCCCCGCAAGTTACAGTGGAAGTTCACCTCTCCAACGGCCTGCCCGCCTTCAACATGGTCGGCCTGCCGGAAACCTCGGTGAAAGAGTCTCGGGATCGGGTGCGCAGCGCCCTGCTCAACGGCAATTTCGAGTTCCCGAGCAAACACATCACAGTCAATCTGGCCCCCGCCGATCTGCCCAAGGAGGGGGGCCGTTTCGATCTGGCCATCGCCATCGGTATTCTTGCCGCTTCCAAGCAGATACCGGCAAAATATCTGCTCGATCACGAGTTTTTAGGGGAATTGGCCCTGACCGGAGAGATCCGCCCTGTGCTCGGGGTGCTGCCCGCCGTGCTCGCCTGCCGGGATGCGGGGCGCACCCTGCTGGTACCGCGGGAAAACGGCCCGGAAGCTTCCCTCATTCAGGATGCCGAGGTGCGCACCGCCCATCAGCTGCTGGCCGTCACCGCCTGGCTGGCGGGCCAGTACGAACTGCCGCTGCCGGATCCCCAAAACGCGGAGAGCCTGCCCGATGTACCGGATCTGCAGGATGTGATCGGTCAGTCTCAGGCCAAGCGGGCGCTGGAGATCGCCGCCGCCGGCAGCCACAACCTGCTGTTCATCGGCCCGCCCGGCACCGGCAAGAGCATGCTGGCGAGCCGTCTGCCCGGCATTCTGCCGCCGCTGAGCGAGCAGGAGGCGCAGCAGACCGCCGCCATCCACTCCATCGGGGGCCTCACTCCGCGCGCCGGCCACTGGCACCACAGACCATACCGCACGCCGCACCACAGCGCCTCGGCGGTGGCGCTGGTGGGCGGTGGCAGCCACCCGCGGCCCGGCGAAATATCGCTGGCCCACAACGGAGTGCTGTTTCTGGATGAATTGCCCGAGTTCGAGCGCAAGGTGCTCGACTCCCTGCGCGAGCCGCTGGAAACCGGCCACATCACCATCAGCCGGGCCGCCCGTCAGGTGGATTTCCCCGCCCGCTTCCAGTTGGTCGGCGCCATGAATCCCAGCCCCTGCGGCCATTATGGCGATGGCCAGACCCGCTCCAGCCCGGATCAGATCCTGCGCTACCTCGGCAAGCTCTCCGGCCCCTTTCTCGACCGCTTCGACCTGACGGTGGAGGTGCCGCTGCTGCCCAAGGGGAGCCTCACCGGCAAGGCGGAGCGGGGGGAGTCGAGCCAGCAGATCCGCGAGCGGGTACTGGCGGCGCGAGAGCGCATGCTGAGTCGTAACGGCAAGCTCAACAACCTGCTGGATAGCCGTGAGATAGAGGATATTTGCCGCTTATCACCACAAGATGCCGAATTTTTGGAGAACGCCATCCAGAAGCTGGGGCTCAGCATCCGGGCCTGGCATCGCATCCTGCGGGTGTCACGCACCATCGCCGATCTGGCCGGGCAACCCGCCATCGGCAAGGAGCATCTTATCGAGGCGCTCGGTTATCGCGCCATGGACAGGCTGCTGTCGCGATTGCGCAGCAGCTGACAGAAGGGAAAGGGTAAGTCCAACCCCGTAACGGCTCTGAATGGTCTCACGGGCAATCGGCTGATATTATGGCCACAGATCTGACCACTTGATGGCCCTTTATCGACAGCAAGACGGACCCGACTCATGCCCAACAAGCTGACAGAGCGACTGCGCGGCAGCCTCTCCACCCTGCTCTATTTTTTCAACACCCTCTTCTGGTTTGTCCCCATCTTCTCGCTGGGTCTGCTCAAGCTCCTGCTCCCCCTCAAGGGGTGGCGCACCCTCTGCAACTGGCTGCTCGATGGCTGTGCCAGCTGCTGGATCGGTTTCAACAATCTGATCCAGAAAACCATCATCAAAACCCCTTTCGAGGTGGTCGGAGTGGACAAAGGGCACCGGAATGAGTGGTATATGGTGATTGCCAACCATCAATCCTGGGTCGACATACTGGTACTGCAGCGGGTTTTTAACCAAAAAATCCCCTTCCTGAAGTTTTTCCTCAAGAAAGAGCTGATTTGGGTACCTTTTCTCGGTCTGGCATGGTGGGCGCTCGACTTCCCCTTCATGCGGCGATATTCCAGGAAATTTCTGGAAAAGCATCCCCATCTGAAGGGAAAAGATATAGAGACAACCCGTAAAGCCTGTGCCAGGTTCCGCCACATTCCGGTGAGTGTGATGAACTTCGTCGAAGGCACCCGCTTCACCAAGGGCAAACATCAGAAGCAGGGTTCGCCCTATCGTCACCTGCTCCACCCGAAAGCAGGCGGCATCGCCTTTACCCTGGCAGCCATGGGTGACCAGTTGCATCAACTGGTGGATGTCACCATCGCCTATCCGGACGGCATTCCCAGCTACTGGGACTTCATGTGTGGCCGGGTCGGGCAAATCAAGGTTCAGGTCCGCTATTTGCCGATCGACCGCAAGCTGGTGGGGGATTACTTCAATGACCCCGAGTTCCAACAAGAGTTTCAACAGTGGTTGAACGGGATCTGGCACGAAAAGGACCAGACCCTGAGCCAACTGCTGGCAACCAAGGCGCAGTAAACATTCATGCTATCCCTGCTTCCCGGCCCGCTGGTGCTGATCATCAGTGCGGGCCTGACCATCCTTTTCACCGCCTTGTGCGCCAGTCTGATCCTGCTGGTGTCGCTGGCCAAACTGCTGCTGCCGATCCCGGCCTTTAGCCGCGCCTGCAGCCGCCTCAACAACCGCTTCATGCGCCTGTGGCTGGCCTGCAATGCGCTGGTAATCCGCCTCACCACCCGTATTGACTGGCAGGTGGAGGACAATACCAAGCTGCGCAAGGATGGCTGGTATCTCATCATCAGCAACCATATGAGCTGGACCGACATAGTGGTGCTCGGCCACCTGTTCCGGGATCGGCTGCCGGTGCCCAAGTTCTTTATGAAGCACGAGCTGATCTACATCCCGCTGCTGGGGCTCGCCTGCTGGGGGCTCGATATGCCCTTTATGCGCCGCTATTCGCGAGAATTTCTGTTAAGAAATCCCCATCTGCGCGGCAAAGATATAGAAACCACCCGCAACGCCTGCGAGAAGTTTCGCCACATCCCCACTACCGTCATCAACTTCGTGGAAGGGACCCGCTTCACCGAGCAGAAACGGGACGCATCACGCTCCCGCTATCGTCACCTGATGCCCCCCAAGGCGGCAGGATTGGCCTTCACGCTGGCAGCCATGGGCGAACAGTTCGACAGCCTGATCAACGTCACCATCCGCTATCCGGACAACGCCGAGACCCCGTTCAAGGACTTCCTGATGGGACGGGTAAAACGCATTCAGGTGCGGATTGAGGAGCTGCCGGTGAATGAACAACTGATAGGAGATTACTTCAACGACAAGCAGTTCAAACGCGGTTTTCAGGAGTGGCTAAACCAGCGCTGGCAGGAGAAAGACGAGGTGCTGGAGGGGTGGCAGAGCGGTCAGTCACCGCTGCCAGTTGCCGCCAAATCCGGGAATGAATCCAAAGAGAGCGCAGAAGCCAACTCGGCCAACTGATCTTCGGAAAAGACAGCAATCCCGTGGCGGCGCAGCAGGGCGGTGGTCTTGCCCTCGCCCGCCACAGAAACACCTTCGAAGCGGCCGTTATAGATACGGCCGCTGCCACACGAGGGGCTCCCCTCTTTCAGCAGGGCGAAGCGAATGCCCTGCGTCTGACAGATTTCCAGCGCCAGCTCGGCGCCGCGATCAAACTCGTCAGTCACATCCAGTCCGCTCGCCGTCACTACGCGCTCGCCCTGCCGCTCGGCAGGAAGGCGCGGGGTCGGCAGACCGCCCGCCACTTCGGGGCAGAAGGCCAGCGCCCGTCCTTCGGCTCCCAGCGCACTCAGCCAGTCGCTGACGATTCCCTTGCTCTGACCGTCGTAACGCACCGGCTGACCCAGCAAGCAGGCACTCACCAGCACCTTGTGCACGCCGGTCTCACTCATGCTTCCGCTCCATGCATCACCTGATCGAACATCACGCAGCAGGGGCTCTCCAGCCGATAGAGAATGGCGGGGCGCTGTTTGCCGGTGCGTTTGCGGCCGGTATCTACCAGAATGTCGGCGCGATGGATCCGCTTGCGAAATGCCGCCGTATTCATGGGTGTTTGCAGGATGATTTCGAAGGCGCGCTGCACCTCGGAGAGAGTGAACTCGGGCCCCAGCAGTTGCAGCGGCAGGGTGCTGTAGCGGCTCTTGATCCGCAGCCGCTCCAGCCCCTTGGCGATAAGCTGGACATGGTCGAAGGCGAGGCTCAGCCCCGGCAGGTTGGCGAGTGGATGCCAGCAGCCGTGGATCGCTTCCACTTCCGGATCCACAAGGCAGAGATAGACCAGGGTCGTGGACCAGCCGCGGGGATCCCGTTCCAGATTGCCGAGGGTGCAGACCTGCTCGCTGTAGCAGTGACCGAGCCCCCACTCCGCCAAAAGACGGCGCTGGGCGGCATCCAGATCCCGATCCCGGGTCTCGTCGATGCGCAGCGCCGGCAGTTGCCAGCAGTGGGCAAAGGGGGGGCGATCGCGGGTCTCGAGCAGCAGCTCGAGCCGCTCCTCATGCAACCGCAGCACCACCATATCCAGACTCATTCTCAGCATGCCGATCGCCCTGCTCGCCTTCCATTAATGTTTGGTAGATAATATCACACGAATAGTATGTGCAGGAGCCAATCATGGGAACCGTCGCCAGCCTGGATATTGATGCGCAGAAGGGCTTTACCCCCCTCTGCCCGAACGAACTGCCCGTCGCGGGCGGTGATGATATTGTGGCTGCGCTCAACGCTCAGGCCACCCTCGCCACGCTGCGGATCGGCAGCAAAGACTCTCACCCTGCCAATGCCGACTGGGCCGTCTCTGACCCCGCAGGCATGCTGTTGCCGCTGGATCTGCCCAACGCAGACCTCACCTGGCCGGTGCACTGCGTACCGGGTAGCAAAGGCTTCGAGCTGCTCGACGGCCTGCCCGCACCCATCGACTATGACTTCTTCGTCTGGAAGGGGGTCGAGCCTGATCTGCATCCCTACGGCACCTGCTTCCACGACCTGGCCGAACGGCGCAGCACCGGACTCATCGAATTCCTGCAAGCCCGCAAGGTCGATACCGTGCTGGTCGGCGGCCTCGCAACCGACTACTGTGTCAAAACCAGCGTGCTGCAACTTCGCCGCGCCGGTTTCCGGGTGATCGTCCATCTCGATGCCTGCCGTGGCATCGCCCCCGAGACGGTTGCCAGCGCCCACACCCAGATGATCGAAGCTGGCGCCGAACTGGCCCAGACCCTGATCGATGTACAACGCCTGCTGGACGCCTGATATGCCACCAATTCTTACCAGCCTGCTCGACACCGACGCCTGCACGTTACATATGCGGCAGGGGAGCTCCATCGTGCTCACCAGTCTGCGAGGAGCCTGATATGCCCCCAATCCTCACCAGCCTGCTCGACACCGACGCCTACAAGCTGCATATGCAGCAGGCGGTGTTCCATCGCTATCCGGATGCCGAGGTGGTGGCCGAGTTTCACAGCCGCAATGAAGAGGATCTGCTGCCCATGATGGGGCAGATCGAGGAGCAACTGCGCCTCGCCGGCTCCCTGCGACTGACCAAGCCAGAGCTCGATTTTCTGGCCGAACGCCCCTTCTTCACCCCTGACTATCTCGACCACCTGCGCCGCAAGCCGCTCGATGCCTCCCTGCTCAAGGTGTTCGAGCAGGATGGCCGCATCAATGTGCGGGTCGAGGGGCCCTGGCAGGATGTGATCCTGTGGGAGATCCCGGTGCTCGCCATCATCAGCGAGATGCGCAACCGCTTCCGCTACCCCCAGTTCGGCGTCAGCCATGCGCTGGATCGGCTCGATCAGAAGATCGACAAGCTGGAGAAGGAGCTGAGCCGCGACGAGATGAGCGAGTTCAACCTCATCGACTTCGGCACCCGCCGCCGCTTCTCCCATGCGGTACAGGATGCGGTAGTGGGTCGCCTCAAGGAGCGGCTGCCGGCGTTTCGCGGCACCAGCAACTACATGCTGGCCCAGAAGTACAAGCTGCCCGCGGTCGGCACCCAGGCCCATGAGTGGTTCCAGGCGCACCAGCAGCTCGGCTTCCCGCTGGAGCACAGCCAGCGTGCCGCCCTCATCAGCTGGCTGGACGAGTTCACTGACCATCTGGGGATTGCCCTGACCGACTGCATCACCATGGATGCCTTCCTGCGGGACTTCGACTTCGAGCTGGCCAGCAGCTATCAGGGCTTGCGCCACGACTCCGGCGATCCCGTGGTGTGGGGCGAGAAGGCGATCAGCCACTATCAGCGCCTTGGCATCGACCCCACCGACAAGACCCTGGTCTTCTCCGACGGGCTCAACCTCGACAAGGCGGTGCAGCTGTTCCGCCACTTCCGTGGCCGCATCAACACCAGTTTCGGCATCGGCACCAAGCTCACCTGCGATCTGCCCGGTGTCAACCCGATGAACATCGTCTTCAAGCTGATCGAGTGCAATGGCGGCCCGGTTGCCAAGATCTCCGACAGCCCGGGCAAGACCCTCTGCCGGGATGCGGAGTTTATCCGCAACCTCAAACAGGCGTTCCACGTCGGGGTCTGATCTTCCCGACAATCAGAAAACAAAAAGCCCGCCGGTTCACACCGGCGGGCTTTTTTAATCGACTCAAGGGGTATCAGTCTTTCTTGGCCAGCAGGAACTGCACCAGCTTGTTGAACTGCTCTTGAGAGGTGATGGATTCAATCTTCACCATGTACTTGCCGTTCACCAGGAAGGCCGGTACACCGCGAATGTTGTAGCTCTCGGTGTTGCGATCGAACTGGGAGACCATGCCGGAGACGGCGAAGCTGTCGACGGCACCGTCGAACTCTTCAGCCGGAACGCCGTTGTCCACGAAGATCTTCTTCACATCGTCACGGCTCATCGGCGGCTGACGTTGGGTGTGGATCTTGGTGAAGATGGCCGGAGTCAGCTTGGCTTCGGCATTGAGCAGGCTGGCAACAGCGTAGGCACGCTGCATCTCGGGGCCCATTTCGCGGCCGAGAAAGGCAACCGGGTTCTTCTTGAGGGGCACACCCTCTGGCAACCCGGCCTTCAACTGTTCAACGATCGGTTCGAAGGTAGCGCAGTGCGGGCAGTAGTAGGAGAAGAACTCCATCACTTCCGGCTGGGCACTGCCAGTCTGTTTGACCACATCGTAGTTGACGCCTTCCTTGAACTCGGGGGCGGCGTGAACCATGGGGATCATCAGCATGGCAGCAAGGAAAAATAGAACTTTTTTCATGATGTTTCCTGTTAAGGGATCACTGTGAGGCACGCCCGGCGAACCGAAGCAGTGCCAAGCCTATTGTTTCGCCATGCTGACGTCAATGGTCAGGGCCGGAGATCGAGTCCCCCTTGCCGCGCAAGAGCCCTTCTATTTCACCAGTTTGGCATCAGGGTCAACGGTGGCGCCTTGAGCGCCTCCGGCTAATCGTGCCAAAGGTGGGGCTATCTGCTGGCCGCCGGATAAGTTACCACCCCGGCATCAGGGTCAACGGCTGTGCCTTCAGCGTTTCCAGCTGATCGTGCAGGGTCGCAATCTGTTGACGCCAGTAGTGATCGGTATTGAACCAGGGGAAGTGACGGGGGAAGGCGGGATCTTCCCAGCGCCGTGCCAGCCACGCCATGTAGTGGACGATGCGCATCGCCCGCAGCGGCTCGATCAGCGCCAGCTCCCGCGAGTCGAACTCCATAAACTCCTCGTAGCCCGCCAGCAGGGTATCGAGCTGGATCTGCTGCTCGTGGCGCTCGCCGCTCAGCATCATCCAGAGATCCTGAATCGCGGGGCCGGTGCGGCAATCATCGAGGTCGACAAACATGGGACCGTCACGCCAGAGGATGTTGCCCGGGTGGCAGTCGCCATGCAGGGAGATCTGCGCCACATCCAGGGTCATAGCGTCGCTGACATGCTTGATCAGCTCATCGAGCACCCCGAAGAATTGCTTCGCCAGCCCGCTTGGCAGCCATTCGCCAGACGCCAGCAGCTGACGCGGTTCGTGCAGCATGCTCTCCACATCGAGCCGTACCCGATGGTGGAACGGCTTGCTGGCGCCGATCTGATGAATGCGACCGAGGAAACGCCCCACCCACTCAAGCTGGTCGAGATTATCAACTTCGAACTGGCGGCCACCGACGCTCTGCCAGATGGCAAAGGGGTAGCCCTCGTGCTCCAGCAGGGTCTCGCCCTCGAAGGCGAGCGGTGCGGCGACCGGGATCTCAGCCTCGGCGAGACGGGTGGCAAACTCGTGCTCCTCGAGGATCTGGGCCCTGCTCCAGCGGCCGGGACGGTAGAACTTCACCACATAGCGGCGACGATCCTCATCCTGAAACTGGTAGACCCGGTTTTCGTAGCTGTTGAGCTCGATAAGGCCGGAGTCGAGCCGCAGGCCACTGAGATCGAGCGCATCCATGATGAGGTCGGGATTGAGGTCGGAATAGTTGAAACGCATGTCATCCACCATAAGAAAGGGGCGCCGTTGCGCCCCATTCTATCACTACTGACCGGCATTGCCGTGCTCGCTGGTGACCGGACTGGTGTCACGCCCGGCCCGCAGCCACACGCAGTTACAACCGGCTGATAAACTTGCTGCCCTGGCGCAGGTTGCCCTTGCTGTCATCGGGCGCAGCCCCCTCCCGTTTCAGCACAAACTGGATATCCAGCGCCGGCCGTTTCAGGTTGTAGGGATCGACCGCCAGACTGACCGGCAGGGTGTAGATCTCGCCCGCCTTCAGGGTCACTTCACGGGGGCCGAACCACTGATACTCGGGCAAGCCCTCCACATCCAGCTGGTAGGTCTGGGACTGCTGGGTCTTGTTGAGGATCTTGAGGGTGTAGGTGTTCTCGATAAGCCCCTCGCTGTTTTCGCGGAACAGCTGGTTGCGATCCCGCAGGATATCGAGCCCCATCGGCATGATGGACATGGCGTTGTAGACAAATACCCCCAGCATCACCGCCATCACCAGCCCGTAGCCAATCAGCTTGGGCCGTGCCACATGAGTGGAGTCGTTGGCCAGCTTGTGCTCTGTGGTGTAGCTGATGAGCCCTTTCGGGTAGCCCATCCGCTCCATGGTCTGGTCGCAGGCATCGACGCAGGCACCGCAGTTGATGCACTCGTACTGCAGGCCATCGCGGATGTCGATACCGGTCGGGCAGACCTGCACGCAGAGATCGCAGTCGATACAGTCACCCAATCCCATCGCCTTGGGATCCGCCTTGCGGGAGCGGGCGCCACGGGTCTCGCCACGCTTGGTGTCATAGCCGACGATGAAGGTGTCCTTGTCGAACATGGCGGACTGGAAGCGGGCATAGGGGCACATGTGGATACACATGATGGCACGCATCCAGCCAGCGTTGCCGTAGGTAATGATGGTGAAGAAGATCACCCAGAACAGCACCCATCCGCTGGCCTGCAGGGTGAAGAGGTCCGGCACCAGTTCAGTTACATCCTGGAAGTAGGCGACGAAGGTCAGGCCGGTCACCAGCGAGATCGCCAGCCAGGCCAGATGCTTGGCCCCCTTGCGAGCCAGCTTCTCGCCGCTCCAGGGCGCCTCGTCCAGCTTGCGCCGCTTGTTGGCGGGCCCTTCCAGCTTCTCTTCAAACCAGATGAACATGAAGGTCCAGACCGTCTGCGGGCAGAGATAGCCACACCAGACCCGACCGAGGAAGGTGGTAATAAAGAAGAGTCCGAAGGCGGCGATCATGAAGAGCCAGGCGAGCAGGGTCAGATCCTGCGGCCAGATGGTGGCGCCAAAGATATGGAACTGCTGGTGACCGAGGTCGAACAGCACCGCCTGTCGCCCGTCGTAACGCAGCCAGGGCAGCAGCACGAACAGCGCCACAAAGAACCAGCCCATGGCCTTGCGCATCCGCTGCCAATACCCTTTCTGGGCCCGCACATAGATGCGGTTGCCCGGGTTGAATCTGTCGTCGCTGGCTTTGAACGTATTGGGGTTGAAGGTCCCGGTTACGCCCTTGTCGGTGACGTCCTTGATATCGATTTTATCGTGGTCGGCCATTGCAAGACATCGCTCCCTTATTTGTTATGGAGCGGATTATATCTTAAACAGCATGCTAATTGTGTGGATTAGATGTATCTAACATTGGGGGTTGGATCGCAATTTTCGGCAACAAAAAAGCGCATCACCACGAGGTGATGCGCTTCCGCTAAAGATTCACTTGATTCCGCGAGCCTTGAGCAGTGCCTCTTTAAAATCGGGCACATGATCCTTGGCCAGACCGGGGATCATCGCCTGCTTGTCGGATTCCCGCATCTTGAGGTGATAGATCAGCATGTCGTCGGTCAGCTCGGACAGAGGACCTTCAAATCCCGCTTCTTGGGCCAGTTTGGCAACAAACTGCACCAGGCTGAGATCCTGTTCCTTGATCCAGGCAGGCTGCAACAACTCCAGCAGCTCTTCGATACGATGACATTGCATAGACAACCTCTTTAATCTGTCACGTTAAATTCAGGCAACCTTACCCATCAAGGCTACTTCGATTCGATCCCGCCCATTATGCTTGGCCTGATAGAGTGCCGCATCCGCTTTTTGGATCAAATCGGCGATTTTCATGCTGTTGTCCGGTATCAGTGTCGCAACACCAAAACTACATGTGACCCGACCGGAGACCAGTGACTTCTGGTGCGGGATGGCCAGCTCCTTGAGCGCCTGCCGCACATTGTCCGCCACCTGCAATGCCCCCTGCATGCCGGTGCAGGGCAGCAGCAAGGCAAACTCTTCGCCGCCATAACGGGCCGCCAGATCGTCCTCGCGCCGCTCCACCTCGGCCAGCAGCCCCGCCACCTGTTGCAGGCAGTCATCCCCCAGCTGATGGCCGTAGAGATCGTTGAACTGCTTGAAGTAATCCACATCCACCAGCACCAGCGACAACGGCGCCCGGGCGCGGTGACAGCGCCGCCAGGCCCGCTCCAGAGAGTCGTCGAGATGGGCGCGGTTGGCGATGCCGGTCAGGCCGTCGAGGCGGGAGGTGAGACGCAAATGCTCGGAGACCGCCTTCAGCTCGGCCACCAGCTCGGCGTTGGAGAAACGGTGGTGGAGCGAGGCGATCTGATCCCGCCGCATCCGGCGCAACAGGGTCGGCAGAAAGACAAACAGATAGCCCGCCAGCATGCAGGAGACGATCCGCTCCTGCTCGTTGCCATTGCCCAGCTCGAACAGCATCGCCATGCCCAGCGGCAGGGCGGAACCATAGAGGGTACGGCGGCTGCCAAACAGCATGATGGCGCTGCCGGTAAGAATGAGGCTGGAGAGCATCATCATGGCGGCCCGATAGGTATCGGGCAGCTTGTCCATGTAGAGCAACACCCCGAGAGCCCAGATGATGGAGGTGATGGTGGCTCCGATAAAGAGCTCCCGCTCCAGCACCGGCAACGGAGTCTGGTGCAGGCGGGCTCGGCGCCAGCGCAAGTGCCAGCCCCGACCCAGCAGCCACAGGAAAGTGCCTGCCAGCCAACCGAGCGCTTCGATGGCGGGTAGATAGTCGTGAAACAGCAGACTCCAGCCAAATGCCAACACGCCCAAACAGGGGAGACTGAACGATGCATGGGTATAGAGCTGGGCCATAATGGCCTGCTTAACCTGGCGTGTCACACTCTGGGTCAACTGAGTACTCCTGTACAAGAGCCGAGCAGTCTACCATTACCCCCTGACCCGCAACAATAAAGCGCCGCTTATTAAGAAGTTAATCAATCAATAACGATTTCTTCTGCGCTGGCAGGTGAGTCCTTGCTCACCCCTTCTCCAATTCGTCGAGGATCGGGCACTCGGGATTTTCATCCCCGTGGCAGCAGCAAACCAACCCTTCCAGGGAGGTAAGCATGGCCTGCAAACCGGCAATGCGGGCGCGCAGATCGACGATCTTCTCCTGCGCCAGCTTCTTCACCTGGGCGCTGGTTCTGTGTTCGTCCCGATAGAGCGCCAGCAGCTCCTGACACTCTTCCAGATTGAAGCCGGTCTCCCGCGCCCGCTTGACGAAACGCAGCTCCCGCAGCGCCCCCTCGGTGTAACTGCGATAGCCGTTGTCACTGCGTACCGGGGCTGTAATGAGGCCAATGCTCTCGTAATAACGGATGGTCTTGGCGGTCAGCCCAGTGGCCTTGGCAACCTTGCTGATGTTCATTTATGCCTCCTTACTGATCGGGTTGGATGCTGGCCCGTGCGCCGCCCTGGGCTGCCAGCGTTTCAATAACAGGGAATTGCTCAAAACGGTAATGCTGCTCAGGGCCATGGCCGCCCCCGCCAGCTCGGGGCTCAGGTAGCCCAGCGCCGCCAGCGGAATGCCGATGATGTTGAACACGAAGGCCCAGAACAGATTCTGCTGGATAGTGCGCCAGGTCGCCGCCGAGATATCGATGGCATCGGCCACCAACCGCGGGTCAGATCGCATCAGGGTGATGGAGGCGGTCTCCATCGCCACATCGGAGCCGGAGCCCATGGCGATACCGACATCCGCCGCCGCCAGCGCCGGGGCGTCGTTCACCCCGTCCCCCACCATGGCCACCAGCCCATGGGTTTGCGCCCGCAACGCCTCCACTTTCTCCACCTTGCCCGCAGGCAGCACGGAGTCAAAGGCCCCGTCCAGTCCCAGCTTGGCGGCAATATGGGCCACCGGCGCCGGTGCATCGCCGCTCACCAGCCAGCTGGCGATGCCGCGCTGGCGCAGGGTGGCGATGGCTTCCGGGCTCTCGGGGCGCAGGGTATCGGCCAAAGCCGCTATGCCAGCCACAGCACCGTCGATGGCAACCCAAACCCGGGTCGCCCCATCGGCGGCTTGTTCATCCTGTTGCGGCGGTTCAATGCCGAGCTGGGCCAGCAGGGAGCCATTACCGATGGCGACTGTGTGACCCGCTACCTGACCGACAATACCGGCACCGACCCGCACTTCCACCGCCTCCGGCTGAGGCAGTGCCACCCCGCTGCCGACCGCCTCGCGTATGGCCAGCGCCAGCGGGTGTTCACTCGCCTGCTGCAGGGCGGCAGCGAGGCGCAGCTGCTCGTCGTTGCCACTCCAGCTGGCCAGCACCGGCCGGCCCTGGGTCAGGGTGCCGGTCTTGTCGAAGATAAGCGCCTTGATGGCGTGGGCCCTCTGCAGGGTATCCACATCCTTGATCAGAATGCCGTGGCGCGCCGCCACGCCGGTACCGGTGACGATGGCCGCAGGCGTTGCCAGCCCCAGCGCACAGGGGCAGGCGATCACCAGCACCGCTACCGCCGCCAGCAGCGCCTGACCGAAGTCGTTGCTGATGGCGTACCACACCAGCAGGGTGAAAAAGGCGATGGCCATCACCACCGGTACGAACACGGCAGAGACCTTGTCCACCAGCTGTTGCAGCGGGGCCTTGCCCATCTGGGCGCTCTCCACCAGCGCGATGATCTTGTTGAGGCTGGAGTCCTCCCCCACTGTCGTGGCTTCGATCTCCAGCACGCCGGAGCGGTTGATGGCACCGCCCAGCACCTTGCCGCCCACACTGCTCGGCACCGGCAGGCTCTCGCCGGTGAGGATCGATTCGTCCAGTTCGCTGGCGCCGCTCACGATTCTGCCATCCACCGGCACCCGCTCACCCACCAGCACCCGCAGCCGATCGCCACGTAGCACCTCGTCGATAGCGACGCTCTGCCAACTCTCGCCACGCCAGACGGTGGCAGTTTCCGGTCGCAGCGCCATCAGTTCGCGAATGGCGGACTGGGTGCTGCGTCTGGCCCGTGCCTCCAGCAACTTGCCGAGAGAAATCAGGGTGATGATGATGGCGCTCGCCTCGAAATAGAGCTTGCCGCTGGCAGCCATCCCCAGCGTCAACAACAGATAGAGGCTGTAGAAGTAGGCCGCACTGGTGCCGGTGGCCACCAGCACATCCATATTGGCTGCGCGGTTCTTGATGGCGAGCCAGGCGCCGCGATAGAAACGGGCCCCGATCCAGAACTGCACCGGGGTGGCGAGCACCAGCTCCAGCCATGCGGGCAGATGCCAGGGGAACAACCCGGCCATGGCCAGCATCCCCACCAGCAGCGGTAGCGTCAGCAAAGCCGAGACGATGACCCGGGTTTGCGCCTGACGGGCGCTGGCGGCCTCCTGCGCTTCCCGCTCCAGCAACTGCTGGCGGCGGCCGCTGGCCGAGCCTTGCGCCAACTGGGCACCAAAGCCGAGCGCCTCGATCTGCTCGCGCAAAGCGGCCGGGGTCTGCATCCCGGGCACCAGCACGATCCGGGCCTGTTCAATGGAGAAATTGACCTCGGCGGAGATAACGCCGGGCAGCGCGGCCAGCATCTTGTTCAGTCGAGCCGAACAACCTGCACAAGTCATACCGGTAATTTGAAACAAAAAGGTCTCGCTACCGTAGTCATAACCCTGACTCTTGATGCTGTCGAGCACCGCAGGCAGACGGTCGGGGCTGGCCAGCTCGATGGCCGCCTGCTCCAGCGCGAAGTTGACGGTGGCCGATACCCCGTCGAGTTTGTTGAGACTGGCCGCGATACGGCCTGCGCAGTTGGCACAGCTCATGCCGCTGAGCGGCAACTGCAGATGAATCGGTGATTGAAGATGAGTGGTCATGTTGTTCCTCCCCGGAACCCGTCGGCACCACAAAACGCCGACTGGCAAACCCTAACCTTTACTGTAAGGGCAAGCTCAAGCCACATGATCCACTTTTTGCAGATGAAAAAAAACGGCGCCCGTTTGCTGCCAGAGAGCAAACGGGCGCCGCATTCAGCTATTGCGCGGTGTGAGCGGAGCTCAGATACCGTACTGGGCGCGGTAAGCCTTCATAGCCGCCAGTTGCGCCGCCAGCTCCGGCTGCTCGGCCTGTTTCTCTTCCAGATACTGGATCAAGTCGCTCATTTGGATGATGGCGATGATGTGGGCGCCGTAGTCACGCTCCACCTCCTGAATGGCGGAGAGCTCGCCCTTGCCCTTCTCCTGACGATCCAGCGCGATCAGCACGCCCGCCAGCGAGGCGCCGTTGGCCTGGATCAGATCCATGGATTCACGGATGGCGGTGCCGGCGGTGATGACATCGTCCACCAGCATGATGCGCCCCTTGAGCGGACTACCCACCAGATTGCCGCCCTCGCCATGATCCTTGGCCTCCTTGCGGTTGAAGCACCAGGGCACATCCACGTCATGCTGCTCCACCAACTGCACCGCGGTGGCGGAGGCGATGGGGATCCCTTTGTAGGCCGGGCCAAACAGTACATCGAACTCGATACCGGCATCCATCAGGGCGGCGGCATAGAAGCGGCCGAGACGGGCCAGATCGCGACCGCTGTTGAACAGACCGGCGTTGAAGAAGTAGGGGCTTTTACGACCGGATTTCAGGGTAAATTCACCGAATTTGAGAACCTGTTTCTCCAGGGCGAACTCGATAAATTGACGCTGGTAGGCTTTCATTCTGGCTCCTTGCTTGGCTTGTCGTTGTCTTGTGTGGGGGTATAAAAAAACGCGGTCAATGCCGCGTTTTTAAAATCAGGAGAGCGACTGCTTCTGCAGCGCAATGATGTCGGCGATGCCGCCCTTGGCGAGCGCCAGCATCTCCAGCAACTCTTCATGGGTGAAGGGCTCGGCCTCCGCGGTGCCCTGCACCTCGATGATGCGACCATCTTCGGTCATCACCACGTTCATGTCGGTCTCGGCGGCGGAGTCTTCGATGTACTCCAGATCGCAGATGGCTTCACCCTGATACATGCCGACGGAGACGGCGGCGATCATCTGCTTGAGCGGGCTCTGCTTGATCATGCCCTTCTCGACCATCCAGTTCAGCGCATCCACCAGCGCCACGCAGGCACCGGTAATAGAAGCGGTGCGAGTGCCGCCATCGGCTTGCAGCACGTCACAGTCAACGGTGATGGAGTGCTCGCCCAGCGCAGTCAGGTCTACCGCGGCGCGCAGGGAGCGGGCGATCAGACGGGAGATCTCCAGGGTGCGGCCACTCTGCTTGCCGGAGGCCGCTTCGCGGTTCATCCGGGAGTGGGTGGAGCGCGGCAGCATGCCGTATTCGGCAGTCACCCAGCCCTGATTCTTCCCTTTCAGGAAGCGCGGCACGCTGGTGTCGACGCTGGCGGTGCAAAGCACGCGAGTGTTACCGAACTCCACCAGCACTGAGCCTTCTGCATGTTTGGTGAAATTGCGGGTAATGGTAACCGGGCGAAGTTGCGCGGCACTGCGATCGCTTGGACGTGACATGGAACGGACCTCTGGGCTGGCTCAAATTGGCGGGGGATTATAAGTGATCCCGCCCCAAATATCAGCCGCTAAAACCACGGCATCGGCTGACGAGCAGGGCCGGGCTGAGTATACTGGCCGCACACTTCATCAAGCCCGGAACAATCAATGATTCACAGCATGACCGCCTACGCCCGCAAGGAATTCAAGGGCGACTGGGGCACAGCCGTTTGGGAAATTCGTTCGGTAAACCAGCGCTATCTGGAAACCTACATTCGCCTGCCGGAGCAACTGCGCAGCCTGGAGCCGGTACTGCGTGAGCGTTTCCGCGCCAAGCTGCAGCGCGGCAAGGTGGAGTGCAACCTGCGTTTTGAAGCCGCTCAGGCCGCTGCCAGCCAACTCCATATCAATGAAGAGCTGGCCAAGCTGATCATCGACAGTGCCAACTGGGTAATGAAAGAAGCAGGCCAGGGCCAGCTCAACCCGGTCGACGTACTGCGTTGGCCGGGCGTCATGGCTGCCGCCGAACAGGACATGGACGCGGTCGCCACCGAGCTGCTCGGCGGTTTTGACCAGACCATGGAAGATTTCCTCGCCTCCCGCGCCAGCGAAGGGGCCAACCTCAAGGCGCTGATCGAACAGCGTCTGGCCGGCATTCAGGTCGAAGTGAAGAAGGTGCGCGTCCACCTGCCGCAGATCATCGAGTGGCAGCGCCAGAAGCTCACCGACCGGCTGGCCGAAGCCAAGGTTGAGCTGGATCCGGCCCGCATCGAGCAGGAGATCGTGCTGCTGGCCCAGAAGATCGACGTAGCCGAAGAGCTGGATCGTCTGGAGATGCACATCAGCGAGACCAACAAGATCATGAAGAAGGGTGGCGCCTGCGGCCGTCGTCTCGACTTTATGATGCAGGAGTTCAACCGCGAGTCGAACACGCTTGGTTCAAAGTCGATCAACGCCGAAGTGACCCAGTCCGCCGTCGAGCTGAAAGTCCTCATCGAGCAGATGCGCGAGCAAATTCAGAACATCGAGTGATGGATCGCTGACTATCCGGTTGTTACCTGCAAAAGAGCCCTTGATTCCTCAAGGGCTCTTTTATTTTCAGGCCATGGGGTTTGACGCCTGTAAGCCAACGAGCAAGAGAAGCCCTAGCCTATCGGCATCACCAGCGCCGGTTGGTGCGGGTCGCTCAGCCGCTCGGCCAGATAATCCACCAGCAGTCGCACCTTGGGGGAGAGGTGGCGGTTGTGGGGATAGAGGGCCCAGATCCCCTCGGCCGGAGCCCGCAGTTCGGGCAGCAGCTCGATCAATTCGCCTCGGGCCAGATGGTCGCTCACGTAGTAGTCCGGCAGCTGGATAATGCCGATCCCCTTGAGCGCCGCATCCAGCAGGGCGTGGCCACTGTTGCACTGCAGCAAGCCACGCACCCGCACGCTGTGGGGGCGACCGTCCAGAGTGAAGTGCCACTCGTCGCTGTTGCCCACCAGACAGGTGTGGCGAGTCAGCTCGGAGAGGCTGTTGGGCATGCCGTGGCGGGCGGTGTAAGCCGGTGAGGCGCAGACATAGGGCACCCGCTGTGCCAGCTTGCGCGCCACCAGCGTCGAATCCTTGAGATGGCCGAGCCGCAGCGCCAGATCGTAGCCTTCGTGCACCAAATCCAGCAGCTGGTTGGTGAGGTTGAGGGTCACCTCCAGCTGGGGGAAACGCACCATGAAGTCGTTCACCAGCGGGGCGATGCGGCTCTCGCCGTAGGAGACTGGGGCCGTGATGCGCAGGGTGCCTTGCGGCACCGCCTGATGACGCCCCACCGCCAGCTCCGCTTCGTAGAGGTTGTCGAGCAGCTGACGGCAGTGGCGATAGTAGATCTCGCCAAGCTCGGTGAGCCGCACCTGACGGGTGGTGCGCAGCAGCAGCTTGGCCTGCAGCCGATCCTCCAACTGTGCCACCTGACGGCTCACTTGCGCCACCGACACCCCCAGCTTGCGCGCCGCCGGGGTAAAGCCCCCCTGCTCCGCCACGCTGACAAACTCACAGATCCCTTCCCAGCCGAACATTATTACCTGTGTGTAAAAGTGATTTGAGATTTGCCCTCATTATCACCAAATCAGCGGGAAACTACACTGAATGTCCGAACTCATCTCTGTTCACCCTGCTCAACAAGAAGGATGTCATTCATGGCACAGGTTCAAAGCATCAAGTGTAAAGCCGCCATCGCCTGGGGCCCGGGTCAGCCCCTCTCCATCGAAGAGGTGGAAGTCATGCCGCCACAAGCGGGCGAGGTGCGGGTGCGCATCGTCGCCACCGGCGTCTGCCATACCGATGCCTTCACTCTCTCCGGTGAGGATCCGGAAGGGGTCTTCCCCTGCATTCTCGGTCACGAGGGGGGCGGCATCGTCGAATCGGTCGGCGAGGGCGTCACCAGCGTCAAAGTGGGGGATCATGTGATCCCGCTCTACACCCCCGAGTGCGGCGAGTGCAAATTCTGCAAATCCGGCAAGACCAACCTCTGCCAGAAGATCCGCAGCACCCAGGGCAAGGGGCTGATGCCGGACGGCACCACCCGCTTCTCGAAAGATGGCCAGCCCATCTATCACTACATGGGCACCTCCACCTTCAGCGAATACACGGTACTGCCGGAGATCTCCATCGCCAGGGTGGACCCGGCCGCCCCGCTGGAAGAGGTCTGCCTGCTCGGCTGCGGCGTCACCACCGGCATCGGCGCCGTGATGAACACCGCCAAGGTGAAGGAAGGTGAGAGCGTCGCCATCTTCGGGCTGGGTGGCATCGGCCTCTCCGCAGTGATCGGTGCCCGTCTGGCCAAGGCCGGTCGCATCATCGCCATCGATATCAACGAGAGCAAATTCGAACTGGCCCGCAAGCTGGGCGCCACCGACTGCATCAACCCGAACGACTACGACAAACCGATTCAGGAGGTGATCGTCGAGCTGACCGACGGCGGCGTCGACTTCTCCTTCGAGTGCATCGGCAACGTCAAGGTAATGCGTGCGGCGCTGGAGTGCTGCCACAAGGGGTGGGGTGAATCGGTCATTATCGGCGTCGCCGGAGCGGGTCAGGAGATCAGCACCCGTCCGTTCCAGCTGGTGACCGGTCGGGTCTGGCGCGGCAGCGCCTTCGGCGGGGTTCGCGGTCGCAGCGAACTGCCGAGCTATGTGCAGCGCTACATGCAGGGCGAGTTCCGCCTCGATGACTTCATCACCCACACCATGGGGCTTGAGCAGATCAACGACGCATTCGATCTGATGCACCAAGGCAAGAGCATCCGCACCGTCATCCACTACTGAGCATGATCACCCCGCCCGCCACTGCGAGCGGGGTGCAGGAGTCCTTCGATGAATCTGGAGATTATCAGCAGCAACAAGAGCTTCGGCGGCTGGCACAAGCGCTATCGCCACAGCGCCAGCGTGCTCGGCTGCGAGATGAATTTTGCCATCTATCTGCCGCCTCAGGCCCTCACCGGCCAGAAGGTGCCCGTGCTCTACTGGCTCAGCGGCCTCACCTGCACCGATGAAAACTTCATGCAGAAGGCGGGTGCCCAGCGCATTGCCGCCGAGCTCGGCATCGCCCTGGTGGCGCCGGACACCAGCCCCCGCGGCGACGGCGTAGCCGACGATCCCGGTTATGACCTCGGCATGGGAGCAGGCTTTTACGTCAATGCCAGCCAGAGCCCCTGGCAGGCGCACTACCAGATGTATGACTACGTCACCCGCGAGCTGCCTGACTTGATCGAGACCCACTTCCCGGTCTCGACCCGACGCGCCATCAGTGGCCACTCCATGGGCGGTCACGGAGCGCTGATCGCCGCGTTGCGAGAACCCAGTCGCTATCGCTCGGTGTCGGCGTTCAGCCCGATCTGCCACCCGAGCCGCTGCCCCTGGGGCCAGAAGGCGCTCGGCGCCTACCTCGGCAGCAATCCTCTGCTGTGGCAGGAGTGGGATGCCTGCCAGCTGCTGCGCCACCAGCCGGTTACACCGCTACCGACCTTGGTAGATGTGGGGCTGGATGATCCCTTCCTCGCCGAGCAGTTGCATATCGATGCGCTGGCCGAAGTTGCCGCCAGCAAGGAGTGGCCGCTGGAGCTCAACCGCCACGAGGGCTATGACCACAGCTACTACTTCGTGGCGAGCTTTATCGAGGCGCACCTGCGCTTTCACGCCCGCCACCTCTGATCAACACAGGCCCGTTGCGGGCCTGTTTCAGTTGTGGTGATCGGTTGGCTTCAGCTGCCCGCTCGTGTCACTCCGCCGGAGCCTGCGATCTGCTGCTCCACCTTGGGATCGCCCCAGTAGGCGATGTTGCCTGAACCGGCGATGCCGACTTTCAGCGTCTCCTGCGCCCGCACCGCCACATCACCGCTGCCGGCGATATTGACCTCTACCTCGTTGCCGCGCATCCCGCTCCCGAGCACATCGCCAGCACCGGCAATGTTCAGCTCGATGGCCTGTGCCGAACCGCTGCCCAGCTCCAGACTGCCGGTGCCAGCAATATTCCCTTCCAGCCGTTTCAGCTCCAGCTGACTGGCGACGATGTCACCGGTACCGGCCACCGACAGCACCAACGAATCCCCCTTGAAGCCGCTCAGATCGCCGTTGCCGGTCCCGGCCAATGCCAGTTCGTTCAACACCGGCAAGGTGATGGTCAGCTCCAGCGGCTCGGTAGGATCGAGCCGGTAACCCTCCTTCACCTCGATCTCCAGCTTGTCGCCGCTCTCGGTCAGCTCCAGATAGGGCAGCAGGTTCTCCTGCCCCTTGATCAGGATACCGCGCGGCTCCCCCGCAACCAGATGGAGGGTGGCAGGCACCCCCGCCAGCACCCGGGTCACCCCGTCACCAAGCGCCTGCTGGCGCTCGACCACAGCTCCCGTTCCGGTCACTCTGGTCTGATCCAGCCAGTGACAACCACTGAGCCCTGCCATCAACATGACAACCATCATCCATTTCATCGCTACTCTCCTCCTTATGTGTTGGCCATCCAGGGCCAATTGGTTTTCATGCTCTGCAAAGCGTGAGCCAAAAATTAACCTAATGATTCAAAAGGAAATAACCATTTCAACCAGAACAGACAGAAGAATCAAGAGAGCCATTTAGACCATATTTTGGTGAAAATAACCATTCTCGAACGGATATGATTGTGGCTGATTGGCGGGTCGTCCTGCCGGTCACT
The DNA here is from genome assembly GCF_054052385.1 of Aeromonas sp. 25-AL00135. Lineage (NCBI taxonomy): Bacteria > Pseudomonadati > Pseudomonadota > Gammaproteobacteria > Aeromonadales > Aeromonadaceae > Aeromonas > Aeromonas sp. 25-AL00135. The sequence goes on along the minus strand of NZ_JBSTYQ010000015.1, from coordinate 12,268 downwards.
ATGCTGACAGCCCGTGGAAGTTTTTAATTGTCCTGCCGGTCTGTTGAGCCAATAGTGGTACTTCGTGCGTACCAAGCTCTCCATTGCGGTAATGTCATTACCACTGTCTTGTCAGTCTTCACTGCCAACAAGGAGTCAGAGCGTGACCCAAGCAAGCCCTCTCTATGCCACCGCCACCGGTCTGCCGGAACCGACTCGCCCCCCGTTGCTGACCGGCAGCGATCCCGAGCAGAAACGGCGCGAGCTGCTCGCCTACTTCTGCCAGACCTTCGATCTCTACGACTCGCTGTTCGACTGTCTGGCCGATGAGCGGGCCTGGTTCAACAAGGCGATCCCCCTGCGCCACCCGCTCATCTTCTACTACGGCCACACCGCTGCCTTCTTCATCAACAAGCTGCTGGCGGCGCGCCTGATCGATCAGCGGCTGGATGCCCGCATCGAGGCCATGGTCGCCATCGGGGTGGACGAGATGAGCTGGGATGATCTGGACGAAACCCACTACGACTGGCCCAAGGTCACCGAGCTGCGCAGCTATCGGGCCAAAGTCCGTTCGCTGGTGTGCGACTTCATCCGCCAGATGCCGCTCACCCTGCCCATCGACTGGCAGAGCCCGGCCTGGGTGATCCTGATGGGGATAGAGCACGAGCGCATCCACCTCGAGACCTCCAGTGTGCTGATCCGCCAGTTGCCGCTCGCCTGGGTGCGGCCGCAGCCTTATTGGCCCGCCTGCCCCGAAGCCCGCCACCGCATTGACCTGGTGCCAGCCAACAGCCTGCTGCCGGTGGCCGGCGGCAAGGTGCGCCTTGGCAAGCGGGACGCCACCTACGGCTGGGACAACGAATATGGCGAGCGCCAGATCGAGCTGGTCCCGTTTCAGGCCAGCCGCATGCTGGTAAGCAATGCCGAGTACCTCGCCTTCGTCCAGGCGGGCGGCTACGGCCAGCAACAGTGGTGGGATGAGGAAGGCTGGGGTTGGTGTCAGTATGCCAAGGCGCAGATGCCCACCTTCTGGGTGGGTGATTCTACCAAGCCCGAACAACTGCAGCTGCGGCTGATGACCGAGCAGGTCCCTATGCCCTGGGACTGGCCAGTCGAGGTAAACCAGCTGGAGGCGGCTGCCTTCTGTCGCTGGCAGGCGGCCCGGACCGGACTCCCCATCCAGCTGCCGAGCGAGGCGGAATGGATGCTGCTGCGCGAGCAAGTTCCCGGCGATCAGCCGGACTGGACACAGGCCCCCGGCAATATCAATCTGGCCCGTTTTGCCTCCTCCTGCCCGGTGGATGCCTGCCCGCAAGGGGAGTTCTTCGATCTGGTGGGCAATGTCTGGCAGTGGACCAGCACCGCCATCGATGGTTTTGACGGCTTTAAAATCCACCCGCTCTACGACGACTTCTCCACCCCCACCTTTGATGGCAAGCACACCCTGATCAAGGGTGGCAGCTGGATCAGCACGGGCAACGAAGCGCTCAAATCATCCCGTTACGCCTTCCGGCGTCACTTCTTCCAGCATGCGGGTTTCCGCTATCTGGTCTCCCGTTATCAGGAACCCGTTATCGTGAATCCCTATGAAACCGACACGCTCGTCGCTCAGTACCTCGACTTCCAGTACGGCCCGAGCCACTTCGGGGTAGCCAACTACGCCAAGACGCTTGCTGATCTTGCAGGCGAGCTGTGCAGCAACCACCAGCGGGCGCTGGATATCGGCTGTGCCACCGGCCGCGCCAGCTTCGAACTGGCTCGCCACTTCCAGCATGTGGACGGGGTGGACTACTCGGCCCGCTTCATCGATGTGGCGCTGGCCCTCGCCAGCCAGGACAGCTTCCGCTACGCCATTCCGCTGGAGGGTGAACTGGTGGAGTATTGCGAGGCACGCCTGTCGAGCCACGGATTGGGGGCGAGTCAGGCTGAGCGCATCCACTTCAGTCAGGGGGATGCCTGCAACCTCAAGCCCAAATATGACCACTACGATCTGGTGCTCGCCTCCAACCTCATCGACCGACTGCGGGAGCCCGCCCGCTTCCTGCGGGATATCGCACCCCGACTGCGCAGCGGTGGCCTGCTTGTGCTCACCAGCCCCTATACCTGGCTGGCGGAATATACTCCGCCCGCCAACTGGCTCGGCGGCATTCGTGAAAACGGCGAGGCGCTTACCACCTATCAGGCGCTGCAACGGCTGCTGGCGGCGGAGTTCGAGGAGCACTGCCCGCCCCGGGATGTGCCCTTCGTCATCCGCGAGACCGCCCGCAAATACCAGCATACGGTGGCGCAGCTGACCGTCTGGCGCAAACGCTAGCACGCCGGTCGGCATGCAGATGAGAAGAGGGAGGCCAACGGGCCTCCCTCTTGTTATGGCTGTCAAAACGGCGCGAGTATCAATGCCCCTGCTCGTGATAGCGGCGCGCCAGCACGGCGCAGACCATCAGCTGGATCTGGTGGAAGATCATCAGCGGCAGCACCATCACCCCGACGCTGGCGGCCGAGAACATGACGTTGGCCATCGGTACCCCGTTGGCCAGACTCTTTTTCGAGCCGCAGAAAACGATGGTGATCTCGTCTGCCTTGTCGAAGCCGAGGCGACGGCTGATCCAGACGTTCCAGCTGAGCACCAGCGCCAGCAAGACGCAGCTCAGCAGCACAATACTGGCCAGATCGTACCAACTTACTTGACGCCAAATCCCCTGCACCACCGCCTCGCTGAAGGCGACGTAGACCACCAGCAGGATGGAGCTCTGATCCAGCTTGCCGATGAGCGGGCGGTGGCTATCGACCCAGCGACCAATGAGCGGACGCGACAGGTGGCCGACCACGAACGGCAGCATCAGCTGCATCATGATGGACTGGATGGAGTGCCAGGTGTCGATCCCCTCCCCCTGCACGTGGATCATCATCCCCACCAGCACCGGCGAGAGGAAGATGCCGAGGATGCTGGAGGCCGAGGCGCTGCACACCGCCGCCGACACATTGCCCCCCGCCATCGAGGTAAAGGCGATAGCCGACTGCACGGTGGCTGGCAAAGCGCAGAGATAGAGGAAGCCGAGGTAGATAGCCGGGCTCAACCAGCTCGGTACCAGCGGAGTGAGCAGCAGCCCGAGCAGCGGAAACAGCACGAAGGTGCTGAGCATCACCACCAGATGCAGCCGCCAGTGGCCCAGCCCCGCCAGCAGGTTCTGGCGCGACAGCTTGGCGCCATGCATGAAGAACAGGAGCGCCACCGCCAGCTTGGTCAGCAGACCGAACCAGACGGCTGTCTGCCCCGCGCAGGGAAAGAGGGAGGCCAGGGTGACCACCGCAATCAGCACAACAGTAAAGGGATCCAGACGCACGAAAGGTCTCCATCAGAAGGGCATCCTGCAGCCATGGCGGCAGTCAGGATTGGGGAGGACAAGAAACAGAGCGGGAGATGTCTGGCACCTCCCGCTAAAACGAACCTCCAGCTTACCCCGATAACGGAGAGGCGCAACGTTGTGCTGCGGTTAATTGTTCATCAATGCTTAACGCCTTTGCTTTGTCGAATAACGGAAGTTGATGACCCGCGGCCAGATAGCGCCAAACCGGAGCTAAATGGATAAAAAAACGGGCGACCAAGGCCGCCCGTTCCGTTTTTTCACTCAGCCGATCAGCGCTGGCTGGCCAGCGTGCCGTTGCCGCTTTTCTTCTCATTGCCGGCGAGCTTGCGGGTCTGCCGCTTCTCGAAGCGGGAGATCCACCAGTAGGCCAGCGCCGAGAAGACCGCGGTCATAAAGACGTTGATAAAGAAGGCGCGCACCAGATCCACCCCGGCCGGGAAGGCGGAGGCACTCATGCTCACCACGAAGATGGCGATCAGCACCGACACCACGCCCATCCCGAACTTGCGCGACCCCATGCGGAAGTCGCGGGGGGTGTCGTCATGTTTCCAGCGGAACACGAAGTAGGCCACCATGATGAAGATCGGCGGCAACATGGCGGTGCCGGCGGTGAGGTTGATGGCGGTGTTCATCATCTGCTGCACCGACTCGGAGCCGAAGCCGTTGACCACCAGCATCGCGAACACGAAGACAAACTGCCACCAGGCGGCGCGCACCGGCACGCCGTGCTCGTTGAGCTGGGTGGTCTTCTCGCCGTAAACCCCCTGCGGGATCTCGGAGAAGTGGATCTTCACCGGCGCCGAGGTCCACATCATCATGGAACCGAACATGGCGATAAACAGCACCACGCCGACGAAGCGGCCCACCAGTGCCTCGGAGAGCCCGAAGTACTGGGCCATGCCGGTGAAGATCTCCACCATGCCGCCGGCATAGGTGAGGCTCTCGCGCGGCACGAACACGTTCACCAACAGGGAACCGACCGCATACATGGCACCGATGACGATACCCGCACTGATGATCACCTTGATGAAGGACTTCTGGCCGCCCTTCACGTCATTGAGGTAGGCCGCGGCGGTCTCGGCACCGCCCGCCGCCTGGAAGATCCAGCACATGATGCCGAGGGTCGCCCAGTTGACGGTGGGAGTCATCGCCTCTAGCGTGATGGGCTGGGCCGGCACATGATCGCCACTCAGAGCCATCAGGGCACCCAGCACATAGATGGCGAACAGGGCAAACACCCCGTAGGCCACGATCTCGGCAATCTTGCCAAGCCAGCTCGCCCCCTTGGTGGAGATGTGGGTCGCCGCCGCAAACAGCACGATGGAGATGATCGAGGTGACCATGGGCGAGAAGCTGTACTCATAGCCCAGCATGGCGTAGGAGGCGTAGGCGATGACGTTGGGCAGCAGGGAGACGAACCAGAACAGGTTCACGAACCAGTAGAGAAACGACCCCAGATAGGCCATCCGGGTGCCGAGCGGCTTTTTCAGCCAGTCGTACATCCCCGACTCGGAGTTTTTGTTGGCCGAGACGAACTCGGCGATGATGAAGACGAACGGGATGAAGTAGACGATGGTCGCCAGCAGGAAGATAGGGGCGGAGCTGAGCCCCAGCTCGATATTGTTGTTGACGATGTTACGCACGTTGAACACGGCGGCAAAGGTCATCGACAACAGGGCAAACTTGCCTATGGTGCCGCGTACGGATTCAGACATGGTGTCCTCCAGTGGACTCGCGCTCCCTGCGGGTAACGCGGTGACTCTGTGATGTGTTCGGCAAGGGTCTGTCGGCCCCGCGCTTTACTCTCTTGTTATGATCGGGCCGCGTGCACGGCCTCGTTGCTGAACCGGTACCGTCTCCCGCACCGGCTCGCAATACCATTCAGACGATCGGAGTGCCCGGCGCCATCGGCACCCGCGGTTGCAACAGCACGCTCTGGCTCTCGTCCGGGGTCTCAGCGCACAGCAACATGCACTCGGATCGCTCGCCGCGCATCTTGGTGGGCTTGAGGTTGGTCAGCACCACCACCTCGCTGCCCATCAGCTCCTCTTCGCTGTAGTAAGGCACCAGACTGGTGACGGTCTGCAGCGGCCGCTCGCCACCCACGTCGATCTGGACGATGTAGAGTTTGTCGGCCCCGGGGTGACGCACCACCTCCAGCACCTTGCCCACCTTCATCTCGACCCGCTTGAATTCGGCAAACTCGATCGTCTCGCTCATGCTCTTTTCCTTTTCTGGTTCAACGGTTTGCGGGTGGCCAACGGCCACCCGGTTTGATTGGGATTCAATGCCGTGCCTATGGCGTCTGCATGGCAACCTGTGCTGTCGGCTGGGCCTCTTTGGCACGCGCTTCGGCGCTGAGGGAGGCCTCGTATCTGTTGTATTTCCACCAGGCGAAGCCAAGGAAGATCACGATCCCGCCGACGTTGTAGAAGATGATGGTCATGATGTCGGCACCGGTCGGGAAGGTGGAGGCGAGGAAGCCCACCGAGAAAATGGCGATCAGCACCGACACCACGGCGATACCGGTGGTGCGCGAACCCATCCTGAACTCCCGCGGCAGGTGGTCGAGCTTCAGCCGCAGATTGAGGTAGGCCAGCATGATGAACAGCGGCGGCAGCATGGAAGCGGCGGCGGTCATGTTGATGACGGTGTTCATCAGATCCTGCGCGGTGTTGGAGCCCAGAGTCGGGATCACCATCAGCGGCAGCACGATGAGGTACTGGATCCAGGCTGCGCGAGCGGGCACGCCGTTCTCGTTCAGCTCGACCGTCTTCTTGCCGAAGATACCGGCCGGGATCTCGGAGAAGAAGATTTTCACCGGGGTCGCGGTCCACATCAGCAGGGAGCCGAACATGGCGGTGAAGGAGACCAGCCCGACGAAGCGGTTCATCAGGATCTCCGGCAGGCCGAAGTAGGCTGCCAGCCCCTCGAACACCTGCACCGAGCCGCCGGTGTATTTCAGGGTGTCGCTGTGGACGAACACGTTGATCAACAGCGATGCAATGGAGTAGAGCACGCCGATAAAGATCCCGGCGACGATGATCACCTTCACGAAGGACTTGGAGCCACCTTTCACGTCATTGACGTAGACCGCCACCGACTCGGCGCCACCGGCTGCCATAAAGATCCAGGTTGTGATGCCGAGGAAGGCCCAGCTGAAATCGGGGACCATGGCCTCTACCGTGATGGGGTCAGCCGGTTGCACGCCACCCACCAGTGCCGCACCCGCCAGCAGAATGTAGGAGAGGGTCAGCAGCAGCATCAGGGACGAGGTCACCGAGGTGATGGGGCCGAGCATCTTGGCGCCGTTGGTGGAGACGTAGGTGGCAAAGGCAAACAGCACCATGCTCAATGCCGTGGTCGCCACCGGAGTGAGAATGTACTCGTAGCCGAGAAAGGCATAGGAGGCGTAGGCGATGACCCTCGGCAGCAAGGAGGTGAAGAAGAAGAGGTTCACGAACCAGTAGGTGTAGGCGGAGATAAAGGCCCAGCGACCGCCGAGGGAACTCTTCACCCAGGCATACACCCCCGCTTCGGAGTTCTTATTCAGTGACACAAATTCCGCAATGATCAGGCAAAACGGAATGAAGTAGAAAATGGTGGCCAGAAAGAACATCGGGGCCGAGGCCAGACCGATCTCGATGTTGTTGTTGATGACGTTGTTGAAGCTGAATACCGCCGCGAAGGTGAGCGACAGCAGACCAAACTTGCCTATCGTATTGCGTTTGGAATCAGACATGGTGCATCTCCAGACCTGTAGTTATTGCCGCGAAAGAGCGGGGCATGGGTTGTAGGGTGAGCCCCGCCCTTCCGGCTTTTATCAGTGCAGAATCGGCGGCTTGTTATTTGTTCTTGAAGTAGCCGCCTTCGACGGTGACCTTGATGATCACCTTGCGCACCGGCCCGTCGCCGACGAAACGGTAAGCCTCGTCGTTCTCGAAGATCACCACCTGCCCGTTGCCCACCTGCTGGCGCTCACGCACCTCACCGGCCAGCCACTCGCGGTCGGTGGTGTCGTCATAAGCCTGCTCGACCGCCAGCTCCGATTTGGGGGCCCACTCCACCGTCTCTGCTCCTTCCAGGTAGTAATGGACGTCGAAGTAGCGGCGCTGCCCCTCGAACAGTGAGGTGGCCGGGCTGGCCCCCTCCTGCAAGCGGTAGGTGAGGGAGTCACCGATGGAGTGGCAGATGCCGGGCTTGAGGTTCGGCAGGTTGTTGATGGCCTCCACGCAGCGGCCCCACTTCTTGCCCTCCCGGTAGATGTTTTTGAACAGGGTCAGGTTGTCCAGGGTGATCATGCGAGGTTCCTCCCGCCGTTGATGGTGAGATCGAGCCCGGCCAGCGCAGCCGGATTGAGGTTGCCACGGGCGATGGGCAGCAGGGTCAGGCCGAAGCTGAATGGCTCGAAGCGCACCCGCCAGGAGTCCAGCACCTCGGAGCCCCAGGAGTTGGAGCCGAGCCCCAGTACCTTGTGATCCAGATTGAGGGTGAGATAACCGCTCGGTTCCAGCTCGTTGATGTGCTGCGCCGCGTGGATATGCTCCCAGCTGTAGGGCCAGACGCTCAGGTTGATGGGGGCATCGGGTCGCACGTAGAGACCGGCGCCGTGACGGTTGGTCAGGGTCGCCCAGCGCACCTGCTGGCGGTTGCCGTTGTCCTGCGGGAAGGGGTAGTGCTCCCACATCTCGCCCACAGTGCTCTGGAAGCTGTCGATCCAGTTGCTCTGGCGGCTGTCCTGATAGTTTTCGCCCGGCCCCATGCCGTAGTAGTGCACCCGGTCGAGATCCTGACGAATGCCCAGCTCGAAGCCGATCTTGGGGATGATGTCGTCATAACCGCCGTAGGGCTGACCGGACAGTGCCACGTGCAGCTGACCGTTCGGGCTCAGGGTGTAGACGTAGCGGCAGCGCATGCCGAAGTCGAACACCGGCGGCGCGATCAGGCTCTCGACCGTCACCTCGACCGCCTCACCCAGCTGGCGCCAGCTCAGAGTGCGGAAGTGCTCCTGCATGATCTGCAGGTGGTTCGGGTGCCACAGGCTCTCGTACTCCTGCTTGTGGTTGTCGATCATCGGCTTGAAGAAGGTAAGACGCGGCACCCGCTCGATAAGCTCATTGCCATCCTGCTGCCAGCTCACCAGCTTGCCGTCGAGGCGCGAGAAGCGCAGGGCGAAGCCGCTGCCGCTCAAGGTCAGCGCGAGCCGCTCGTCGGCAATCTGCAACGGAGTGGCGTTGGGATTGGCAAAGGGCTGCAGCTGGCGAGTCGACTCTTTCAGCCGGAACTGGTACTGGCCCAGCTCGTGCTCCGCCGCGCTGTAGCGGGTGGCGGTGGCCTTGATGACCCGCAGCTGGACGAAGGTTTCCCGCCCATCGAGCGTGGGCAATTCGAGTTGCAGCTCTGTGGTGGCACCGGGGGCAATCCCTTCCAACCGGATTTGCTGGCTGGCCAGCAGTTCGCCCTCGGCCTTCACTTCGACCAGTAGGCGGATGTCGTCGAGAGTGGAGAACCAGTAGCGGTTTTCCACTGCCAGCTTGCCGCTCGCCAGATCCAGAGCCCGCACCTTGACCGGGCAGATCACCTGTTTGTATTCGCGCAGGCCCGGCCCCGGGGTTTGATCCGGATAGATGAGGCCATCCATGCAGAAGTTGTAGTTGTTGGGGTAGTCGCCGTAGTCGCCGCCGTACTTGTAAACGGGGCGTCCCTGCTCGTCCTGATCCAGAATGCCGTGATCGCACCACTCCCAGATGTAGTGGCCTTGAATGTGGGGATGACGGTCGAACACCTGCTGATATTCGCTGAGGCCACCCGGGCCGTTGCCCATGGCGTGGGCGTACTCGCAGAGGATGCGCGGCTTCTCCATCGGGAACTCGCCGAAGCAGTTCATCTGGGAGACGCGCGAATACATGGTGCTCACCACATCCACCACCTCGGCATCGCGATCCTCTTCGTAATGCACCAGCCGGGTCGGGTCGATCGCCTTGCAGCGCTGGTACATGGCTCTGATGTTGCAGCCGTAGCCGGACTCGTTGCCGAGCGACCAGATGATGATGGAGGGGTGGTTCTTCTGGGCGTGCACGTGGCGCTCGATGCGATCCACGAACACCGGCTCCCAGAAGGGGTCATCGGTGATGCGGCTGAGATCGCCAACGTTGGCAAAACCGTGGGTCTCCACGTCGGTCTCCGCCATCACGAACAGGCCGTACTGGTCGCACAGCTCGTAGAAGCGCGGGTCGTTCGGGTAGTGGGCAGTGCGCACCGAATTGAGGTTGTGCTGCTTCATCAGCACGATATCGCGCTCCACCCGATCCATGCCGACCGCGCGGCTCTTGAGGTGGTCGTTGTCGTGGCGGTTCACCCCGTGCAGCTTGAGGTAGTGGCCGTTGACGTAGAAGAGGCCATCCTTGACCTTGATTTCACGCACCCCGACCCGCTGCGGGATCACTTCCAGCAGCTCGCCCTGACCGTTGTAGAGGGAGAGTTGCAGCTGATAGAGGTAAGGATCTTCGGCGCTCCACAGATGGGGGTTGGCCAGATCCAGCGTGAAGCGGCAGTCACACTTGCCGTCGATGGCGAGATGGTCGAGCGAGCCGCTGGCGATCTCGCTACCCTGATCCAGCAGCGACCAGACCAGACGGTGATCTCGGGCAGCCGACCCCAGATTTTCCAGCTGGATATCGCAGCTCAGGGTAGCGCTCTGGTTATCATCAGCCAGCGCGGTGCGGATGAAGAAGTCCTGCACATGGGCGGCCGGTTTGCCCACCAGGTAGACGTCGCGGAAGATCCCCGCCATCCACCACATGTCCTGATCTTCGATATAGGTGGAGTCAGCCCACTGCATCACCCGCACCGACAGCAGGTTCTCGCCAACCTTGGCGTAGGCACTGATATCGAACTCGGCGGTGAGGCGGCTCCCCTTGCTGAAGCCGACATAGTGGCCGTTCACATAGACCTCGAAGTAGGTTTCTACCCCGTCAAACTTGATGATCACCTGCTCCCCATCCCAGGCCGGGCTCAGCGTGAAGCTGCGCTGATAGGCGCCGGTGGGGTTGTTGGTCGGCACGAAGGGCACGTCGATGGGGAAGGGAAAGCCTTCGTCGGTGTACTGCAGCTGGCCGTGCCCTTCCATCTGCCACATGTTGGGCACGGTGATCTGGCCCCACTCGCTCATGGGGCTGTGATAGAAGGCCTCCGGCACCTGCAGGGGGTGGTCGAAGTAGTGGAACTGCCACTGGCCGCCAAGGCTCAGAAAACGGCGGCTCAGCTCGCGCTGCATGGTGGCCGCCAGCACGTGGTCGGCATAAGAGAAGAAGTAGGCACGCGGGGCCAGCCTGTTTTCACCAACGAATTGGACGTTTTCCCAGTTATTCACATGTCCTCCCGGAACAAGGCAACGTTAACTGGGTAAACTCTAGATAAACATTTACTAAATATCAGCTTTAGGTTGGTAAAGTTTTAACCTGATCACAATGAACAGATGGTTTTGTGAGCGAGATCAGAAGCGGGAGATAAAGGAGGGCAAGATATGGATGAGTGGCATGGATGTTGATAAGAGTTGGCTGATTAGCAATAAAATCAATTATAAAACAATATGATATGAAGTTACTGGATGATATGGGAAAGAGGTTTGCTTGGGAGAGGTGTCGCACCACCGCAAGATGGCGCGACTAAAAAGCAGAATTTTTTACTAAAATCAGCGAGTGGTGCCACGCAGGGTCAACTTGCTCGGTACCAGCACCCGAAGGGGAATATCCCGCTCGTCTCGCAGCCGCTCAACCAGCAAATTGACCCCCTGGGAGCCCATCAACTCGGAGTGGATCCGCACTGTAGAGAGCGGCGGGAAGGTGAACTTGGCGGTTGGAATATCGTTGACGCTGATAAGCTCAATTTGCTGGGGAATCGCCAGTCCCTTCTCATGAATGGCACGCAGCACGCCAATGGCGATGGAGTCGGAGGCAACGAACAGCGCCTTGGGCCAATCCCCTGCCAGCATCTCCTTCGCCAACTGGTAGCCGGAAGCGCTGGAGAAATCTCCACGATAGAGGTCGCTCTCCTGCACCACCCCCAGCCGCTGGCCATAATCCCGGAAGGCCAGTTCGCGCAGATCCGGATTCTCATCCTGGCCACCGATATAACCGATACGCTGGTGCCCCTGCGCGATGAAGTAATCGACTACCTGCTGGCTGATCAGGGCGAGATCCACATCGACCGAGTCGAACTCTCCCTGTGAACGGCAGTCGACAAACACCAGCTGGCTGGAACAAGCCCTTAGCTGGACGAGACGCTCGGCTGTGAGGGTACCGACCACCAGAATGCCATCCACGGCGCTCAGTTCGCGCCCTTCACCGCAGTTGTAGAGATGGGTCAGTTCGATATTGAGGCGGGCACTCTGGGTCTCGATACCATAACGGATAGCGAGATAGTAAGGGTCGTTGACCTCGGTACTCTGGGGATAGGCATAGACCACCAGAAAGTGCAGCTTGCTCTTGTGTACCCCCTTGCGGGCGCTGCTGGTCTTGTACTCCAGCCGTTCGGCAATCTCGAAGATCCGCTGCTTGGTCTCTTCCTTGACGCTCAGGCTGGGATCCTCGTTCAGTACCCGGGATACCGTGGCGAGAGAAACCCCCGCTTCCTGTGCAATTTCCTTCAACGTAGCCATCAATACCTCGCTGGCAGCATCACGTGTTAATCGGCAACGGCTAAAGAGTAACGGGCAATCCCTTGATAGCCCAGCACTTTTACTAAAATCCCGGTGGCATGGCAGATTTTTGGAACGCAGAAATGCAAAAAGGCCTCCCGAATGGGAGGCCTCTTCTAAATAGGTGCCTGACAGTGTCCTACTCTCGCATGGCGAATGCCACACTACCATCGGCGCTACCGCGTTTCACTTCTGAGTTCGGCATGGGATCAGGTGGTTCCAC